>JAZREX010000083.1:0-15439 GCA_045661025.1 Faecousia sp. | reverse complement strand
GGCGCTTGCAGAAAAACTGCAACTACTTGGCAGTTACCACCAGCAGTTATACGCTCTGGAAAAAGAACAGGCTCAACTGGTAGAAACGCAGGCTTTATTGGAAAATCACCGGCAGGCCCTGGATTATGCAGAAAACCGCAGTTATGCGGATGAACTTTCCAAAGCCCAGGTCAGTCTGACCATTGCCCAGACCCGAGTAGAGGAACTAACTGCCCAATGCGCCCAGCTGCCCAAACCCGAGGAAATCGACATTTCCCTGGGAAAACTGCAGCAGTTGCGAGAAGACAAGGACAACCTGCAGACCGATGCCCAGCTGTTAGCTGCGCCGCCGAGCCCCCCTGCCATCCCCCTTCCCTATCAAAATCTTGCCCGGGCAGACGCCCTGCGGCAAGTCCAGACAGACCGGTCTGTTTATATCCAATCCCAAAAAAAAGCCCATCGCCGCTGGCCCGGATTTGTGGGCTTGGCAATGGCCGCTGCCTGCGTGGCATTTCTGGCGTTGCCCCATTGGATGGGGATCGTGTTGGCTATCCTTGGGGTGCTGGCAGGCATGATCGTCTTTGTCAGTAACCAAAGCAGCTGCCGTCGGGCACAAAACACCGTGGCCGCCCTGGAACTTAAATATGCCCCTGTGGCAGTTTCCCAATGGGAAGCAGCCGCAGCCGGTTGGGCCGATGCCCAAGAAGCCTATGCAGAAGACAACGCTAACTATCAGCTCCAGAAGGAAGCTTTGGAGCACCGGGCTGCCCAAATTCGCCAAACCACGGAAGCACTGACTCAGGGCGCTTCTCTGGTGCAGCAAGAGTTAAACCTGCGGCAAGCAAAATCTGTATGGTCCAGCCTGGAGGATGCGAAAAAGGAATTGCTGCGGGCAGAAACCTTGGTACAAACCCTCTCCGGTTCTCAAAAAGAGGTATTACCGCCCCAAAAGCCGGATGATCTTTCCTATTCCCGGGAAGAAACCCTGCAACAAATTGCCCAATGCCGGTTTGATCAAGAACAGCTTCACAAGCAGCAGGGTCAATTGTCCGGTTTGATGGAATCCTTAGGCAGCCAAACCCATTTGACCCACCAGTTAGAACAGCTTGATTGCCGTATCCAAAAATTGGAGGAGATCTATCGGGCAACCTGCCTTGCTATAGATACCGCCACCGAAACTGCTAACACTCTGCAGCGGCGGTTCGCCCCCCGAATCTCCGGTCGGGCCCAAACCCTTTTCTCCCGTTTCACGCAAAACCGTTATCATCGACTGACTTTACAGGCAGATTTCAGTATGCAAACCGGGACAGAAACAGAAAACACCCTTCACAGTGTCCTTTGGCGCAGCGACGGCACAGCAGATCAACTGTATCTTGCCCTACGGCTGGCCGTGGCAGAGGCTCTGACCCCCCATGCACCCCTGGTGCTGGACGATGCCCTGTGCCGCTTTGACGACGATCGGCTTGCCATTGCCTTAGATGTCCTTCGGGAGGCCGCCACAGGGAAACAGGTCATTTTATTTACCTGTCAAAGCCGGGAATCCGCCCTTTTAGAGGCATAACCGATCCCGGCATCTACATAAACTATTTAAAAACCTTGGAGGAAGAGTGCTATGGAATTAGCTCTACGTGAATTGACCCTTGTGTCCGTATGTCTGCGCATTTTCTGTGCCGTAATCATCGGCGGACTGATCGGCTTGGAGCGTGGCATGAAAAACCGTCCCGCAGGCCTTCGTACATATATGGTCGTGTGCTTAGGCGCTTGCCTGATCATGATGACCAACCACTATGTGTGCCAAGTATTTGGCACCGGCGACCCGGTGCGTCTGGGCGCACAGGTGGTCAGTGGCATCGGTTTCCTGGGTGCTGGCACCATCATCGTCACCCGCCGCAATCAAATCAAAGGTCTGACCACCGCAGCTGGTCTGTGGGCCTGCGCCGGTGTAGGTCTTGCATTGGGTATTGGATTTTATGAAGCCGCATTGGTCGGCGGTTTTGCTGTCTTTTTTGTCATGACTATGTTGCAAAAAATGGACCATCATATGCAACGCAAAACAAAAACCATGGAAGTCTATGTGGAACTAAGCCATGACTGCACCTTAAGTATGTTCCTGGAAGAAGTGCGCAGCAAGGATATTTTGGTGCGTGATACCATGCGGGAATACGACTCTGACAACGAAGATGGTGCCAGAGCATATTTCACCACATTGCGGCTGCAAAAGCGCCAGCATCATCTGGATGTGATCGACAAGCTGCGCCAGATTCCCGGCGTGCTCTGCCTGGAAGAACTGTAAGAAATATAAAAAACGGTAGTTTTCTAAAAGCTACCGTTTTTTATAGGAAAAAGCCGCGGTATCTGTAAAGATACCGCGGCTTCTACATTACTTTGCAAATACTTTCTTCAGCTGGACAAACCGGGGCAGGCCATCTTCCTTGACCATAGCAGTCTCGCCCTGGACCAGAGGCAGGCAATAGTCGATAAAGTCCTGGGTCACACCGTTGCCCTCTGCGTTGATCCACTCCACAGGAACCTTCTTCTCTGTGTTGGCAACCACGCTCAAATCGAACAGCTCGGGCTCGCACTTGTAGCCATTTGCATCCCGGGTGCACTTGAAACCAACCATCTTATCGGTAGCACCGGCTACTGCAGCCTCCACAGCTGCCTTACCGGACATGAAGGACTCAGCAATATCGGTGCCGGAAGCACAATGGGCAGCGCAGCGTTGCAAGAGGCTAAACTCGATGGGACGCACCTTTGCGCCGGTAGCTTCCTTGGCAACATCCGCCAAACGGGCAGCCAGACCACCCAACTGGGCATGGCCGAAGCCATCGGTGCCGGAGGTCTTAGCCTCGGAAACAAAAGTGCCGTCAGCATAGTGGATGCCTTCGGAAACTGCTACCAGGCAGTTCTTCTTTTCTGCGTAAACACGCTTCACATCTGCCTTGAACTGCTCCATATCAAAGTCAACCTCGGGCAGGTAGATCAGATCGGGGCCATCGCCCTTCAGGTTTGCCAGAGCAGCAGCGGCAGTCAGCCAACCGGCATGACGGCCCATGCACTCCACGATAGTCACCATACCGGTGTCATAAACCTGGCAGTCGCGGGAAACTTCCATAATGGAAGTAGCGATGTACTTAGCAGCAGAAGCGAAACCGGGGCAGTGGTCAGTGCCGGCCAGATCGTTGTCGATGGTCTTGGGCACGCCCATAACGCGGCACTCATAGCCAACCTTTGCCATGTATTTGGAGATCTTATTACAGGTATCCATGGAGTCGTTACCGCCATTGTAGAAGAAATAGCGCACATCATACTTTTTGAAAATCTCCAGGATCCGCTTGTAGTCAGTATCGTCTACATCGGGATCTGCGATCTTGTAACGGCAGGAACCCAGAGCAGAAGACGGAGTGTGGAGCATATTGGCCAGCTCTGCAGGATCTTCCTCATCCATGATCATCAGCTGGTCGTTCAGCACGCCCTTGATGCCGTGGTATGCACCATATACCTTGGTGATGTTCTCATTTTCCAGAGCGGTTTTGATGACACCGTAAGCGGAGCAGTTGATAACGGAAGAAGGACCACCAGACTGACCGATAATTACAGAGCCAACTAAAGTTTTTTCAGACATATCATTTACCTCCATAAGGATTATTTAAATTTACAAATCTGCGGCCGTCAAGACCCCAGCTCAGAAAATTATACCATGCTTCCCCAAAAATAGCAAATATTTTTATTGAAATCAATAAAGTTTATGATATAATGTGTTTGTAAAAAAATGCGAAATGCTTCGCTGAATAAGAAAGGATTGATTCCAATGGCTCTGGTAACTACTACCGAAATGTTTAAGAAAGCTTACAACGGCGGCTACGCCATCGGCGCTTTCAACGTCAACAACATGGAAATCGTACAGGCAATCACCGAGGCTTGCCGCGAGGAGAAGGCTCCTGTGATTCTGCAGGTCTCCAAGGGCGCTCGTGCTTACGCAAACCACACCTACCTGGTAAAGCTGGTAGAGGCTGCTGTTCTGGAATGCCCCGACATCCCCGTGGCACTGCACCTGGACCACGGCGACAGCTTCGAGACCTGCAAGAGCTGCATCGACGGCGGTTTCACCTCCGTTATGATCGACGCTTCCAGCAAGTCCTTTGAAGAAAACATCGAAATCACCAAGAAGGTGGTTGAGTACGCCCACGACCACGGTGTTGTGGTAGAGGCCGAGCTGGGTTCTCTGGCCGGTATCGAGGACGAGGTCAATGTTTCTGCTGAGGCCGCATCCTACACCCGTCCCGAAGAAGTGGAAGAGTTCGTTGCCAGAACCGGTTGTGACTCCCTGGCTATCGCCATCGGCACCAGCCACGGCGCTTACAAGTTCACTCCCGAGCAGTGCACTCTGAACGAAAACGGCATCCTGGTCCCCCCCGCTCTGCGCTTTGATGTGCTGGAGGAGATCACTCGTCGTCTTCCCAACTTCCCCATCGTTCTGCACGGTTCTTCTTCCGTTCCTCAGGACTATGTGGCAATGGTCAACGCCAACGGCGGCAAGATGCCCAACGCCATCGGTGTTCCCGAAGAGCAGCTGCGCAAGGCCGCTTCCCTGTCTGTTTGTAAGATCAACATCGACTCCGACCTGCGTCTTGCAATGACCGGCACCATCCGTAAGTTCTTCAACGATGAGCCCAGCAAGTTCGACCCCCGTGAGTACTTGAAGCCCGCCCGTGCCAACATCAAGGAACTGGTTCGCCACAAGCTGGTGAATGTTCTCGGCTGCGCAGGCAAGGCCTGATCCATAACTTCATAAAACAAAAGGAGCTTTTCAATCGAAAAGCTCCTTTTTCTGCTTTATATGGGATAATCCTCCTCGAACAGGGTGTGCCACAAAAGATAAATGACATCTTCATTGTTGATATATCCATCTGCGTTCACATCGCCGTTACATGCCAAAGGATACTCGTCCTCGAACAGAGTGTGCCACAGAAGATAAATCACATCTTCGTTATTAACATCTCCATCACCATCACAGTCCCCATTTTTCACCACCGCTTCAAAAACAGCGGCGTAAACCTTATCGCCGAAGCATTTTGTAACCGGACTATCCCAACCGACAAATCGATAGGTATACTTATTTTCTATCGGTCTTGTGGGGTTTGCCGGAGGGATCACTTCTTGACCATACTCGTAGGTTGCAGTTTGCAAAACTGTGCCGTTCCAATTCTGGAATGTGACTGTGTAAGTTCTAAGCACCTGCCGATAGGTAGCAGTATAAACCGCATCCGCAGTCGCGCTTACCACCGTCTTATCCCAACCGGCAAACTGATAGGTATACTGGGCTGTTGCCGGACGGCTGGGGCTGGCAGGCGGGTTGACCACCGCTTGATATGTATAGGTTTTTTGTTGCAGCACTGTACCGTCCCAATTTTTAAAGGTCACAGTATAGGTCCGGGGGATTTCCCGGTAGGTAGCGGTATAAACTGCATTGGCAGTTGCGCTTACCACTGTCTTATCCCAACCGGCAAACTGATAGGTATACTGGGCCGTTGCCGGGCGGCTGGGACTGGTAGGCGGGTTGACCACCGCTTGATATGTATAGTTTTTTTGCTGCAGCACTGTGCCGTCCCAATTTTTAAAGGTTATGGTATATTCCCTTTGCACCACATTGACTGTGTAATTGGTGGTAAAACCATTATAAGTTACCGTCAATGTTTGCTTGCCCAGTTTTCCGGCGTTATACCCGGAAACCATAGAAGCTGTCAAGGGCACGCCGGTGGCAGAGCCGTCATCATAGCGCAGGGCCACAACGCCGTCTGTGGTATCCAAGGCTTCATTTTGATAATAAGTTGTCTTTTCCGGTTGACGCACCACCTGGATTCCCGTAGCCGTCAGCACTTTACCCACCTCATAGCGGACATAATCCATGCAGATCCAGTTGCCGTCTGTCATCTGACCCCAAGTGTAAGATCCGCCTTTCTGTTCGCGGGTTATGACAATCCGATCGCCCTGGGTTTTTGTGCCTACGATTGGGTAACTCGTAGACGGACCGGAGCGAACATTCACGCCTGTTCCGGTAACCACAGCTTTTTTAGGAAAAGGAGCTTGGTTTAGCGCCTCTTTTAACACCTGTTCATAGTTGGTATTGCTTAGTGCAGTCCAACCCTTGTCGAATTTTCCCCATGTATAACCACCGCCCTGACACACCTGGGTTAGCTGCAGCACTTGTCCTGCAATAGTTGTACCCACACTATTGTAATAAGTAGCAGGACCGGAGCGGATATTCCAACCTGTTTCTTTAACAGTAACCTGCAAATTCACCTTATCACCCTTGGGTATCTCTACCACCTTGCCATTAAGGTCTGCCCACCGGGCATAGATAACCGACCCACTAACAGGGGTCTTATCCATAGCGGAAAGTTTTTTGCCATCGGCAGTAAACCATCCTTGAAAATTATAGGCAAACAATCCGCCTTTCCCGTCTGTACCCACAGGAACTGTTTTAAAATTGGTAGGCAGCACCGCACCCTCATTGGCATCATAAGCAAAAATCTTATAAGGAACTGTTGCGCCGCCGGCATCCAAAAATACATATTTAAAATTGTCCGGCACTTTAAAGCCAGAACTGTTGGAAGCCTGATAAACGCCGTTTATGTACATATTGGCTTCTGCCAGTCTTCTTTCGACCAACATATACTCGCCACCTGCAGTGCTGAACAAGCAAATGCCATATAAAAATGCGCTGCCGGTGTTGCCGCTGCGAACAGCTTGATTAAAATAGCCCGTGGTCTCAGACATCCAACCTTCCCCACAGTTGTAAGAAAAGCTAACCAAGGCATCAAACTGATGCTGCTTTAAATTCAACTTATACTTATTGGCAAAATTGTTTACCGCTGTTTGAAACCGATTCATCGCCTGTTTTAGCAGTGCCTCTGCTTCATCTCTAGGAATGCCATTGGCTTTATATTCTTCCAGTTTATCATCCGGACACCGGGTGCCATAGCCCACTGTCCATTGGGCGTAATCCCAGTAGGGTTTTTCGCTGAAGCCTTCCATATGCTTCACCACATCGATCAACTGCTGAGATACGGTAAAATTGGCAGCCGCCTTTACTTGAATAGGGAATGCGGGCACCAGCAGAAACACCAACACCACCGCTAGAAAAGCGGAAATCCACCTTTTTATCATCTGTTTTTGCTCCTTAATATAGGATAATTTATATATGATACCATATTTTCGATAACTTTTCAAGAATAAGGCCTAAAGTAGCACTTGCTACACTCTTTTTCTGCTGTAAAGTTTCTTCTCCCAAAAAATTGACATTGGACAAAAAATCTGGTATTGTGTACATAGAGTTTTGAAAAGCAGATGCTTGTCTGTCTTGGTAAACTAAATTACGCAAAAGGAGAATTTCCTATGAAACATTTGCGCATTGTATTATCATTGCTGTTGGCTCTTGTCTTAACTGCCGGAATGCTCGCCGGCTGCAAAAACGACCCTGCAACCGAAAATACCACCGGTCAACCGGATGACACCGAAGCACAAATTTCCCGGCAACCTGTGGGCAGTTTTGTTGTGAACTGCGGCGCTATTTTGGAGCTGGTCTATAACGAAGACGGGCTGATCATAGATGCCACCGGCAAAAATAGCGATGGTAACGCCATCTTGGACAACGACCCCGCCATCTTCGGTGTTAGCTGCGCCGATGCTGTTGTGGAGCTTGTTCCCCATTTTGCTACATTGAAGCTTTCGAACAATAGTAGCTCTGCTATGCTGCTCAAGAGCGCCCCCGGTTCGAAAGAACCCAGCGAAACATTCTTGACCGACATGGTGGCTGCTGTACAGAATGCTGCAAACGCTCTGACTCTGGATCTGCATATTTTTGCTTTAAACGCCAAAGATCTGAACGCCAACGGCGAAATGACCGCAACGCAGGCAAAAGATCTGCTTCTGACCGTTTTGTCTATCGGCGAGGACGACTATCTTTCCCTCAATGTTACCAACCAACCTGTACTGGGCAGCTACGCTTTCCAGATCGCTCAGAAAAATGTTACAGAGGATTATCTGGTAAACGCCCTGACCGGCGATATCATGGAAGGTTCTGTAGACAGTTCTTTCTTTGACGGTGGCGAAGAGAATCTGGATGTTGAAATCGAACTACCCACAGAGGATCAGGATCTTGATATCGAAATCGATTTCACAGATGACGCAGCCGAATAAACAAACAACACAATAATACACCCCAAGGGGCAGGATTGGTGAGCCAATCCTGCCCCTTATTTTTCCTTGTGCAAAAAACACAAAAAAGAGCGTTCTTACAAAGCTTTTTCTTGCAAAACAACTTTCTTACAAAAAATTTTTGTTTTACCAGGAAAAACATTTGACTTTTTCCGGTGTACATGCTAAAGTAATGGAAATATAAAAACAGCGTTGACGAAGACGGCTGGAAGAAGACAATGTACAGAGAGTTGGCGTACGGTGCGAGCCAATCATTTTCCCTTCCAAAGCTTATCCCTTCCGAGCCGAAACACCCAAAGACAACAACCAGTAAGTGTTTCCGTATGCCTGCGTTAAAGGCTGGGGCTTAGTAGAGCCTGAAGAGGCGGCGTATGCCGCAATTTGAGTGGTACCGCGGGTAATATTTTGCTCGTCTCAAGATTTCTTGAGACGGGTTTTTTATTTCAGCAGCGGTAGACAAGAAGAAAGGATGTGGCACTATGCCAAACCAATCCACTGCAACACAACTGATGGATATCGCCCTGCGTATCCGGGAAATGCGTGAGATCCTGGGTTACAGCATGGAAAAAATGGCAGACCTGACAGAGGTTTCTGTGGATCAGTATCGAATTTATGAGACCGGCACTGTAGATCTGCCCTTTACCTTTATGCATAAATGCGCCAAGGTCTTTGGCCTGGAAATTACCGACCTGCTGGAAGGCCACAGCGCCAACCTGTCCGGTTATACCGTTACCCGGAAAAACAAAGGCCTTGTAACTGCCAGCGAGGATGGCATCACCATCCAGGATATGGCCCCCATGTTCCGGAAAAAGCTGGCCACTCCCTACTGGGTTACTTACCAGTATTCTCCTCAGCTGCAGAATCTGCCCATCCACACCACCACCCACGCCGGCCAGGAGTTTGACCTGGTGATCAAAGGCGCGATGCGGGTCAAGGTGGGCGACCACGAGGAGATCCTACGGGAGGGTGACAGCATTTTCTACAAGTCCTCCACCCCTCACGGCATGATCGCCATTGATGGGCAGGACTGCGTGTTCTTGGCCATGATCATGGTCAGCGATACCACCGACCAACCCCTGTACATCGGCCAATCCCACTCCCGTCAGGCTGGCCCTCCCCTGCTTTGCGAAAAGTTTATCAAAACCCAGGAAGATGATCATGGCGCTATGACCGACATCCAGTTTATGGATGCGGACCGGTATAACTTCGCCTTTGATACTGTGGATGCCATCGCCCGGCGTGAGCCGGACAAGCTGGCAATGCTCCATGTGGCAAACGATATGACAGAGCGGCGGTTTACCTTTAAAGACATGAAGGATGCCTCCTCCCAGAGCGCCAACTATTTTAAATCTCTGGGCATTCGCCGGGGCGACCGGGTCATGCTGGTGCTCAAGCGCCACTATGAGTTCTGGTTCGCCATCTTAGGTCTGCACAAGTTAGGTGCAATTGCCATCCCTGCCACCAACCAGCTGTTGGAGCATGATTTTACTTACCGCTTCCAAGCTGCCGGTGTCAGCGCAATCGTCTGCACCGCCGACGGCGACACCGCACACCAGGTAGAACTGGCGGAGCAGGTATCCGGAAACCGCTTAACCAAGATTATGGTAGGCGGCGCACGGGAAGGCTGGCACGACTTTAATAGTGAATATAGCCTGTTTAGCCGTCGGTTTGTCCGGGAGGAGAACGCCCCCTGTGGCGACGATCCTATGCTGATGTTCTTCACCTCCGGCACCACCGGCTACCCCAAGATCGCAATGCACTCTTATAAATACGCCCTGGGCCACTATGTTACTGCCAAATACTGGCACACCGCCCAACGGGATGGCCTGCATTTTACCATCTCGGAAACCGGTTGGGGCAAGGCTCTGTGGGGCAAGCTCTACGGCCAGTGGCTGTGTGAAAGCGCTGTATTTACTTATGACTTTGACCGGTTTGACGCAGAAAAGATTCTTCCCATGTTCCAGAAGTATCAGATCACTACCTTCTGCGCACCGCCTACTATGTACCGGATGCTGATCAAGCAGGATCTAAAGCGCTTTGATCTGTCCTCTATCAAGCATGCCACCACCGCCGGTGAGGCGCTGAACCCCGAGGTATTCTATCGGTTCGAGGAAGCCACCGGCCTACAGATTGCCGAAGGCTTCGGTCAGACAGAAATGACGCTGGGCATCGCCAATCTGCTGGGCACTATCCTCAAGCCCGGCGCTATGGGTAAGCCTGTTCCCGGCTATGGCATCGACCTGGTGGATCCCGATGGCAATAGCGTTGCCGACGGTGTCAACGGCGAGATCGTCATCCGCACCGATCCCAAACCCACCTGCGGCGTTTTCCTGGGTTACTACAACGAACAAGAAAAGACCGATGCGGTCTGGCACGACGGTATGTATCACACCGGCGACCTTGCCTGGCGTGATGAGGACGGCTACTACTGGTATGTAGGCCGCGCCGACGATGTGATCAAGTCCTCCGGCTACCGGATCGGACCCTTCGAAATTGAAAGCACCATTATGGAGCTGCCCTATGTTCTGGAGTGCGGCGTTTCTGCTGCTCCCGACGAGGTTCGCGGCCAAGTGGTAAAGGCCAGCATCGTGCTGGTAGACGGTGTGGAAGGCACAGAGGAACTGAAGAAAGAAATTCAGTCCTATGTCAAGCTTCACACCGCACCTTATAAATATCCCCGGATTGTGGAATTTAAGAAGGAGCTGCCCAAGACTATCAGCGGCAAGATCATCCGCAATCAACTGTAAGAGGTAACCTATATGACTGGTATGACCTATAAAATTCAAGAAATGGCGGCCAGAATCCGCTCCCTGCGGGAGGCCACCGGACTGACCGCGGAAGATATGGCGGTACGCACCGGGCTAACCGTGGAAGAATACTTGGCCCACGAGGCAGGTCAACGGGATTTTAACATCGCATTCCTGTACCGCTGTACCTTAAGCTTCGGTGTGGATATGGGCGACCTGCTGGAAGGCAGCAGCCCCAAGCTTCGCTCTTACGCATTGACCCGAAAGGGACAGGGACAGCGAATCGAAGAGGCCCACCATATGGTAGGCTTTAACCTGGCGGCAGACTTCCGCAACCGTATTGCCCTTCCGCTGTATATGGAGCTGGCCTACCGCCCCGGCGCAGAATATGAGGATATTCAGCTGACCACCCACGAAGGTCAGGAATGTGACATCGTAATCCGTGGCCATATGCGCATCCAGATCGGTGAGCATTCTGAAATCCTGCACCCCGGCGACTGTATTTACTATGACTCCGCCACCCCCCACGGTATGATCGCTGTGGACGGAGAGGACTGCAGCTTCTACGCCATTGTCCTTTCCAACACCGCTGCCCGTATTGGCGAGCAAGCACCGGAGCAGCCCGCTGCCACCGATATCCTGCGGCCGTCCAGCAACGTGCCTCGGGTATATCACAACTTCATTCTGCCCACCATTACAGAGGGCAAGCTGACAAAGATCGACTTTAAGAATGAAGAAAAATTCAACTTTGCCTTTGATGTGGTGGACGAGCTGGGACAGAACAAACCGGAAAAACTGGCAATGCTCCATCTGTCCGAAAACGGCATAGAGCGGCGCTTTACCTTCCGGGATGTGCAAAAAGAATCTGCCCGGGCAGCCAACTATTTTAAATCTCTTGGCATTCGCCGGGGTGACCGGGTAATGCTGGTGCTCAAGCGCCACTACCAATTCTGGTTTGCCATCTTAGGCCTACACAAGCTGGGCGCTGTGGCCATTCCTGCCACCAATCAGCTGCTGGAAAAGGATTTTACCTATCGCTTTGCCGCCGGCAATGTTCGCGCTATTTTGTGTACCGCTGACGGGGATGTGGCTGAGGCAGTAGACGCTGCTAGTGCCAACAGCCCCAACCTGGAATATAAAATTCTAGTGGGCGGTGATCGGGAGGGCTGGCACAACTTTGATGAAGAGTGTCCTATGTACAGCTCCCGGTATCCTCGAACCGAGGACGCCCCCTGTGGCAGCGATCCTATGCTGATGTTCTTCACCTCCGGCACTTCCGGCTATCCTAAGCTGGCAGCCCACAATTATAAGTACCCCCTGGGTCACTTTATTACCGCGAAATACTGGCACCGGGTGAATCCCGACGGTCTGCACCTGACCATCTCTGACACCGGTTGGGCAAAAGCCCTGTGGGGCAAGCTCTACGGCCAATGGCTGTGCGAAGCCGCTACCTTTGTGTATGATTTCGACCGATTCGATGCAGAAAAAATCCTCCCGTTGTTCCAGAAATATCATATCACCACCTTCTGCGCGCCGCCGACTATGTACCGGATGCTGATCAAGCAAGATCTGAGCCGGTTCGACCTTTCCTCTGTGGAGCACGCCTCTATTGCCGGCGAAGCCTTGAACCCGGAAGTGTTCCGGCAGTTCAAGAAAGCCACAGGACTTCAGATCATGGAGGGCTTCGGCCAATCCGAAAGCACCCTGATTATCGGCAACCTGACCGGCGACAGCCACAAGGTTGGCTCTATGGGCAAGCCCGTTCCCCTATACGATGTCCACCTGCTTGACCCCGAGGGCAACGAGGTTGGCCCCGGCGAAAGCGGCGAGATCTGTATTAACATTGCAAAAGGACTTCCCTGCGGCCTGAGCTATTGCTACGAAGGCAGCCCCGACATCACCGCCCAGACCTGGCGGGACGGTTTCTACCATACCGGCGATCTGGCATGGAAGGACGAAGACGGCTTCTTCTGGTATGTGGGTCGGGCTGACGATGTGATCAAGTCCTCCGGCTACCGAATCGGACCTTTTGAAATTGAAAATGTCATTATGGAGCTGCCCTATGTGCTGGAGTGTGGCGTATCTGCCGCCCCCGACGAGGTTAGAGGCCAGGTGGTCAAGGCCAGCATCGTACTGGTAAAAGATTTCAAGGGCACAGACCAGCTGAAGAAAGAAATCCAAGACTATGTCAAGCGCCGCACCGCTCCTTATAAGTATCCTCGCATTGTGGAATTTAAGGAAAGCCTCCCCAAAACCACCAGCGGTAAGATCATCCGCAAGCAGTTGTAAGGAGGAAACCCATGGACCATAAACCCTTGACTCTGTTTGCCGGCCATTACGGCAGCGGCAAGACAAATATTGCTGTCAACTATGCGCTGCATCTTGCAAAAGAAGGCAGGAAGGTTTGTATTGGGGACTTAGATATTGTCAATCCCTATTTCCGCACCAAAGACAGCGCCGAGGAACTGGAAAAAGCTGGGGTCAGCCTTATCAGCCCCCAGTTTGCCAACTCCAATGTAGACTTGCCTGCCCTGCCCGCAGAAGCCTATCGGCTGGTGGAGGACACCGCCACCTATGGCATTATGGATATCGGCGGCGACGACCGTGGCGCATATGCGCTGGGTCGGTTCGCCCCTATGATCCTAAAAGAAAACAACTACCGCATGGCCTTTGTTGCCAACTGCTACCGTCCTTTGACCCGGACGGCGGAAGAGGCGTTGGAAGTAATGCGGGAGATCGAGGCCGCCTGCGGCTTAGCTTTTACCTGCATCGTCAACAATGCCAACCTAGGCCCAGAAACCACCGTGGAAACCATCATAGCATCGGAAGACTTTATTAAGGCGCTTTGCAACTTATCCGGTTTGCCTCTGTGGCTGACCACCGCAGAAGAAAATGTAGCAAAAACCCTTGACCTCACCCAGGTCCTTCCGTTAACATTACAAAAGAAATTGATTTAACCCTGTAAAGGAGGAATCGTCATGGCAAAGGTAACTTTTAACACCGACCTATGCAAAGGTTGTGGTTTGTGTGTCGACGCTTGTCCTAAGAAGATTTTGGCCATCGACACCGATAAAATCAACAAAAAAGGCTATTCCCCTGCGGTGATGACTGATCAGGACAACTGTATCGGCTGCGCCTTCTGCGCAACCATGTGTCCGGACTGCATCATCACTGTAGAAAAGTAAGGAGGTAACCAAATGGCAGAAAGAGTTTTAATGAAAGGCAACGAGGCCATTGCAGAAGCTGCAATTCGGGCCGGCTGCCGCCACTACTTTGGCTACCCCATTACACCTCAGACAGAAATCGCTGCCTATTTGGCAAAGAAAATGCCCAAGATCGGCGGTGTGTTTTTGCAGGCTGAAAGCGAAATCGCATCTATCAATATGGTTTATGGCGCTGCCGCTGCCGGCATGCGGGTAATGACCTCTTCTTCCAGCCCCGGAATCTCTCTGATGCAAGAGGGCCTAAGCTATATTGCCGGCTCTGATGTGCCTGCCTTGGTGGTCAATGTGCAGCGTGGCGGTCCTGGTCTGGGCGGTATTCAGCCTTCCCAGTCGGATTACTTCCAGGCTGTCAAGGGCGGCGGTCACGGCGACTATAAGACCATCGTACTTGCCCCTGCCTCTGTGCAGCAAATGGCAAGCCTGACCATCAAAGGCTTTGACCTGGCAGATAAGTACCAGATGACTGCCATGATCCTGGCAGATGGCACCATCGGCCAGATGATGGAGCCCATCTCCTTTGAAGATGCGAAAGTCAACACCTACGAAAAGCCCTGGGCACTCACCGGCACCAACAAAGAAAGAAAGCATAACATCGTAAACTCTTTGTACTTAAAGCCGGAAGAGTTGGAACAGAAGAACATCGAGCGGTATCAGCGCTATAAGGTGATCGAAGAAAACGAAGCTATGTGGGAAGAGTACATGATGGATGATGCCGAATACTGCGTAGTGGCCTTCGGTATTGCCGCCCGTGTGGCAAAGAACGCTGTCGTTGCTGCCCGAGAAGAAGGCATCAAGGTAGGCCTCATTCGCCCCATCACCCTGTGGCCCTTCCCCAAGGCTGCCATGGAAAAGGCTGCTAAGCAGGTCAATGGCTTCCTCAGCGTAGAGCTGAGCATGGGCCAGATGATCGAAGACATTAAACTTTACACCAAGTGCCAGAAGCCTGTGGGTCTGTGCTATCGCTGCGCCGGTATGATCCCCAGCCCCGACCAGGTGCTTGCATCCATTCGCAATATCCAGAAAGCAGTGTACGAAGATGGCAGTTGTATTTGAAAAACCGAAATCTCTGACTGATGCGCCACTACACTACTGCCCCGGCTGTCCCCATGGCATTATCCATCGGCTAGTGGCGGAAGCATTGGACGAACTGGGCATCGAAGGAAAAGCTATCGGTGTTGCTCCTGTTGGCTGCGCGGTTATGGCCTATGACTACTTTGCCTGCGATATGATCGAGGCTGCCCACGGCCGTGCCCCGGCGGTGGCCACCGG
>JAZREX010000082.1:0-3895 GCA_045661025.1 Faecousia sp. | reverse complement strand
TCCTTTCGGGAAATAAAAATAGTGGGCCCTGCCTCGGACCCACTATCGGATGCTATAAGTGTATCATGTTCACATGCACTTGTCATTCCCTATTTTGTGCAAATTTTTTCCCGGAGTTTTCACGGAAAATTCCCATCTGGTATTGCCGGGAATCTATTGTAGAATCCAGTATTGACAATGCTCTCAGAAAGGATTAGAGTAAAGGTATCATAAATAACACATGGAGGTATCTATCATGAAATATGTCTGTGACCTGTGTGGCTGGGAATATGATGAGGAAAAGGGATATCCCGAAGCAGGTATTGCTCCTGAAACTCCCTGGGAAGAAGTTCCTGATGATTTTGAATGTCCCCTTTGCGGTGTCGATAAGGACAATTTTTCTGAAGTATGATCTCTGATATATCTGCGGTGCAGTCTCACAACTGCACCGCACTTTTTTCCTAGAGTATCCAAAAAGAATTGGGCGCCTGAATTAACAGGTGCCCAATATATTTTGTGTATGTGGTTATTTTTCGTTCGCGTACGTCCGAATCGCGTAATTGGCATCGCTTTTCATGATATCTGTTATACGCTCCGAAATAGATACATCGGCGATTTTACCATTCTTACACAGCTGAAGCAGATAATTTCTGACGAAATGGGAGGGGTCAATCGCACCTTCGTACAGCTTTCGTTCCGCCCGATCCTTATACCGCGTTATCAGCATTTTTGCCAAGCAATTGCATGCTGTTCTTCGCACAGGCCAATAGTCATCTTCAAAACACTGGATTACAATCGCAAGGATCATAGCATCGATTTTCTCAGCCTCGTGTGCATAACGATAGAGGTACTGTTCAACACACTCCGCGAGAGCAACCTTTGTAGAACGGTCTTTCCTACCGAAATCAAAACACCACTCCAGCATTTCGTCCTTATCCGCTCTTCCCACAATAATTCTCAGCATCAGCACCCGGCAAGCTAAGGCATTCTTGGAACTGTCCATGATAGAATGAGTTTCGGAAATGTTGATTTTCTCAATCGCATCCACTAATTCCTTGGTCATAACGATCTCATTGGCACCAGAACACACTAAAACATCGCAGAGGCAGTCAATGCATTCGTCCTTCATATCTGCTGGCGCTTGGCTGTTCAAAACTTCAATACACAGGGGAATCAGTTTTTCATTAATGATTTCTGCCATCTCCGGGGAATAATGATTTCGGATCGCACTTTTGATTGTTCCGTACGGCTTCTCAAAGAAACCGTGGTAAACCCCAGGATTCTTATTAGCTTCGAACTGGCTTTTTGCCGTTTCAATTTGGTCGACGATAACCTCACTCCAGTCACCACTTCCCGTATTGATTTCATAGAAGAGCCGTTCAGTTCCATGTAAACCATTGTTGGGCAGAGTTGCCAGGACCTCAAAAACTGCCTTGTTCTGCGTAACCAAAGCAGCAATAAACTGAGGTTGTCCGCCATTGCTGACAATGTATGTCAGTTGTTCCTCCAAAGCTTTACACAGTGCTTTCTGCGATTCAAGCGGGACATCGGCAAGATTGAGAAGCAGTAAGATATTTGCTAACTTACCACCCATATGAAAATGCCGCTCACGGATGATTTCTGTCAGAATATCAGTAACGATAGTAGGATTAAGCCGATTAATGTTTCGGTAAAGACACTCGAAATAGTCTTCAGAAACTCCCCAGTATACAGAACCGCAGGAATTCTTCAAGTATGCTTCAGCATGGGCAAAACAGTCATCGGTCATATACATACCGAGTTTGGTCAAAACTGCTCGCTTCATTGAATCCCTGAAAGAAACGCATACACTGTCTGTCAGATGCCATAGTTCGTCAGCACCGGAAACAACTGACAGGTATACATCGTCCCATCTGTGATCAATTGTTTTCTGGAAATCTTTTGCATTTGCGTGCAGGACCAACAGCTTCACACACTCGAACAAGAGCGGCTCCTTACCAGTCAGATCATCATACTGATACAGAACCTTGGCAAGCAGATCCCGGGCAATCAGCATGTGAGAATACGACCCATACAGCATCGCAGTAAAGAAATAGTTCTCTACATCATTGATGATTCCGCCGATATTGGTTCCCAAGAAAAGTGTCCCGGGTTTTGCCATCTTAAACTTAGCCGTTTCTTTTGCTAGTGCGCCATATACATTTCCAAGATAACGATCCAGGACCGGAAGATACACGATTGTGTCCAACTCATCCAATCCCTTTTGTCCGTCTCCCGAAGCAAAGTATTTCTGGTCTCTTGCAAAGATCTGATTCTCGATATTCCTACAGTCAATCAAAATATTTGCAATGATCCATGGGGGCATATTTGCTGTTCTCGCCAAAGACAGTGCCTGATTTTCAGCCTTGAGTGCACCATCAATGTCACCTGCCATTTCATGGCGAATAGCATCCCATCGACGTGTCAACCAATCCGTTTCGGAGTACAAATCAGAAACATGGTCAATCATCGCCAAGATGCCCGTATCGGAGATTTCCCCATGACCCTTTACAAGCCAATCCAATGCAGCCACACCAAGATCGTGCAATGCTGAAGGCTCAGAAGGATCTCCGGATTTTACTTGGGGTATACCGAGCAGATCGAAGATATGACCGTAGCAGCTGCTAAACAATCCAATTGCAGTTTTGGTGGGCACACTATGCTCAGACGGCTGTGTCTCATTGGGTAATGTCATTAGCTCAGAACCCGTATCCATAAGTTTATCTTCCATGGCCTTAAACTGGAAAGAGCAGATAAGAGTTTCGATGACATGTTTGCGAACAACCTTCTCAATATCGTCAAAGTTTGGTGTTGAATGATATGTACAATAGTCCTTTGCCTGTACATCCTTTTTCAATGCCACTGCACTCAATTCCTGCATGGAGCCATCATCCAAGAAATAGATCAGTATAGGCTTTTTATGTGTTGTGGCCAAGGCATATTCCGTAGCAGTACCTTTCCGCACCTCACCCTTTACCAACAATACGACAAGGTCGGCACGCAGCAATTGCATTTGATAGAACTGTTCCGACTTCACGGGGGAAGCAACATCCTCAATGATGAATGGGTTGAGAAAAGGACACTCTTTCAGATAATCCTTTATTCTACGCCGCACCTCGCTCCATGCAAAAATACCCTCATTGCTCTGAGCAGAACTGATGAATATGCGTAATCTCTCGTCAGGGATTTCATTCACAGGCATTGTAGTACCTCCTAGAGAATTCTTTCTTATTGAATTATTTCATATATCTCAGAAAAGTCAATAACCATCTTATTCACCTGCAATGTCTGCCAGTAGGCATCCACCTTCATGACAGTTCCTGTGATCTGCAGTGTTTCATGTTCCATGGTGCCATAGTACACCACGGTGATCTGCTGTCCCTTCCGAAGATCGGAAAGCGTGATATTTATCTGTTCTTTCATATAGTCTGTTAACTCCCTGCGAGGCTCCGGCCTCTTTTCTTTGGCTGCGATAGCCTCTTTCAGGCCCTTGAGAGCATCAAATGGGGCGAATTGTTTGGCCCGTCTGGAGGGCGGCATGGGTGCCCTCGGTCCGCGTTTAAGCACGATGGCCTCCAATCTGGGCATTCCGCTCCCGTCCGGTGGCTGCCGGATCGTAGTTCATACCCTTGAGGATGGAGTTCTTACCGTACTTTGCCCGGATACCCAGCATTGCTTCCTGAAGAGCCTTGTCCCGGAGCTGCTTTGTGGTATCCTCGAACATACTCAGCTGCAGCACTCCCCTGTCCTCAACTACATTATTGCAGGACAGGCAGACCCGGCGGATCACAAATTTGGGATCCACGGTCCGCCGATATAGGGTTTCAATTGCCGGCACCAGCATGGATGCAGTATTTGTTTCGATTCCAAGCTTTGCTGAGCCGCCTGTGCCCGGAAC
>JAZREX010000081.1:0-15685 GCA_045661025.1 Faecousia sp. | reverse complement strand
GCCGCCCGGGATGCGGTGTTCTCTGAAGTACCGGAGAGCTTTGCCAAGGAACTGGAGCTTGTACCGGTGGTGACCCGGTGTAAGGACAAGGAGCAATATCTGACCCGTCCTGACTTAGGCCGGTGCTTCGATGAGAGTATGGAAAAGGTCATCGGCCGCACCATGCCTTCAAAGCCTAAGGTACAGTTGGTGGTAGGCGACGGCTTGTCCTCTGCGGCTATTTTGCAAAATGCCGCCGACTGCTTATCTGCCATCCGGGACGGACTGAAGCTTCGCAATATCGATGCCGGTCCAGCCCTGTTTGTAAAATACTGCCGGGTAGGCGCAGGAGATGCCATTGGCGATATCACCGGCTGCGAAGTGGTGTGTATGCTGGTGGGCGAGCGCCCTGGCCTTGTCACCGATAAGAGTATGTCGGCCTATATCACCTACAAGCCCCACACCGGGGTGTCGGAGTCCAGCCGCACCGTGGTGTCCAATATCCATGTTCAGGGTACACCGGCGGTGGAGGCTGGGGCGTATATCGCGGAACTCATCGAAAAGATACTAAAGCGGCAGGTTTCCGGGGTAGGCCTGCATCTGGAGGGACAGGGATGATTCCGGTGAAGGTGCTGTCGGTGCAGTATCTGGCCAATGCTGCTCCGGCGCTGCTGAAGCAGTTCGGTGTGCCCCTGGACACCCCGGCTCTGGGGATGCTGACCACAGACTGCGATGATGCCACCTATATTGCTTTAGATGCTGCGACTAAGGCAGCCCAGGTTACGGTTTGCTACGGCAGAAGCTTTTACGCCGGCGCTGCCAATGCCACCACCCCCAACGCCGGGGAGGTCATCGGCATTTTGGCGGGCCCCACCCCGGGGGCTGTCCGCAGTGGCATGGAAGCGGCATTGTCCCAGCTTGAAACCATCGGCTTTGAAATGGCAGAAAATGTACGCTACTTGGCCTACACTGTCAGCAGCTGCGGAAGTTATTTGGCCCAGGAGGCAGGCGTTCCACAGGGAAGCAGCCTTGCTTATCTGATCGCACCGCCTCTGGAGAGCATGTATGCTATGGACGGGGCGCTGAAAGCTGCAGATGTAAAGTTATGTAAACTATATACACCCCCCAGTGAGACCAATTTCGGGGGTGGAATTTTAACAGGAAGCCGGTCTGCCTGCTATGCCGCCTGTAGCGCCTTTGCGGAGGGGGTAGCCAAGGTAGCCCGGGAAGGGAGTGACCATGGAACTGGATAAGGATCTACAGCAACGCCAGCAGGCAAGGCTGTTGGTAAAACAGGCCCAAAAAGCCCAGGAAAGCTTATCCCAGATGACCCAGCAGCAGCTGGACGATATTGTCCACGCAATAAGTAAAGCTTTTTCTGCCGCGGCGGTGGAGTTGGCAGAATTGGCGGTGCAGGAAACCGGCTTTGGCAATTCCCAGGACAAGGTGGTAAAAAATCGCTTTGCCTCCGATACTTTGTGGGAAGCGGTCCGTGATATGAAAACGGTGGGTGTGCTCCGGGAAATTCCGGAGAAAAAACTATGGGAGATCGGTGTGCCTGTAGGTGTCATCGCCGCCATTGTCCCCAGTACGAACCCCACCTCTACAGTGTGCTACAAGGCGATGATCGCCTTAAAGGCAGGCTGCAGCATTGTGTTTTCTCCCCACCCCAAGGCCATGGCCTGTACCTGCCGGGCGGCCCAGGTGGTGGCAAAGGCGGCAGAAGCAGCCGGCGCGCCCCAGGGCAGTGTGGGTTGTATGACGCTGCCTGGCCTGGACGGATGCCAGGAACTGATGCACGCCGATGGGGTAGATTTGATCTTGGCCACCGGCGGCCCGGCAATGGTCCGGGCGGCTTATTCCAGCGGCAAGCCAGCCATCGGTGTGGGTGCAGGCAACGGCCCGGCTTATATCCATTCCTCCGCAGATATCCGCCACGCCCTTGGGTGTATTCTCCGCTCCAAAACATTTGACTACGGTACAGTCTGTGCTTCCGAGCAGAGCATTATTGTGGAAAAGCAAAACGAAGAGCAGGTAAAGACCATTGGTAAGACCATGGGTTTTTACTTTATGGACACGCAGCAGGCAGGGCTTTTGGCAAAGCTGCTGTTCAAGCCCAACGGCACATTGAATCCGCAAATCGTAGGCAAGCCTGCTACCGCCTTGGCGGAGATGGCCGGCTTCCCAGTTCCTGCAGACACAAAGATCCTAGTTGCCCGGGAGCAGGAGGCAGGGCCTACCCGCCCCTATTCTATGGAAAAGCTCTGTCCGGTGCTGGCATTCTTTGTAATGGACAGTCAGCAGGCTGTGTTGGAAAAGGCCATCGAGGTGCTGCGTCATGAGGGAAGCGGACACACCTTTGCCATCCATTGTAAGGATACGGATGTGATCCGGCAGTTTGCCCTGCACATTCCCGTTTCCCGGTTCTTGGTGAACACTCCGGCGGCGCTGGGTGGCATCGGCGCTACCACCGGGCTGTTCCCGGCGTTGACTTTAGGCTGCGGCGCGGTAGGCGGCAGTGCTTCATCTAATAATATCTCCCCCCTGGATCTGATCAATTTGCGCCGGGTGGCATGGGATCTGGAAGAAGCAACGCAAACGCCGCAAATAGAGTGCTCCGACGCCTTAGTGCAGCGGATCACAGAAGCAATTTTGCAACAGCTCAAATAAGAAAGGATGAAAATTATGGAAACAAATTCTCTGGGTATGATCGAAACAAAGGGCCTGATCGGTGCCATTGAGGCGGCAGACGCTATGGTGAAGTCCGCCAATGTCCAGCTGGTAGGCAAGGAGCAGGTAGGTGGCGGTCTTGTCACTGTGATGGTTCGTGGTGATGTGGGCGCTGTGAAGGCGGCCCCCGATGCCGGTGCAGCGGCAGCAGAAAAGGTAGGGGAGCTGATTTCTGTCCATGTGATCGCCCGTCCCCACACAGAGGTGGACGCCATTTTGCCCCGGGGCAAAGGCAACGCGCCCGCCGGTAAGTAATGCTCTACACCCTGGAAGCGGTCCGGGACAACCTGCGAAATCGAGAGGGTCAGCGGGTATTTTATCTGGGACAGGCGGACAAGCTGACCTGGGAAGCCCGGGATTATCTAAACCGGGAGAAGATTCCCATCCTCCCGGCCGGGGAGGCAAAGCCGGAGGTATTCACCCTGGAAAACGGGGCGACTATGACCCAAAAGCCGGAGCATATGACCCAGCTGAACCGGGAGATTTTAGTGGAAAAGACCCATCCCAGAATTCTGTTCCGGGGACAGATGGATATGCTGGAAGCTCAGATCCTGCGCTGCGGCAAAGTCCATCCGGAGTTAGCGCCCAATCTGGGGCAGCTATTGGCCCTGGCGCGGAAAATCCTCAGCTGTGAAGTGCTGGAAAAGCCCTTAGAGGAAGAAAATATCATGGGTCTGACCCCGGCGGAGCTTCGCAAACGTAGCCATTTTCCCCAGGATTATTACGGCCAGCCCCATTTTATGCCGGATTTTTCCGATAGCGCCCAGGTGCTGGATTTAAATGTGGTTCGCTGTAGCGTGCGATCGGCAGAGCTGTCTGCGGTGGCGGCCTTTGTGACCCCGGCAGGCAAACTTACAAGGCAGGATATTGTAAAGGCGCTGAACCGGATGAGTAGCGCCGTGTATTTGATGATGTTGGAGCAAAAGTGTAGGAAGTGAGTGTATGGAAGTAAGCAAGCTGGTGGAGCAGGTGATTTCCAACTTGTTTGTGCCGGTGGAGGCCTCCGGGCGGCATGTCCATGTGACGAAAGACCAGGCAATGCAGCTGTTTGGAGAGCCTCTGACCCCGGCACGGCCACTATCTCAGCCGGGGCAGTATTTGGCAAAGCAAAGGGTCTGTATTCGCGGGCCAAAGGGAGAATTTGCCCGGGTGGCGGTGCTGGGTCCTGAGCGAAAGGAAGCGCAGGTGGAAATTTCCCTCACCGACGGAAAGACCCTTGGTATCACGCCCCCTGTCCGCCTTTCCGGAGATACTAAAAACACCCCGGGTATCACCTTGGTGGGGGAGAAGGGAACGGTGACCCTTTCTTCCGGAGTGATGGCCGCCCAGCGGCATATCCATTTAGATCCTCAGTCCGCAGAGCATTTCTCAGTCACCGATGGGCAAAAAGTGCGCCTGGCGGTAAAATCCTCCCGGCCGGTGGTCTTTGAAGATGTGGTGGTGCGGGTGCATAAGGATTTTGCCCCGGCAGTCCACTTGGATTTTGATGAAGCCAACGGTTGCGGCTTAGGCCCTGGGGAACTGGGGAGGATCTTACCATGAGAGCGCTGCTGATCGGCGATCCCCCGGACTGTCCTTTGGATTACACCTATGTGACCGAGGGGGCATACGATGCTCTGGTCATTGGGAGTCTTACCTATGCTCAGCTCATGGGGGCGATCCCGGAGGTAGTGTGGCAGGCCTTGGCCCAGGGGATTCCTGTGGTGCTGTATGAGCCGGGACTGCCCAAACCGGGCAGTAACCGGGCCTTGGCAGCGAAGATGGCAAGCTGCCGCCGGGAACTGAAAAATTTAGGGGTCGTCACTACCTCCGGGGATCGAAAAAATCTCATTACTGCCCGGGAGGCCAAGGCCTTGGTTGCCATGGGGAAACTGCCAGCGCCCGGGGCTGTGATGACCCCTCTGGCAAAGGAAATTTTGGAGGGATTACAATGATGATTGGAACAGTCTCCGGTTCGGTCTGGGCCACCCGGAAGGCAGAGTGTTTTCAAGGGCAGACCTTTCTGGTGGTCAACACTTTGAAGGGCTCTGTGGTGGCATCGGATTATGTGGGGGCAGGCACAGGGGACAGGGTGCTGCTGGTCACAGGCTCTGCAGCAGCCCGGTTTTCTATGGAAGCCCCGGTGGATGCGGCCATTGTGGCGATTTTAGACCCGGAAGGTAGGTAAAAGTATGTCTGCCCATGAAATACTCATTGCGGTGATGGCGGGCTTTGCCCTCCTTGGGGCGATCGACCGGATCATCGGGAATAAGCTGGGTCTTGGAAAGGAATTTGAAGAGGGCATTTTGGCCATGGGCGCATTGGCTATGGCTATGCTTGGGATTATCGTCCTTGCTCCGGTGCTGGCAAAGGTGCTGCGGCCTGTGGTGGTGCCGGTGTATACCTTTTTAGGGGCAGACCCTGCCATGTTTGCAGGCAGTATTCTTGCCTGTGATATGGGAGGCGCAGCGCTTGCCCAAGAGTTGACCCAGGACCCCCAGGCGGCGCTCTTTGGCGGCTTGTTGGCAGGCTCGACCCTGGGGGCGACCATTGTGTTTACCATCCCGGTTGCTATGGGGATCTTACGCCAAGAGGATCGCCCATACCTGGCAAAGGGCATCTTAGCCGGTATCGTCACCATCCCTGTGGGGATGTTGGCCGGTGGCCTGGTGGCAGGGTTTTCTCTGGGGATGGTGCTGCGGAATTTGATTCCCATTGTGGTCCTGGCGGCGCTGATCGCCCTGGGACTTTGGAAGTGGGAAAAGAAAATGATCCGGGGCTTTTCTGTCTTTGGCAAAGCTGTGGTGGCCCTGATCACCGCAGGCCTGGCCCTGGCGATCTTCCAGGAGCTGACGGGCTTTGTGATTCTGCCCGGGCTGATACCCCTGTCTGAGGGTTTCCAGACCGTAGGCTCCATCGCTATCGTATTGGCAGGTGCATTCCCTCTGGTATTTCTTTTGACCCGTGTGCTGCAAAAGCCCCTGGGTAAGTTAGGAAACCTGCTTCATATCAATGAAACGGCTGCCGGCGGCCTAATTGCCACTCTGGCCAATTCCATTGCTACCTTTGGGATGTTAAAGAATATGGACAGTCGGGGAAAGGTGCTCAACGTGGCGTTCGGGGTGTCTGCGGCCTTTGTATTCGGCGACCATTTGGGTTTTACCGCAGGCTTCGCCCCCGAGATGCTTCCGGCGGTGATCGTGGGCAAACTGGCAGGGGGAATTGCTGCGGTGGCGGTGGCATTGCTGCTGACCCGGGCAGGCAGAGAGGGCGCGAACCGAAACAGCCTAGAGAAAAAGAGTTGACAAATTGGTTATTTTTGGACTATAATGACTTAAATATGATAAAAGCTGGGAAAAGAAGAGTATCTGGTGGAAACGGCAAAGAGAGCCTCGGTTGGTGTAAAGAGGTACGGTTGATCCCGGAGAACATGGTCTTGGAGCTGAAATGCTGAATGGTTTAGGCATTTCCGGGTGCGCCCGTTATCGCGATCGAGACGGCTGAGCCCTTCAGCTTATGCCGTGAACCAAGGTGGTACCGCGTCAATTTTGTCGCCCTTGCAGCAGCAGGGGCGATTTTCTTTTTTAGGAGGTTTCTTATGAGCAAAGGCAATTATTACATTACAACACCGATCTACTACCCCTCTGCTAAGCTTCACATCGGCCACACCTATTGCACTGTGGCAACCGATGCCATGGCCCGCTATAAGCGGCTCACCGGCTACAACGTGAAATTCCTCACCGGCACCGATGAGCACGGTCAGAAGATCGAGGACAAGGCAAAGGAAGCCGGTGTGACCCCCCAGGCATTTGTTGACAATATCGTTTGCGGCGACGGCGGCGTGCTGGATCTGTGGAAGCTGATGAACATTTCCTACGACCGTTTCATCCGCACCACCGATGATTACCATGTGGCATCTATCCAGAAGATCTTCAAGAAGATGTACGACAACGGAGATATTTACAAGGGTACTTACAAGGGCAAGTACTGCAAGCCCTGTGAGTCCTTCTGGACTGAGAGCCAGCTGGTGGACGGCAAGTGCCCCGACTGCGGCCGGGAGGTCCAGGACGCAGAGGAGGAGGCATATTTCTTCCGTCTGTCTAAGTATGCTGACCGGATTCAGGATCTTCTGGAAAACACCGATTTCTTAGAGCCCAGAAGCCGTGTTCACGAGATGGTGAACAACTTCATTAAGCCCGGCCTTGAGGACCTGTGCGTTTCCCGCACCAGCTTCACCTGGGGCGTGCCTGTGGACTTTGATGAAGGCCATGTGGTCTATGTCTGGATCGACGCACTCTTTAACTACATGACCGCCCTGGGCTTTGAAAATGACAAGTATCAGGACTTGGCAGACTTCTGGCCTGCCGATGTTCACTTTGTGGGCAAGGCAATCGTCCGCTTCCATTCCATCATCTGGCCTGCAATGCTGATGAGTCTGGATCTGCCTCTGCCGAAAAAGGTCTTTGGCCACGGCTGGCTGCTGCTGGACGGCGGCAAGATGAGCAAGTCCAAGGGCAATGTGGTTGACCCTTATATTCTGGCAGAGCGGTTTGGTGTGGATGCACTGCGGTTCTTCCTGCTGCGCTCCTTCCCCTTCGGCTCTGACGGCAATTTCTCCAACGAGCTGCTGATCTCCACTATCAACACCGATCTTGCCAACGACCTGGGCAACCTTGTTTCCCGCACTGTCGCTATGGCCCAGAAATATTTTGGCGAGAAGCTGCCTGCGAAGCACCAGGAGAATCCGGAAATGGATGCAGAGCTTCTGGAGATGGTATCTTCTCTGCGGGATAAGTACGAAGCTCAGATGGAAAGCTATGCTTTCCAGAATGCCTTGGCTGAAGTTTTCAAGGTCATCTCCCGGGCCAATAAGTATATCGACGAGAATGCACCTTGGGTGCTGGCCAAGAGCGAGGAAAATCATCCCCGTCTGGCAAAGGTGCTGTATAACCTTCTGGAAACTGTCCGTATCTGTGCAGGTCTGCTTGAGCCCTTTATGCCCACCACCTCCCAGGAGATCGCAAACCGCCTGGGCGGCGCAGATCTGTCTTGGGATAGCTTGAATACCTTTGGCGCGCTGCCTTGTGATGTGGCAACTGTGAACGGCGCTGCTCTGTTCCCCAGAATCGACATGGAAAAGGAACTGGCTGCGTTGGAAGAGCTGTCTAAGCCCAAGTCTGATGTGGAGATTGAGCCCTATTGCCAAGAGAATGTGGACTTTGATACCTTCTGTAAGAACGAGCTGCGGGCTGTGAAGGTCAAGGCCTGCCAGAATGTGAAAAAGAGCGAAAAGCTGCTGTGCTTCACTTTGGATGACGGCACCGGCACCGACCGGCAGATTCTGTCCGGCATCGCCAAATACTACAAGCCGGAAGAACTGGTGGGCAAGACCTTGGTTGCCATTACCAACCTGCCTCCCAGAAAGATGATGGGTCAGGCAAGCTGCGGTATGCTGCTGAGCGCTGTGCACACCTTCAAGGGTGAGGAAGTGCTGAACCTGGTGATGCTCAGCGATGACATCCCCGCCGGTGCAAAACTCTGCTAATTCAATAAAACCAGGCGTCAACCAATCGGTTGACGCCTGGTTTTTTATAAGAGAGATTTTTAAGAATGCAGAAGCTTTCTGCTGTATTTCTTCCCTTTAGTGCTTGTTTTTTATTTTTTAGTTCCCATTTTTATATTTTATGATATAATGACTGTAAAGTAGTCATTATATCTATCATTACCATATGAACGGAGGAAAAAACCGTGAATCCCAATTGTTCAAATGTTCCTGTATTGATGGTGTTTTTTAATCGCGCGGAACCTCTAAAGCAGGTGTTTCAAGCGGTGAAAGAAGCAAAGCCCTCTAAGCTTTTTTTGGCGCAAGATGGCGCAAGAGAGGGAAATGCCGCAGACCTTGAAAACATAGAAAAATGCAGACAGGTCGTATCTCAAATCGATTGGGATTGCGAAGTGTTCTATAACTACTCCGATGTAAATCTTGGCTGCGGAAGAAGAATGTCCAGTGCTATTTCCTGGGCCTTTGAGAGCGTTGACCGTCTTATGATCCTGGAAGACGACTGTGTACCGGCCGGTGATTTCTTCCCCTTCTGTGAAGAGCTTTTGGAAAAATATAAGGACGATACTCGCGTCGGCTTGATCAGCGCTATGAATCATCTTGAAACATACGATAACATTAGCCATGACAGCTATATTTTCTGCAACAGCGGCGCCATTTGGGGCTGGGCAACCTGGAAAAGATGTTGGGAAACATACGATTTTGAGATGGGCTTTGTGGATAAACTGGATGTGTTTGAGAAAATAAAAACCTGGAATTATCCAAGCTACTATAAAAGATCCTTGCTATCCCAGGGAAAGGACAGAGTAAAGACCTTAAAAGAGGGAAAGAAGCTGTCCTCTTGGACATTTCAGTGCACCATGAATCGGCTGCTGAATCACCAGTTAGTCATTGTGCCTGCTGTCAATATGATATCCAATGTGGGCCTTACCAGTGATTCTACCCACGCCTCCGGAAGTCTGAAATTGATTCCTAAGGGGCTAAGACGGGTGTTCTTTATGCCGGTTCACAACATCCAATTCCCTCTTACACACCCGGAATACATCTGCTGTGATGATTCTTTTGATAAGCGGGTATGGAAAATTATGGGTCTTCCCAAGCACATTGCCGTGTACAGAAAGGTCGAAGGGATATTCCGGCGGATCGTGTTCGGTGGCAAGGCAGAGATCAAGAAAATGGCAAAACGCCTTATGAAAAAATAAGGACAGGCTATGGTGAGCGCTACATAATGTGAATCCCAACTGGGCCATAGGATATAAGGGAGATCGAATGATATGAGCAAAAGAATATTATTCTTTATCAATACGCTGCAAGGTGGCGGTGCGGAAAGAGTTTTGATCGATACTGTAAATAATATGGATCATTCTAAATTCCAGATTACTGTGCAAACCCTTTTAGATGGGGGGAAATTTCAGCACCAGCTCCACCCCAGCATTCGGTATAAGGGTATTATCAAAACGAAAAATCCGTTTTTGCGCAAAGTGTTCTCCTATATACTCAGTTTTGTGATGCCGCCGCGGATCGTCTATAACCTATTTATGAAAGATGATTATGATTATGAGGTGGCCTATTTGGAAGGGGTTCCCACTCGGATCCTTTCCGGTTCTTCCAACAAAAATGCCCGAAAATATGCGTGGGTTCATACAGATGTTAGTAACAACTATGAGATCGGTAAAGTGTTTTCAAAAAAGGAAGATCACATACGCTGTTATAAAAATTACGATAAAATTATATGTGTTTCAGCAAGCGCAAAAGAAGGATTTGCAAGCAAGATCGCCAAGCTGGATTCCTTGTGCGTAAAATACAATGTCATTGATGATATTGCCATCAAAGAAAAGGGGAATGCCCCTTATGATCGAAATGATGATGGGCTTGTAGTTGTTTCTGTAGGGCGTTTCGAACAAGTAAAAGGTTTTGACAGGCTGCTAAGAATCCATAACAGATTGATACAGGAAAACTTCTTATATAAACTTCTCTTGGTGGGGGATGGCACATTACGCCAGGAGCTGGAAGACTATGTGAAGGAAAACAATCTTTCTCAGCACACGGAATTTTTAGGCTTTCAGGAAAATCCCTACCCGTATATAAAAAATGCAGACATTGTGGCAATTCCCTCAAGAGTAGAAGGGTATGGTATGGTTGCATGTGAAGCGCTTATGTTTGGAAAGCCAATCGTAATGACAGATTGCAGCAGTGCGAAGGAAATCCTTGGAAACTCTGAATTTGGAATCGTTACAGACAATAACGAAGAAGACCTTTACAACGGATTAAAAGCCATGATAGAAGATTCCGATTTACGGAAGGAATATGCAACGAAGGCCGGGATAAGAAGCGAAGTATTCACACGAAAATCTACAATTTCTAATATTCAACAGTTGTTTGAATAATTGGGTGAGGTCTAGGATGAAAATAGTTCAGATAAATGCTGTGTGCAGCATTGGCAGTACCGGTATGATTGTTCAGGAAATCAGCAACATGCTAACCCAAAACAACATAGAAAATTATGTTTTTCATACAGGGAAGAAAGCGCCTTTAGAAAACAGCATTGCGTACACAACGAACTTTAGCATAAAATGGAATGCATTGTTGGCCAAAATCTTTGGAAATTACGGATTCAATTCTTTTTTTGACACCGCAAAACTGATTAAACAATTAGAGAAGATCAAACCCGATATCATTCATCTTCATAATATACACGGACATAATTTAAATCTAAAAACATTTTTCACCTATCTGAAAAAGAATAAGATCCGGGTGATCTGGACCTTTCACGATTGCTGGGCTTTTACAGGATATTGCACCCATTTTGAACAGATATCCTGCAACAAATGGGAAAAGCAGTGCCACAACTGCCCGCAAAGAGCAAAATTCAGCTGGTTCTTTGACAGAAGTAAGGAGCAATATACAAGAAAAAAAGAACTGTTCTGCGCACTTGATGATCTGACTGTAGTAACACCGAGCAAGTGGCTGGCAAATCTGGTAAAGAAATCATTTTTGAAGGATTTTGAAGTACAAGTGATCAATAACGGCGTGGATCTTGATGTGTTCCAATACAAAGACAAACAAATACCTGAAAACCCGGATGGCCGTTTTCTCCTGCTGGGCATTCCTAAAGGAAAGCTGGAAGGATTCTTGCAGCTAAACGATCTTTTGGATAAAACAAAATATCAATTGGTTCTGGCCGGGCTTTCAGAGGAAGAAATACAAATGCTTCCGCCTGACATTGTGGGGATCAAACGCACGGGCGATAAAGAAACACTCAGCCGGATATATTCTGCTGCCAGCGTCTTTGTCAATCTTACCATGGAAGACACATTCCCCACGGTCAACTTAGAGGCGCTTGCCTGTAAGACCCCAGTGGTCACTTATGAGACCGGCGGCAGTCCGGAGACCATCGATGAACACACAGGAATCGTTGTGGCACAAAAAGATATCCAGGGTGTGTATAAAGCCATAGAGAGGATTTGCAACGGCCCGGATAGGGGCGATGCCTGCGCAGAAAGAGCAAGAAAGCGATACAATGCAAAGGAGCGGTTTGCAGATTATCTGGCGCTATACGCAGACAAGGAAACCAAATAACGATATATAGAAAACCACCTCCCTTGCGAAAGGGGAGGTGGTTTTTGCTTATTCCAGTTCAAATGCGCCGGTATAGAGCTGATAGTAAGTGCCCTTTTGGGCAATCAGGTCATCGTGGCTGCCCCGCTCGATGATTCTGCCCTGATCCAGCACCATAATACAGTCGGAATTACGGACAGTGGACAGCCGGTGGGCGATTACAAAGGTGGTTCTGCCCTTCATCAGCGCATCCATACCCTTTTGTACCAGAGCCTCTGTCCGGGTGTCGATGGAGGAGGTGGCCTCGTCCAGGATCATGACGGGGGGATCTGCCACCGCCGCCCGGGCAATGGCGATCAGTTGCCGCTGACCTTGGGACAGGTTCGCGCCGTTGCCGGTGAGCATGGTGTCATAGCCCTGGGGCAGACGGATAATGAAATCATGGGCGTTGGCAATTTTTGCCGCCTGGATACATTCTTCGTCGGTGGCATCCAGCTTGCCGTAGCGGATGTTATCCATCACAGTGCCTGTAAACAGGTTGGTCTCCTGGAGCACAATGCCCAGGCTGCGCCGCAAGTCGGTTTTCCGGATCTTATTGATATTGATATTGTCATAACGGATCTTGCCGTCTGCAATATCGTAGAAGCGGTTGATAAGGTTTGTGATGGTGGTCTTGCCTGCACCGGTTGCGCCTACAAAGGCCAGCTTCTGGCCGGGATGGGCGTAGAGGGTCACATCATGCAGCACCGTCTTTTCCGGAACATACCCAAAGTCCACATTAAACATGGTGATATCTCCGGTAAGTTCGGTGTAGGTCACAGAGCCGTCTGCTTGATGGGGATGCTTCCATGCCCAATGGCCGGTACGCTTTTCGCTTTCGGTGATGTTGCCGTTTTCGTCAATGTTGGCATTGACCAGAGTCACATAGCCGTGATCTTCTTCTACTTCTTCGTCCAGCAGCTGGAAGATACGCTCCGCGCCGGCCAGGGCCATAACGATGGCGTTGATTTGGTTGCTGATCTGGCCGATGGGCATATTGAAGCTCCGGCTTAAGGTGAGGAAGCTGACCAATGCGCCCAGGGTCAGCAGATTGCCCCCAGAGGCAACTGCCAAAAGACCGCCAACAATGGCCAGAATGGTGTACTGGATATAGCCTAAGTTGTTATTCACCGGGCCCATCATATTGGTAAAAGAGCCGGCCTTATAGGCGTTTTGCCGGAGGGTCTCGTTGATTTCATCAAATTCTTTCCGGCAGGTATCCTCGTGGCAGAACACTTTGACCACCCGTTGACCGTGGATCATTTCTTCCACATAGCCGTTGACTGCGCCCAAAGCCTTTTGTTGTCCAATAAAGAACTTGGCAGAGTGGCTGGCCACATTTTTCGTAACGATCATAATGCCAAAGGAAGTTACCAGCACCACAGCGGTGAGAATGGGGGAGGTGATGAGCATCATCACAAACACGCTGATTAAGGTTGCCACAGAAGAAATACACTGGGGAATGGCTTGGGAGATCATTTGCCGCAATGTGTCAATGTCGCTGGTGTAGCGGCTCATCACGTCACCGGCAGGATGGGTGTCAAAATAGCGGATGGGCAGCTTCTGCATATGGCAGAACATAGAGTCTCGAATCTTCTTTTGTGTGCCTTGGCCTACCTTTACCATCAGGAAATTGTAAAGGAACGCAGACACGATACCCAGAAGATACAGCCCACCCATCTTGATCAAAAATTGGATCAGAGGCCCAAAGTCTGGGTCAGTCTGACCCATGAGAGGGGTTACATAGTCGTCAATGATGTATTGTAAGGATTTGCTGCTGGCGGCCTGGGCCAGGGATGCCACCAGAATACAGATGACAACTACTACCATAGTCTTTTTATAAGGCGCCATGTAGCTCAGCAGCCGGGATAGGGTCTTTTTTGGGTTTTTGGCTTTTCTGCCGTCGCCGGTAAATTTTACTGGAGGCATTCTTCGTCCCCTCCTTTCGTCTGGGATTCATAGACTTCCCGGTAAATGGGAGAGGTGTTTAGTAAGGTTTCGTGGGTGCCTTGTGCAACCAGCTTGCCGCCGTCCAGCACCAAAATCAGATCGGCGTCCTGCACGGAGGAAACACGCTGAGCGATGATCAGCTTGGTGGTGTCCGGGATCTCTTCCCGGAAGGCCTTGCGGATCATAGCGTCGGTGTGAGTGTCCACCGCAGAGGTGGAGTCGTCCAGAATCAGGATCTTGGGCTTTTTCAGCAGCGCCCTGGCGATACAAAGCCGCTGCTTCTGTCCGCCGGAAACATTGCTGCCGCCCTGCTCGATATGGCTGTCATAGCCATCGGGACGCGCCATGATAAAATCATGGGCGCAGGCCAGCTTGCAGGCGTGTTCAATCTGTTCGTCGGTGGCATTGGGGTCGCCCCAGCGAAGATTCTCTTTGATCGTGCCGGAGAACAAGGTGTTCTTCTGCAGCACCATGGAAACTTGGTTGCGCAGAACCTGCATATCATAATCCCGTACATCCACCCCGCCAACCAGAAGCTTACCTTCGGTAACATCATACAGCCGGGGAATCAGCTGCACCAGGGTGGATTTACTGGAACCTGTACCGCCCAAAATGCCAACCGTCTGGCCGGAGGGAATGTGCAGGTTGATAGAATCCAGGGCGTTGTTTTCTGCGGTCTTGGAGTACCGGAAGGAAACATTCTCGAATATGATAGAGCCGTCTTTCACTTCCATCACCGGGTTTTCGGGGTTGCGAAGATCCGGAGTCTCTGTAAGGATCTCATAGGCCCGGCGCAAAGGGGCACGGCTCATAGTGAACATCACGAACACCATAGACATCATCATCAGACCCATTAAGATCTGGCCGGTGTAGGTAAACATGGCAGTGAGGTCGCCGGGGGTCAGCACATTGGAAACCACCAGTTTCGTACCCAGATAAGAGATCACGATCATGCAGGTGTACACAGCCAGCTGCATAAAGGGATTGTTAAAGGCCATGATCCGTTCGGCTTTCACAAAATCCCGGTAAATTTCATCGGAGGTGCCGGTGAATTTCTCGATCTCCTTTTCTTCCCGCACAAAGGACTTTACCACCCGGATGCCGTGGATGTTTTCCTGCACCACATTGTTCAGCTTGTCATAGGTTTTAAACACCCGCTCGAAGATCTTGTGCACCATAGAGATCAGCACCATCAACGCAAGGGCAAGCATGGGCAATACGATGCAGTACACAATGCTAAGACGGGGGCTGATGCGAATGGCCATGATCAGCGCCATCACCAGCATCACCGGGGTGCGGAAGATCATCCGGATGATCATCTGGAATGTCATTTGCAAAGTGGCCACATCGGAGGTTAGCCGGGTAACAATGGAGGAGGTGGAGAACTTATCGATGTTGAAAAAGTCGTAGGTCTGCACCTTGTTAAACATGTCGTGCCGGAGGTTCCGGGCAAAGCCGGTGCTGGCGTAGGAAGCAAAGAATGCAGATGCCACACCAAAGGTCAAACTGCACAACGCGCACAGCGCCAAAATGCCACCTTGCTTTAAAACCATTTCCATATTTCCCAGATTGATGCCTTGGTCAATCAGCTTTGCGATTACCAGAGGGATCAGAATCTCCATGGTAACCTCGCCCACCATACAGATGGGGCTAAGAATGGCTGCCCATTTAAATTCCCGGACGCACCGGGCCAGCCGTTTTATCATAGCATACACTCCTTTTTAGGATATCACTTTCTAATATACTATTTTACAGAAAATCGGGCCAAAAAGCAACTGCTTGGAAAAAAGTTTACAATTCTCCATCCGTTAAAAATGTTTAAAAACCCCACATTTGCCTTTTGACAAATGTGGGGTTATGATTTGGAGCAGGGTACGGGAGTCGAACCCG
>JAZREX010000080.1:0-10875 GCA_045661025.1 Faecousia sp. | reverse complement strand
AGTTTTTCCGTTTATGGAATGCTTCAAAATTTTGAATCAGGTGGCTGTGATTTTTATAGCATAAATAGTCCAGCGCCCCTCTGCGATGAGCCAGAGGAGGTTATGGAAATTCTGGCAAGATCTAAATACCAACAGGATTTTCGCAACTTATTACCATGGGGCGTCGATGGCGTAAGTGGAGATAAAAACTATGATGGGCGCATGATAACCCTGAGCCTATACTTCCAAGACAAACAAGGATACATAAAATTTCAGTTTCTTAGCAATAGTATTGTAGCAGTTAGTACATCCCAGCAACCCAATATGCGTATCTACCATCCTACCAATCCCGCAACATTTGACAACTTGGTAGAATACTTACAAACCCACGGAGTTCTACAGTAACACTGTTGAACAGATAACAACAGCCGCCTCTATTACAGAGGCGGCTGGTTTGTTTACATGCAAAGTTTTGTTAAAAGGGAGAAGACCACAGGCAGAACGATCAGCGCAAGGCAATAAGAAACAAAGCAAAGCTTAGCGTTTTTCTGGGCTTCAGATTCATAGCCAAGGCTTTCCGGGAACACCACAAGGTTCATACCCAAAGGCAACGACACGGTCAAGGTGGCAAGGAACAGGATCTCGCCACGCACACCCACAAGATACAGAATTCCTCCAAAGGCAAGGGGGATCGCCAGCATCCGGATGGCAGACAGAAGATAAGCGCGGGCGCCGGTCAAAAGCTTTCGGGGGGAGAATTTACCCAGCAGGAAGCCGCCGACAAGCATGGAGCAGGGGCTCATACAGTTGCCGGCAATGGTCAGTGTGCCGGTAACCACCTTGGGCAGGGCGATGCCGGATAAACCAATTATAACACCGATCAGCTGGGATAAGACAATGGGTGTGCACAGGAGCTTCCAGAGCTTTCCTTTTTTGTTATCTTGGAACAGAAGATATCCATAGGTGTTACAAGCCACAGATGTGGGAATAAGAAACACCATAAAGTTGCCAAGCATGGCGTTGCCAAACACCCCTTCCACCACGGGATAGCCGAAGTAGCTGAAGTTGGGGAAGGTGAAGGCATATTTTAAGGATTTTACTTCCATGGCATCTCTGCCTAAGAATTTTGCCAAGGGATAACCCATGGCAATGATCACCAAGGCGAATACAACACCTGTGCCGAACAACTGCAGCTTTTCTGTCAGCATGTCCACGGTAAAGTTTTTTGACAGATTTACAATCGTGTATGCCGGCAGGAAAACCAATACGCAAAGCAAAGAAAGTACGCTGCCTGCGTTGTCGGGGAGTTTGCGCAGTCGCCGCAGCACATAGCCCAGAATCATAAAAAACGAAAGCTGTCCCACATTGCTTAGGGTCAGCAAAAAGGTCTCTAACATATTTATGCTCCCTTTTCTAAAATCCTCTTTATTATAAGGTTTTTCTGAAAAAAAGCAAGAAGGATATGTTAGAGTTTGTCAATTATAGGTTTTTGTTGGCAGGATTGTTGATTAGTTTGCCGTCAGATGCAAACCGGGAACCGTGGCAGGAGCAGTCCCAGGAGTGTTCCTGGGGATTCCACTTTAAGGCGCAGCCCAGATGAGGACACCGCCTTGTGGTGGGATAGAGAAAATTGGTTAAGGTTTCAAAGCCGTTGACAAAAAGCTGGGGATGCAGGATGCTTCGGTTGGGAGCAAAAATGTCTGCATAATCGTTTTCTTTTTGGCAGATCTTATCGGATAGGATCTGGGCTGCCACCATAGAAGAAGTCATGCCCCATTTGTTAAACCCAGTTGCCACATATAAGTTAGGTGTGTGGGGGGAATACTGCCCGATAAGAGGGATCTTATCCAGAGTGATACAATCTTGGGTTGCCCATTGGGCATAAATTTTACTCCCGGGGTAATGTTTTGCTTGAAACTGCTGCAGTTCATGATAATTTCCGCAGGACTTGCCGGTTCGGCCTCCACCGCCGCCCAATAGCAAAAGGTCACCCTGGCTTCGAAAAGACAGTCCGTTCTGGGCTTCGTCCACATACATTCCCGGAAGCGTTTGGGCATTTTCCAGAGCCAGCAGATAGCTGCGATGTTGATACAGCTTTAGAAAATACATGCCGTGGCGGTTAAGAAAGGGGAAATGGGTGGCAACCACAAAGGCGTTGGCCTTGATTTTGCCGCTGTGGTAAATGGCGCAATGGGGTGTGACCTCCAAAATTCTGGTATTTTCGTAGATTGTCAAATCCTGGCAGATGTGGCGTAAAAACTTTAGGGGATGAAATTGCCCCTGGCCGTTTAAGCCCACAGCGGCGGCAAAGGAAATGGGCAAGGGCGACTGATATTGCAGCTCCGCCTGGGCATTTAGCTGCTGTAGAATATAATACTCTTTTTCGATTTTCTCCCGGTTTTTAAGGGAATAGGTGTAGGCAGGAAGGGTCTGCCAGTCGCAGTGTGCATCTTTGGCAATTTTTTCAAAGGAAGAAATGGCCTGGTTGTTGGCGTGATAGTATTTTTGCGCTACCTCAAAGCCTTTGGTTTTTACCAAATCGCTGTAGATTAGCCCGTGTAAGGCGGTGATTTTTCCGGTGGTGTTTTCTGTAACGCCCCCTGCGATCCGGTTTGCCTCCACCACAACGCAGTTCACTCCACGCTGCTTTAAAAAGTAAGCGCATAACAGTCCGCAGATGCCGCCGCCAATGATGAGCACATCGGTTTTTAGATTTCCTTGTAGCGAAGGGAATTCTGGCAGGTTTTGCGTTTTTGTCCAAAGGGAATCGTGCATATATAATACCTCCTTTGAGGCTATTATGCACACATTGGCCATGATTAAAAGCCTTCGGTTAAACCGAAGGCTTTTGTAGGGATTTTTTGATTTTATGATAGGTAATAAAATAGCTGGGGATCAGTACCATATCTGCGCCGTACCATGCGGCGATCTCGGCAAAGAAAGTGCCTTCGCAGCCAAAAATAGATGGCAGCAGCATAACGCCTGCTAAGCGCATGAAAAACTCTGCCACACCGGACAGCATCGGCTTTACGGTATCTCCCATGCCTTGGGTGGCGGAACGGAAGACATATAGAATGTAAAGGATGGGCAGATTGAAGCTCATGAGCGCTAAGTAACGATAGGCATAGTACATAGCGCCGGAAATCTCTTCCGGCGTGCCGGAGATGAATCCCCGCAGCATAAGTTTTCCTCCCAGCAGCATCACAGCTGCGATCACTAGAGAGGTCAGCAGACTTAAACCGGAAGCGGCTTTTGTGCCGTCTTTGACCCGGTCCAGCCGGCCAGCGCCCATATTCTGGCTGGTGTAGGTAACAATGGCATAGCCATAGGAGGTGGCGGCAATTTCCAGCACACCGTAAAGCTTGTTGGTGGCGGTGAAACCGGCGATAAAAATCACATCAAAGCCGTTGACCACCGACTGGACAATCATACCGCCCAGGGCGATCATGGTGTTTTGCATGGCCATAGGAGCGCCCATTCCCAAAAGTTTTAAAGAACGACCCCAATCGGGGGCAAAATCCTCCCGGGTCAGCTTAAAGTATTCAGACTTTCTTAGGTGTAGGTAGCAGTACAGCGCGGAAACACATTGGGCGATCAAAGTAGCAGATGCTGCGCCGGCAATGCCAAAGGGAAGTACTGCCACAAACAGCAAGTCCAGACCAATATTCACAATGGCGGCTACGATCATAGCGTTCAGCGGCGTTTTGGCATCTCCCAAGGCCCGGAGAATACAGGCCAGTAAATTATAGGCCATGATAATGGGAATGCCCATAAACATAAAACGCAGATACAGCCTGGTATTGGCAAAGATGGTATCCGGGGTTTTGAGAAGCGTTAGCACCGGGTTCAAAAGAAGCTGCCCTGCCAAAGTTAAAACAATGGCGCTGACAATGCAGATCTTTAACGATGCGGCAATGGTCTTTTTTAAACTGTTTATGTCCTTTGCGCCAAAGGCGTGAGCCATGGGAATGCCAAAGCCCTGGGTCAGACCTTGCAGCAGTCCCAGCATCATCCAGTTCAGCCAGTCCGATGCTCCCAAGGCGGCCAATGCCTGGACATGGAGCACCTGGCCTACCACCATGGTATCCACCACAGTGTACAGCTGCTGGAAGATGTTTCCCAGCATCAGAGGCATGGAGAAGGACAAAAGCAGCCGAAAGGGAGACCCTTGCGTTAAATTTTTCGTTCTGGAATCCATAAATTCTCCTGTTGTTTTTTGAATAATCTGTTTTCTGCCGGGCATACTGCTGTTGGACAAACAAAGCTTTGTGACGACAAAGAAATGCTTGTCAAGGGTATCACCGGAATGATACGAACCGGCAGATAGGAACGAAATTCACTTGACGAAGAGAAGATCGCACTTGTCTGCCTACTTAAGAGTGGGGAGTTGATTCCCCACTATCTAAAATCGGCAGAAATATTCATATAAAGGAATGAGCTTTTCGATAAATTCCCGGGCCCGGACTCCCAGATCCGGTCCAAAGATCATAGGGCTCACCGGCTCGGTGATCACACAGCTAAGCTGATCTTTCCAGGCAAAGTATTTTACAAGATCCTCCTGGGACGCGGCTTTTGGGCGCTTATACAGATTGGCAGTCACCGGTACGCCGGTGGCTTTTTCTGTATTTTTGATGAGCTGCAAAAATTCTGTGGGGTTGGCCGCCCAAGTGCGCCGTAAGGTTTCCATGGTGGCAGGGGAGGGCTTGTAGTAGAAAAATCCGTAGGACACTTCTTCCGGGCAGATCTCAAAGTACAAGCAGGGGTGTTCTACCCACCAATCCACATCCTGGCGGATGCAGATCCACAGACTTTCCTTGTAAGGCAGGGCGTGATGCCGCCGGGCATCCCGATAGATCCGGCTGACTTTCAACAGATTGCCGGGCTTGTCCAAAAAGGGCTGGAACAGATCCCTGCCCAGAGCTTTCATAGGCTCGTAGAGATGGTTTACATAATCTTTCTTGTGAGCTAAAAACCAATCTCGGTTATTGTTCATGCGAATGCCCCAGAGGAAGTCGATGGTTTCCGGGGTGAAGCCTTCAAACATGGTGATACTCCTTCGTAGTCATGTCGGGAATTTCCAGGGTGTACCGCTCATACACATTGATCACTTGGGTGTCATGGTAGGAACGCTCACGGGTCTTATCCAGACTGTAATTGATATGGGTGTGTCCGTGGCACAGGTACTTGGGGCGGTACTTGTCCATCAATTTCAAAAAGCTTTCAAAGCCCCGGTGGGCGTAATCTTCGCTATCGCCGACACCCAAGGGAGGCGCGTGGGTCACAACCAGGTCTACGCCTTTGTGCTTTTTTAGCTTCCACCAGAGTTTGCGGATTCTGGCAGCCATTTCTTTGTCGGTGTATTGATGGGGGCCGGGATGATATTTTCGGCAACCTCCCAGGCCTAAGATCCGCAGACCACGGTAGACGATCAGGTCGTCCTCGATGCAGTCGCAGCCCTCCGGAGGGGTGCGCTCGTAACTGCCATCGTGGTTGCCGTGGACATACAGCACCGGGGTCTTGGACACGGTGACAATAAAAGACAGATAGTTAGCTCGCAGATCGCCGCAGGAGATAATTAAATCATAGCCATCCAGCTTCCCGGGGGTATATTGGTCATAGAAGCCGGGAAACTCCTCGTCGGATAAAAACAGGATCTTCACAGGCTGCCCTCCTTTTCCATGGGGATAGAATCCCGGTAGATTCCCAATTCCCGGACAGTAGCCCGGGAGAAGGGGAGAAGCTCCTCGAAGGAGGGAATGCTGCCCCGGACATTTTGGCACAGCCAGTCCATGTGTAGCAGCGCTTCCGGAGACAGGGGCTTTCTACCGTCGCTGATCAGGTTGCCGGACTGGTCCACCAGTTGGCGGTGGAAGGGGTCGATAGAGCCGTTTCGCAGTCCTTTGCGCAAGATCCTGGCCAAGGCTTTCAAGCCTTCCGGCATTTCCTCGGATAAGGAAACATCGATCACACCGCTGTCCATGCCCCACCAGTAGTTTACCGCTTTGTTATCCTCAGTGCCCCGATCCCAAGTGCCGTTGAGCACGGATTGGACCACATGATAATAGAATTTGCCCCACATCCAGCAGGGAGAGCCTAAATGGCACAGGGTGCCGTCGTCCTGGAAGGTGAATGTGCCATAGTTGCCAAATTCCAGATAGAGCTGGTCCTTGGTGGGCACATCCCGGTTAGATACCACTTTGATGCCCATATCCCGCAGTTCTTGGATCGGATCTCCCGGCAGGCATGACCAGCGAAGCTCCACAGTTGCCCGGGGATTGGTCAGCTGAGCGCCCAGAGCAAAAGCGTTGATAGAGGCGGGAACACCGAAAATGGGATAGGAGGCGATATAGCCAATGGCGTTGTTATCAGACATTGCGCCGGCGATGGCACCGGTGATGAATTTGCCCTCAAAAATACGGCTGTAGTAGGTGCGCACACTGGAGTAGGGGGCGTCTACACTGCAGTTTAAGAATTTTACCTTGGGGTGCTTCACTGCTGCCTTTAAGGTGGGGCGACTCAGCTGGGGGGTGGTGGTAAAGACAATGTGAGCGCCATCTTCCACCGCTTGCTCCAAAAGCGCCTCTGCCAGTTCCGGGGTGTCTGCATGGAAGTAGCTGCGGACAGTTACTTTGTCCGGCAAAGCGTTTTTTAGATAATTGGCGCCTTCTTCGTGGGCGGTGGTCCAGCCGCTTATGGCAGCATCCCGCTGGTGGACAAAGGCCACCTGGATATGATCCGGCGTGCCGGAGATCAGCATGCTTAAAATGCCTTGCTTGCCTTCGGTAGGCTCGGTAGCCACTTGGACAGGTTTGTCCTGGGCGATAGATACCATATCCTCCCACAGACCGTCAATGGATGCTTTCAGCGCGTCAGTAGAAAGCTTCCCCAGATCCTGGAAGGAATAGACCCGCAGCCACAAAAGCAAAGATTCTTCCGGCAATAGATCCAGTTGGCGGTGGTCACAGGCGTAAAAGGCATCTTTAAAATATTGGAAGTAAGCCCGGAAGGTACGCTGTTCCCGTTCTGTCCAGGCTTCTGCAGGGGCTTTTCCCAGGAAGGACAGGAGCTTACCATAGTCACCGGGCTGCCGGTACTGAATATCATAAATTCCAGCCCCGGCGTAGAAATCCAGAAATTCATAGTAAGCCTGGATTCTGGGGTCATCTGAGGAGGCAGGCAGCACGCGGATCACATTGCCGGGAATCCGGGGGGCATCAAAATGCCGCAGGACGCTGACCCGCTTGTTGCCCTCCTGGACATAAAAGCGGCCCAGGTACTCATAACATAAGATGGGATCCCGAATGCCCTCATTTAAATGGGCGGCGCACAGTTCCATCCACTTATGGGCAAATTCACTTTCCAAACTGAGTAGGGGAAGAAAGTCCGGGGTGAATGCGCTAATACGACCGGCGCTTTTTGTTCCAACGATGTACTGGGCAGGAATTTCCACCAATCCAATATTCACCGCTGATTCTGTGTCCACGCTGGGCAGGATCTCATCCAGCACCAGGGGCGCAGCATCCACGGGCAGTTCTTTTTGGCGTTTTTGTGCTTTTTTCAAAGCGGCAATATACTCTTCTCTTGCCTCTACCAGATTCATTCCGGGCCCTCCTTGTGATTTTTCTTTATTTTACCCGTTTTGGGCTGTTTTTGCAAGTGTGCAGGAAAGCCACGGTATGATTTCTTGACATTTTTTTGTGGGGTAGTATAATAATAGTAGCTGTTTTTGAAAGGAGCGTATTTCTATGTTTTACCGTATGTGTGTAGCCGGTCTGGAACGTGACCTGCCCATTTGTAAGGTAACGGATAGTTTGTATATTGCTGGCTTTGTGGTATTTGGCGACCAGGAGCTGACCGTGGCCTGCGCCCGGGAATTATTAAAGATTGCCCCGGAATATGATTACATCATCACCGCAGAGGCAAAGGGTATCCCCTTGGCTCATGAGATGGCCCGGCAGACAAATGCCCAGAAGTATTTTCTGGCCCGCAAAGGCGCAAAGCTTTATATGACCGGGGTGTTTGAATCCAGCGTTAAGTCTATCACCACCGCCAAGGAGCAGAAGCTGTATTTGGATGTGGCAGACGCCCAGATGATGAAAGGTAAGCGGATCTTGATCGTGGACGATGTGATCTCTACCGGTGAGAGCCTGGCTGCTTTGGAAGCTCTGGTAGAAAAGGCCGGTGGCATCGTGGCAGGCCGTATGGCAGTGCTGGCAGAAGGCGACGCCCAGAACCGGAAAGATATTATCTACTTAGAAAAGCTGCCCCTGTTCCACCCTGATGGTACTGTTATGGAATAAACAAAACACCGCAGAAGATCGTATATCTTCTGCGGTGTTTGTTATTGTTCACGCAGGGCTTTGACAATCCGCTCGGCAAATTCCCAGACCGGAGGTTCTAACCATCGGTCATAGACAATACATAAGTACAGTGCCTGATGGCGGTTTTTTAGTGGGATGTAGGAGATGCCCTTGGCGGGGGTCATGCATTCATCCGGAACAATGGCAATGCCCACCCCGGCAGCCACCAGACTGAGTGCACCGGAAACAGAGTTGACCTGGCAAACATAATTTTGCCGGGTGTCCTGGTGCTCTGCCCAGTTTTCAAAGCTCTTATCCATACTGTGGCTAAAGCCGATCTGTTTGTAGTGGATTAGGTCGCCGGCTTTCAGACTGTGCTGACCGGACAGCGGATGGCCGGTGGGAACGGCCACATAGAAATCCCGCTGACGCAGACTGCGGAAGTGCAGGGTTCGGTCACGGACTGTCACATCCAAAATGGCCATATCCAGCTTTTCCTGGTGCAGCATATCCATCAGGTCCTTGGCAGAACCCTCGGTAATATGAAAACGGAAACGCTGATTGGCTGCCAGGGTTCTGACGATCTGCTGGGCGACCCCTCCCTCCAAAGAGCCGGAGATGAAACCCAGGCGAATGACCACCGGGGCGTTTTCCTGGCTGGATTGGAGGGCTTGGGTGGCTTCGGTCAGTTCATTTAAAACGTTGTCAACTTTCTTCTGGAAATACCGGCCTTGCTCTGTCAAACGGATGTTTCTGCCTGTTTTCTCAAACAGCTTCACACCCAGTTCGCCCTCCAGTTGCCGGATGGCGCTGCTCAAAGAGGGCTGAGAGATCTCCAGCCGGTCCGCTGCCAGGGTATAATGCTCCAGCTGGGCCAGAACGGAGAAGTACCGCAGGTAATTGTAATTCACTTTGGATCGCTCCAATCTATAGTTTGTATCTATAGATAAAATATCATAAACTTATTTATTTTGCAATGGGAAAGAGGTAAAATATGTCACGTTGAGTGTGAAACGCCCGACAGCACAGGAAAAAGGAGCATATCAATATGGCATTTACCTATCGGGGGCTGGAAAATCAGCTTTCCCGTCATATGGTCACTTCTGAGGAAGTGGATAAGCAGCTGCAGCGTTTGCAGCAGCAGAATCCTCGGGTGACTCCGGTAAAGGATCGCCCCACCCAGTCCGGTGATGAAGTGGTTTTGGATTACGCAGGTTTCTGCGGTGATGAGCAGTTTGCCGGCGGCACTGCACAGAACCAGACCTTGGTATTGGGCAGCGGCGCGTTTATTCCCGGATTTGAAGAGCAGCTTCTGGACAAAGTTCCCGGTGAAACGGTGACTATCCGTGTGACCTTCCCCACTGAGTATCACGCCCCGGAGCTGGCGGGCAAAGAAGCTCGGTTTGAATGTGTGATCCACGAGATCCGCATCAAGGAAGCTTATGAGCTGGACGATGTGTTTGCCAAGGAATTCGGCGGCTGCGACAGCCTGGCGGATTTCAGGGAAAAGCTTCGTCAGAGCATGCAGGCCTTCACCGACGAGCGCGGTGAGATGGATCTGCAGGACCGGCTGCTTCGGCAGGCGGCAGAAAGCCTGGAATTTACCCCGGATGAAAAGACTCTGGAAAATGCGGTGGATGAGCAGATGAAGGCACTGGAAGCCCAGCTGGGTCAGCAGGGTCTGAGTCTGGAAATGTACTGTTCTTTCCTGCAGACGACCCCCGAGGATCTGCGTAAAGACAGCTACGCTACCGCAGAGGCAAATCTGCGTACCCAGGCAGCGGTAGACGAGATTGTAAAGCTGGAGAAGCTGGAAGCCACCCAGGAAGAACTGGGCCAGGCAGTTGCAGTGATCGCCCGGCAGAACAATATGACAGTAGAGCAGTTAAAGCCCTACTACACCCCGGAATTTGAAGCAGCCCTGAACCGTAGCGTGCTGACCACCAAGGTTATGCAGCTGATTCGGGATGCAGCAAAGATAGAAGTTTGTTAACACTGCGCGAAAGCGCCTACATAATAAGGAGGAAACAAATATGGCAATCAATTTTGTTGACGGCAAGTATGTAGACGAGAAGGGTATGGTTAAGCTGGACCCCACCGTTTACAAGGACTGGCAGATCGCAGAAGAGGCAGAAAAGACTCTGCCCCCTGTAGACTTCTTCCGTGAGAAGCTGGGCTTGCTGGAAGATGAAATCATCCCCTACGGCAAGACCCCCAAGATCGACTTTATCAAGGTTATGAAGCGTCTGGGTGACAAGCCCGATGGCAAGTTCATCGAGGTCACCGCTGTTACCCCCACCGCCTTCGGCGAGGGTAAGTCCACCGTTTCTCTGGGCCTGATCGAAGGCCTGGGCTACATCGGCAAGAATGCCGGCGGCGCACTGCGTCAGCCCTCCGGCGGCCCCACCATGAACGTTAAGGGTACTGCAGCCGGCGGCGGTAACGCGCTGCTGATGCCCATGACCGAGTTCTCCCTGGGCCTCACCGGTGACATCAACGACATCATGAACGCCCACAACCTGGCCATGGTCGCCCTGACTGCACGTATGCAGCACGAGCGCAACAACACCGACGAGTGGCTGGCTAACAAGGGCCT
>JAZREX010000079.1:0-4419 GCA_045661025.1 Faecousia sp. | reverse complement strand
GCGGACAGGACACTTTTTTGTGCAACCGTTCTGCCGGTAATGTTCAAACCGGTCATCAACATACTTTTTTCACAGGTAAAACGCATATTGCTTAACTCCTTTTTTGTAAAAGTATAAAGATATTTATATAAATAAGAGATTTAAGGTAGTAGTAATAGCAGTAGGGAAATTTTTTGTGGAAAACCCGGTTTTTCTTTACTGGGACAACGGTTTTTTTTCCACAGAGAAAATGTTGAAACCCAAAACTTTTCCACAGCAATCGGGAAAAAAGAAAAAACAGAAAAGTTATCCACATAAAATTTTCCACATTCCACAACCCTTGTGTAAAACTTTGTAGGGTTTTACAGATTGGAATTGATATTTGCGGTAATATCCCGAATATGGTTCTGCAGATTGGTGTCTCCGCTCTTAAGGGCGCTTTCCACCTTTGTGATGGAGTGGAGAATGGTGGTGTGATCCTTGCCGAATTCCTCACCGATGTCTGTGGTACTCAGATTGGTCAGCTTGCGGATCAAATAAATGGCCACTTGCCGGGCTTCCACAGTACCCTTATTTCTCTGGGTGCCACGGAGGGTGGCTTCGTCGATGGAATAGAATTTGCACACTTGGCCGATGATCAGATTGGGAGTGGGCAGGGCGTTGCCCTCACTCTTGAACATATCGTCGATGGCCCGGGAGATGTGGGGCAGGTCCAGGGGCATATTGTTCAGATCCCGGTAGGCCATGATCTTTTTGACCGTGCCTTCGATCTGCCGTACATTGTGGGTGACATTGTTTGCAATATAATTGCAGACCTCGTCCGGCAGCTCCATACCCAGGGAAATGGCCTTATTCTTGATAATGGCCATCCGGGTCTCATAGTCCGGAGGCTGGATATCCGCGATCAGACCCCATTCGAAACGGCTGCGAAGCCGGTCCTCCAGAGTCAGCATATCGCTGGGCTTCCGGTCCGCTGTCATGACGATCTGCTTGTGCTCCTCGTAGAGCTTATTGAAGGTGTGGAAGAATTCCTCCTGGGTGGATTCCTTACCGGCGATGAACTGAATATCATCGATCAGGAATAGGTCCGCTTCCCGGTACTTATTGCGGAATTCAATATTCTTACCGCTTTGGATGGCGGTGATCAGCTCAATGGTAAATTGGTCGCCTTTGATATAGACGATGTTGGCATCGGGGTTTTTACTGCGGATGCCGTTGGCGATGGCATACAGCAGGTGGGTCTTGCCAACGCCGGGAGGGCCGTAGATAAACAGGGGGTTGTAGGTCTGGCCCGGCTGATTGGTAACGGCAACAGCCGCCCCGTGGGCAAATTGGTTGGAAGGACCAACCACAAAGTTATCAAAGGAGAACTGGGGATTGAAGTCCATAGAGGTGGGTTTCTTTCCCTTGGAGCGGTAGGCTTCCAGGTCCTTGTCGTCGTAGACCTCCAGCCGTGCGTCGGAGTTAAAGATCTCCTTGAGGGCGTCCTGGATATACTGAGCGCCTCGGGTGCGGATGAAATCCCGGCGCAGATCCGAGGGGGAGTAGATGATCAGGCTCTCCTCTGTCAGTTCCACCACCTCCGCATCGTCAAACCATGCAGATACGGTGATCGGCGTCAAGTGTTCTTCCAGGTGGCTGAGGACCTTGGCCCATACATAAGCGGATGAATACATAAAATTGCGGCTCCTTTCATCTGTTTCGGCCGCCCAAAAAGCAGGTTGAAAAACGGAAAAATGGGCGATAATTTCTCAACCTAAATTTTATCATATTTTCCTATAAAAAACAAGTAATTTTTCCACAAGTTCTGTGGAAAAAAAGCCCCGAAAAATCAAAGCTTTTAGTGTTTTTTTGCAAGGGGAAGAAAATAAAAAAACAGGGGCGTAAAAACGCCCCTGTCCGGGTGTATGTTTGCGAAAATTATGCCAGCGCGGCAGTGATAATGGCCATCTTGTAGACCTCGTCGGCATTGCAGCCGCGGGACAGGTCGTTGATGGGCGCTGCCAAACCCTGCAGGATGGGGCCGTAGGCCTCAAAACCGCCCAAACGCTGTGCGATCTTGTAGCCGATGTTGCCGGCTTCAATGCAGGGGAAGATGAAGGTGTTGGCATAGCCTGCCACAGGAGAGCCGGGGAACTTCAACTGACCGACCTCGGGAGCAACGGCAGCGTCGAACTGCATCTCGCCGTCGATCATCAGCTCGGGATCCATCTCCTTGGCAACCAGGGTTGCATCGTGGCTGAGCTGGACGGTGCCGCCCTTGCCGGAGCCGTTGGTGGAGAAGCTGAGCATTGCCACCTTGGGATCGATGCCGAAGACCTTTGCGGTCCGGGCAGTCTCCACAGCCACCTCTGCCAGCTTGCGGGCGGCAGAAACGGTCACATTGCCTTCCTTATCCACACTGTCCTCGTAGCTGAGGTTGATGGCGCAGTCGCCCATAGCCAGCTTTTCCTCGCCCCGTACCATGATGAAGCAGGAGGACACCAGGTTTGCGCCCTTCTTGGTCTTGACAAGCTGCAGAGCAGGACGGACGGTGTCTGCAGTGGAGTAAGTAGCGCCGCCCAGCAGGGAATCGGCCAGACCCATCTTTACCAGCATGGTGCCAAAGTAGTTGCCCTTGGACAGAGCCTTGCGGCAGTCCTCAGCGGACATCTTGCCCTTACGCAGCTCCACCATCTTCTCGACCATGGCGTCCATGCCCTCGTAAGTCGCGGGATCGATGATTTCCACGCCCTCGATGTTAAAGCCGCCCTTGGCTGCATTGGCCTTGACCTCCTCCACGTTGCCAATGAGGATGGGGGTCAGGAACTTGCCCTCGTTCAGACGGGCAGTTGCCTCCAGGATACGGGCATCGTGGCCTTCGGTGAAGACAATCTTCCGGGGGTTGGCCTTCAGTGTTTCGATCATAGCATTAAACATGATTGCATTCCTCCAAAATACGGGCATAAGCCCAAAATTTAACATATTGATTATACATCATATTTCCTTGGGGCGCAACCATTATTGGAAAAAATGTTTTTTCTTGTTTGGATTCATAAAAGATTTACAAAATCCTTTTCATTCCAATTGACGGCATAGCGCAGATTTGCTATCATAAAAATAAGAAAGGAAGGAGGAACGCCTATGGAATATGCGGCAATCGTTTGGTTTATACTGATGCTCGTATTTATCGTTGCGGAGGCGATGACGGTTTCCCTGGTATCCACCTGGTTTGCGGTGGGCGCCCTGGCGGCCATGGTCACAAGCCTGCTTGGCGGCGAGCTTTGGCTGCAGGTGGTGATCTTTGTGGCGGTGTCCGGCGTACTACTTGCTCTGTTGCGGCCAATTGCGAAAAAACACTTTACCCCCAAGCTGACCCGGACCAATGTGGACAGCGTAGTGGGGGCAGAGGGGATCGTCAGCCGGGACATCGATAATATCCGGGCCTGCGGACAGGTGAAGCTGGGCAGCATGGAGTGGTCTGCCAGAAGCACCTCCGGGGAGCCTATCGAAGCAAATGCCAGGATCCGTGTAGACCGGGTGGAGGGCGTCAAGGTCTATGTCTCCCCCGTGGAAGTAACCGTAAGCAAGTAACCAAGGAGGTAAAAAATGGAATTTATCATCATTGGCATCATTATTCTACTGTTTATAATCGTTATAAGCAATATTATCGTTGTGCCCCAGTCCAAGGCCTATGTGGTGGAACGGTTGGGCGCGTTTCAGGCCGTTTGGGGCGTTGGCCTGCACATGAAGATCCCCTTCATCGACCGGGTGGCCCGTCGGGTCTCCTTGAAGGAGCAGGTCCACGACTATCCTCCCCAGCCTGTGATCACAAAGGATAATGTGACCATGCAGATCGACACGGTGGTGTATTTCCAGATCACCGACCCCAAACTCTATGCCTACGGCGTGGAGATGCCTATGGCGGCAATGGAGACCCTGACTGCCACCACCCTGCGTAACATTATCGGCGACCTGGAGCTGGATCAGACCTTGACCAGCCGCGACATCATCAATACAAAGATGCGTGCGATCCTGGACGAAGCCACCGACCCCTGGGGCATCAAGGTCAACCGTGTGGAGCTGAAGAACATTCTGCCTCCGGCAGATATTCAGAGCTCTATGGAAAAGCAGATGAAGGCCGAGCGTGACCGCCGCCAGGCGATCCTACAGGCTGAGGGCCAGAAAAAGTCCGCCATCCTCATTGCCGAGGGCGAGCGGGAATCTGCGATCCTCCGTGCCGACGCAGAGAAGCAGGCGGCTATTTTGAAGGCAGAGGCGGAAAAGGCCTCGGCAATTCTCCGGGCTGACGGCGAGGCTCAGGCCATCCGTACCGTCCAGCAGGCCCTTGCCGATTCTATGGAAATGCTCAACGAGAAAGCCCCCAACGAGCAGGTCATCAAGCTCAAGGCCGTGGAGGCTATGGAGAAGGTTGCCGACGGCAAGGCCACCAAGATCATC
>JAZREX010000078.1:0-3152 GCA_045661025.1 Faecousia sp. | reverse complement strand
CGGCAAATTAGAACGTTGAGAGGCTATTGTGGTTCAAGTCCTCTCTGCCTACAAAGGAGGACAGGCCGTGGAAGATCTGAAGTTTATGGATATGGCTCTGGAACTGGCCAGAGAGGCCGCCGCCGATGGGGAAGTGCCGGTAGGCTGCGTCATCGTCTGCGACGGACAAGTAGTAGGCCGGGGAAGAAACCGCCGGGAACGGAGTAAAACCGCTCTGGGCCACGCAGAGATCGAAGCCATCGCGCAGGCTTGTAAAACCTTAGGGGGCTGGCGGCTGTGGAAATGCACCCTCTATGTCACCTTAGAGCCCTGCCCCATGTGCGCCGGCGCCATTGTCAACGCCCGGATCCCAAGGGTAGTCTTTGGCGCTTCCGATGATAAGTGCGGCGCTTGCGGCTCTGTGTGCGATCTGTTTTCCATGGCCTTTAACCACCATCCTCAGGTGGAATGTGGCATCCGGGAAGAAGAAGCCAAGCAGCTTCTGCAAGCATTCTTCCAAGATCTTCGCATAAAACTTCAAAGCCGTCCCAAATGGAAAAAACCAAGCGAATAAGAAAAAAGAGAGAACATTTCGGTATTACCGATCTGTTCTCTTTTCTTTTCTGCTTTTCTTTGCACTTTTATCAGGAGGTATGTATGAATCCTCAGCAGCGGTGTTTACAAACCGGGGCGGCAGCGGTGGCGCTGGCAATTTTATTACGGCTGATCGCCGGGGGCGCAGTGGGAGGTCTGCTGCAGGTGCTCACAAGTCCGGCAGCGGTGAGTACCTTTTTCTTTTTAGAAACCGGACGGGTGGTGGAGTTTGACCGCACCCCTGTGGCAGAAACTTTTCCATCTTCCCCCATCCCCACAGAAACTGCCCAACCGGTCACTATGGATGCGGTGGCAGCGTTTGGAGCGGAGGATGCCTCTCTGGTAAAAGTCAACAGTGCCTGCGGTTATGACACCCCTGTGGCAAGCTGGCTGGAAACCTCCTTAAGCTGGAATCTGAAATCCTCCCAGCCTACCGTCTTAATTGTCCACAGCCACGGCACAGAAAGCTATACAAAAACAGAAAACTACCAGGAGTCCTCTGCCTACCGCACCAAGGACACCGGCTACAATGTGGTGTCCATCGGCGACAGGCTGGTGCAGGTGCTGCAGCAGCAAGGTATCCGGGTGATCCACGACCGCACCATGCACGATGACCCCTCCTACAACGCCTCTTACAACAACGCCCGCGCTTCCATCGAAGCCTATCTTGCCCAATACCCCACCATTCGTCTGGTGTTGGATATCCACCGGGATGCGGTGGCAGACGGGGGTAGCCAAATGGCCTTTACCACCGAAAGTGGGGACATCGCCCAGCTGATGCTGGTGGTAGGTACCGATGCCGGGGGACTGACCCACCCGACCTGGGAAGAAAATATGGCGCTGGCAGTAAAGCTCCACGCCCAACTGGAAAAGGATGTGCCCGGGATCTGCCGCCCTATTAGCTTCCGCACCCAGCGGTTTAACCAGGATCTGTCCCGGGGGGCGCTGATCGTAGAGGTAGGGGGCACAGGCAACACCCGGCAGCAGGCACTGGCGGCAGCCGATGTGTTGGCCCAGGCCATTGGAAAGCTATCCTTAGGGGCTAATTTACAGTAAATTCCACCAGGATGCGCTATGGGCCTCCGCCACCGCCTGGATCAAGCTAGCCAGTTCCCAACAGCAAGCGGCATAATGGGTCTTTTCTTCCTCCTGGGCGTAGGCCTCCAACTGGGCAAAGAGCCCGTCGATCTCATCCATCGGCACATGGTCTGCCAAAGAAGCAGTGACGCCCCACCTGTCTTTCCACGCTTTTTTTGCCTGGTTTCCTAAAGCGACAGCCTGGGAAAATTCTCCGTACAAAGCCGCATCTGCCGCGTTTTCCAGCGTTTGGGCAAGGGGCAGCTGCATCCGGTTCATCGTCCAGGCAACAAAGATACCCAGCACCAGCAGCGCCACCAGCAACGCCGCACCCAAAATCACTCTTCTCATTGGCTCTTCTCCTTCGGGATGCATAGAATATGCCCTTGCTGATCCAATGTCATAAAATAGACTGCCTCCGGCGCTGTGTCTCGGGAATGTAACTCCCGGTGCAGCCACCGGAGGTCTTTTTTCATAATCTTAAGATTTTCCGGAATGATCTTTCCATCACAGATCAGGGTAATGGGCAGGCTCTGCTTGTCCGCCTGAATCTTGGCCTCCTTGGCGGTGGCGGGGCGGTACTTAGGATAAGGAAACACCGACAGATTCCCGTCGGTCTCCATAATGGCATACTGCACCTGGCTCACATCCAGCACATCCTTTTGCCGCAGATGGCTGGTCAGCTCATCCAGACTTACCCGGGTGAGCTTTAAATTTTCCTGCATAATGTTTCCGTTCTCGATTAAAATAACCGGTTTTCCGCATAATAACTTCCGGAAAGTAAGGCTTTTTATAGAAAGCCAGGACAGCACCAATTCCATCCCCAGCACCGTCAAGATCGGCACAAGCCCGGAAAACAACGGGATACCCCCATCCTGCATAGGGATCGCCGCCAGGTTTGCCACCAGCATGGTCACCACAAATTCTGCCGGCTCCATCTGGCCGATCTGCCGTTTTCCCATAAGCCGAATAATGGCGATCAGCACTCCATAGAGAACCAATGTACGAATATAGGATAAAATCAATCCGCTCGCCTTCCTTTCTTTTCCCAGTATTTGCAAAATTTGTCCGGTTATCCATGCAAATGCTGTTTGACGGAAATGGGAAAATAAGGTAATATAACCTAAGAAGAGGGAAATCTACGGAGGAACAGCTATGGAGCTTCTTTGTCCCATTTGCGGCGGGGCGTTGACCCGGGAAGAAAACACATACCGCTGTGAAAAAATGCACAGCTTTGATTTGGCAAGACAAGGTTATGTAAACCTTTTGGCTGTACAACAGAAGCATTCTCTTCACCCCGGAGATACCAAGGAGCAGGTGCTGGCCCGGCGGCGTTTCTTGGACGGAGGCTTTTATGCACCCATTGCCCAGGCCCTGTGCCGGGTAGCTTTGGAGCTGGGCTGCCACGGGAAGGTTTTGGATGCGGGCTGCGGTGAGGGATATTATTCAGACCATTTACAGCGTGCCCTGGATGCCGACCTGTTAGGCCTGGATGTGTCCAA
>JAZREX010000077.1:0-3522 GCA_045661025.1 Faecousia sp. | reverse complement strand
TGCAGAATTCCTCTTCAGCCTCATACTCAAATCCGTTTCGTCCATCTACCAGAACATCATCCAGGCAAGGATCACGACGGCATAGCAGAGGAAGTCCATTGGCTGCAGCTTCGATATATGTAAGGCCTTGTGTTTCACTGGTGGACGCACTTACAAAGATGTCTCCCAATTGGTAGTATTTGTGTACTTCAGATGGATCTACCATTCCTGTAAATACGACATGATCTGCAATTCCAAGCTTTTCGGACATTTCCTCAAGATCCTTTTTGGCAGGACCGTCACCCACGATTAAGAGCGTTAAGTTGTGATTATGCGTCAACGCAACAGACAGAAGTTCCAGTAGCTCGGTCAAGTTTTTCTCGGTTCCAAGTCTGCCAAGATTGAGCAGAACAGTGTGGTTTTCAGGAATACCTAGCTCCAGACGTCGCTGGGATCGGTCATCTTCGCTGATACGATCATGGTGCTGTTCTAAAGCGATTCCGGAAGGAATTACATGGATGGGGTTACGAATGCCGTACTCACGCAATACATGTTCGACTTTTTGGGTAGGCGCAACAATAGCCTCTGCTTTCCTCAAGCGCAATTTTGAAAGCTTAGCTACCATGTAAGAGCCAAGCCTTTGACTTGGCAGCACATAGGTGACATACTGTTCATAAAGCGTATGGTAGGTATGAACAATCGGGGCACCGGTCTTCTTGGAGATATAAGAAGCAAAATGGTAGCTGAAATACTCGCATTGGCTATGGATGACATCCGGTTTCCAGTCAATTAGCTCCTGGAAATAACGATGATGATAAGAAATGGGTATCCGTACATCCGGATAGACTACTCCAAGGGGAAGGGACTTGATATAGTAGACATTCTCCTCAACATGGCTTTTCAGTTTCTCAGATACGGTGAGAATTCGCACATCATGTCCTTTGCGGATGAGTTCGTCCATAAGATTTCGAACGGAGGTTACAACACCATTGGTATTGGTGGCATATAGATCAGTTGTTATCAATACTTTCATATCGAAAACCGCCTTAGCAATTAATATCAAGATAGAGGACTGTGATAGTTTCCCACCTAAATTATAGAATGCAAAAACAGTTTTTGGAATAAACGCTTTTCTACGATATATGCACAATTTCGTACTTTTTTCCCTTAGACTCACCAATGGCAGATTTTTTAGCCGGTAAATGATGCATTCGGTAGTAAAGGCAAAAGAAAACACCTGACAATAGCAAAGTGTATTGTCAGGTGTCCTGCGTATAAGGTTTTTACGATTCAATTATAGTATGTAGATCCTTCATTGCTTTTTCCGAAACAGACAATTGAGCATGACACTCAGTACGATAGCCGCAGCGGCAACGCTGACCCAGCAAAATCCCATGGAATACAGAGGAAGCTTGCGGAACAGTTCACAGATCACACCGAGAGGAATCTGCGCTACATCCAGTGCATATACCACGCTGACACAAGCGGTCGCACCGATGGTTATCGGATATACATAGCGGTTCTTTTCCCACATTTTATGGCTAAGGCCGAGCAGTATCAACATAATGGATACAGGGTAAATCGCATTCAGTACCGGGATGGAGATGTTGAGGATCGCATTGAGGCCCAAGTTGCAGATCAGGAAAGAGAATACCACGATGATGTTCACCCACTTGTGGTAGCTGACCTTGGGGAAAAGGGTGGAGAAGAACTGGGAAATGGAATTGATCAGACCAACGCAGGTGGTCAGGCAGGCCAGTGTAAAAATAGCTGCCAGTAAAATAGCACCGGGAGCGCCGAAAACCTGAGATACGATGCACCGCAGAGTCCATGCGCCGTTTTCTTGGATGGGATAGACGCCGGAACTGCTTTTTCCCATGTAGGACAGCATCAGGTAAACTGTGGTTAGGATTGTGCCGGCAAAGATGCCAGCCACGACTGTGTGACGGATGGTGTCCTTTTTATCCGTGAGGCCGAAGGAACCCAGGGTGGTAGCGATGACCAGACCGAAATTCAGGGCGGCGATGGTGTCCATGGTCTGGTAGCCGTCGGAGAAGCCCTGCAGGAAGGGCATATTCTGGTAAAGAAACTGGGGATCGGCCACATCCACCTGACCACGGAACAAGAAACTGAAGAAGAGGAAGCACAGTAAAATCAGTAGGGAGGGGGTCAGAAAATTACCGATGCGGTTGACCAGCTTGCCGGGATTTCGGCAGAGCCAGAAGGCAATCAAGAAGAACACCAGGGAATAACCTACCATCCAGATTGTGTTATTGGCGTCGGTGGGAAGATAAGGGGCCACTGCCATCTCGAAGGGCACGGAGGCAGCTCGGGGGATTCCCAAGCCAGGGCCAATGGAGAGATAGATCAGCACGGTAAACACAAGGGAGAACTTGGCACCGGCCTGCTTAGCCAATTTATCCAGTCCGTCGAATTTAGCAACCACGATGACACCCAGCACAGGCAGTACCACAGCCGTCAGCAAGAAGCCAATAATGGCCGGAGTTGTGGCAGAACCTGCGTTCTGGCCCAAAAAGGGCGGGAAAATAAGGTTGCCGGCACCAAAGAAAAGAGAGAACAGCATAAAGCTGATTGTAACCATTTGTTTTTTTGTCAGTTTCATAGAATTACCTCCAAAATAAAACAAAGACTCGCCTCAAATTACTTTGAGACGAGTCTTGAAAATACAATACCCGCGGTACCACTCAAATTACACAGCCCAGCTGTGCCACTCTTCGGGCTCCAAAAAGCCCTAGGCATTTACGCAGCCTACACGAATATCCCTACTGGCAAAGCGTTGGGGATATCAGCTCGGAAGGGATGGGATTTTCAGCGGCTGTTTACCGGGCTTCCACCAACCCCGGCTCTCTATGAAATGCTCTGCTGAATCCGTCTTCGTCATAGCCTTTTCTATTTTGTTGTTGGCAAAATCATATCATTCCTGTTTGCACTTGTCAATATTTGGCGAACGATAAATATATGAACATTCTGTTCTTAGTCATCCCACATGTGTTTTTTCCAGTAGTCGTCAGTTACTTCATTGTAGGCAAACCGAACGCTGGCAATGTTCTCGCCATTCAGAATGGAGAAATAGGCCTTCTGGGTGATCTCACTCAGCTCCCGGTTGTGGTTGAAGAGGGAAGAGGCGATTACAATAGCGAAGACGGCATCCGGGTATTTGGCTTCCACTTCTGCCTTCGCAGCAGGGGATGCTTGCAGCAACTCGTTCATACCGGGGATCGTGCTGAAGATCTTGTACTCTTGTGCCTTAATATCCTGATATGTTCGTTTATTACCCATAATCTCTCTCCTTATTGTGACACACACTAGCCGGCATTATAGCATGAAAATTAGGGAACTACAAGACTTGACATTTTCTGAAAAGCTGTTCTCTGATTTACATGCCTATTATCCGGAAGATTAAGTCCAATAAAACGGTCAGGTTTGCTCCCAGACTCATTTTCCCATTCTTTGCATCTTGACTTTTCGAACATCTGTTTTATAATAATAGCACATATGTTCTAATATAGCAAGTTCAAAAAT
>JAZREX010000076.1:0-1890 GCA_045661025.1 Faecousia sp. | reverse complement strand
ATCAAGAAAGATGTCCGTAACGATTTGTTTAACAGACATCACCCCATCTATACCAAGGTTCGATTCCGTGTTCCCTCCTACTACGGCGAGAACTGTGAGGTTGAGAGCAGCCTTATTGCTGACGGCTGCATGATCGACGGTGAAGTGGAGAACTCCGTCCTGTTCCGACAAGTTACCGTTGCCAAGGATGCTGAGGTTGAAGACTGTATCCTAATGAACGACTGTGTTGTGGGCGAAGGTGCTGAGTTGAAGTACTGCATTCTGGATAAGAACGTCACCGTTACCCCTGGCGCAAAGCTGATTGGCACGAAAAAGAATCCAATCATTGTCAAGCGTGGGGAGACTATATAAGAATTGCTATTTGCGCCTCTGAAGGCGCTCCTTATGCCAAAAAGATAGAGAGGTAACATCTATGGATATTTTTGACATCTTAACCCTGATTGGCGGCCTATGCTTGTTCCTTTTCGGCATGAACCTGATGGGCAGTGCCTTGGAAAGAAGCGCCGGCAACAAACTGGAAAATATGATCGGCAAGCTGACTACCGGCAAGCTGGCCGGCCTGTTTACCGGTCTGGGTGTCACAGCAGTCATTCAGAGTTCTTCTGCCACCACGGTTATGGTGGTTGGCTTTGTAAACTCCAAGCTGATGACCCTGAAGCAAGCCATCCATGTGATTATGGGTGCCAATATTGGTACCACGGTCACAGCCTGGATCTTGAGCCTAAGCGGTATTTCCGGAAGTAATATCTTCCTTCAGCTGCTGAAGCCTTCCTCCTTCACCCCCATTCTGGCCCTCATCGGCATCGTACTCTTCATGTTCACCAAGAGCAATAAGAAGAAGGATATCGGTATGGTGCTGCTGGGCTTTGCCACACTGATGTTCGGTATGGAGACCATGACCGGTGCTGTTTCGGGACTGAAAAATGTTCCCGCATTCCAGGAACTGTTCCTGATGTTCAAGAACCCCATTCTGGGTGTTCTGGCAGGTGCCATTCTGACTGCGATTATTCAGTCCAGCTCCGCGTCTGTGGGTATCCTGCAGGCACTGGCTGTCACCGGAGCGGTTTCCTACGGTGCTGCCATTCCCATCATCATGGGTCAGAACATCGGCACCTGTATTACCGCCATCATCTCCTCTGTAGGCACTACCAAGAACGCGAAGAGAGCCGCCCTGGTCCACCTGTCCTTTAATGTGATCGGCACCGTGATCTGCTTGGCTGCCTATTATATCGTGAATGCAGCCTTTGCACCGGCGCTGTTCAACGAAGCTGCTTCCTTCGCCGGCATTGCAACCGCTCACTCCATCTTCAATGTAGCTTGCACCTTACTCCTGCTGCCCATGTCCGGATTGCTTGAAAAACTTGCTTACAAGCTGATCCCCGATGCAAAGCTTCCCGAAAAGGTATCCGAGCTGGACGAAAGACTGCTCTCCACGCCCGCTATCGCTCTGGAGTGCGCCCTGAACCTGACCCGGGACATGGCTAAGGTAGCAACCGATGCCCTGATCGACAGTGTTGCTTGCCTTTCTTCTTACGACAAAGCCAAAGCAGAAGCAGTACGGGATGCAGAAGATAAGACAGACCACCTGGAAGACGTGATCGGCAGTTACCTGGTAAAACTGAGTATGAAACAGCTGAACGAGACCGAAGGTGCCACCGCTTCCATGCTGCTCAAAGCCATTGGCGATTTCGAGCGCATTTCCGACCATGCGGTGAACATTCTGGAATCCGCAGAAGAGATGCGGGAAAAAGGAATCGTCTTCTCCGACGGCGCCAAAATCGAAATGGATTCCCTCTGCGCAGCCACATTGGAGATCGTCAATCTTTCCTACAGCGCATTTACGGAAGACAATGCAGAGCAGGCCAACCTGGTAGAGCCTCTGGAGCAGGT
>JAZREX010000075.1:0-4746 GCA_045661025.1 Faecousia sp. | reverse complement strand
TAGTAGCTATCCCGGCGACTTGTCTGACCTGAATCTGGGTACCGATGCAGAGCTGTTAGAAGATTACCGCGGCAGAAGCCTGCTGGTGTTTAGCAGCTACTGGGCTATCGACTTCACCATCCGCCGCAACCCCGGTTTGGAATTGAAAGAGATCGTCGTAGCCGAAGGCTGATTCAAATAGTAAAAACCCAACCGATCCTTACCGATCGGTAGGGTTTTGTTTTAATACTTCAATGGCTCGATATGCCAGATTTCCTTTGCGTACTGACGGATGGTGCGGTCAGAAGAGAACTTTGCGCCGCTTGCCACATTCATCAGACACTTTCTGCCAAAGGCCAAACGGTCAGCATAATCCCGGTTGGCGCGCAGCTTGGTTTCGATATAGCTTTCGTAATCCTTCAGCAGGAAATAGTGGTCTGCTCTGTGCCAGCTTGTGCCGTCCAGCAAAGCATGGTACAGTTCCTGCTGGTCGCCGTCGGTGGGCACTGTGCCATCCACCAAAGTGTCGATGGCCCGGCGCAGACAGGGGTTGCTGTCATAGATGCCACGGGCATAATAATCATTACGAATGGCGTTGATCTCTTCCACAGTTGCGCCGAAGATATAGTTGTTCTCCAGGCCTGCTTCCTTAACGATCTCCACATTGGCGCCGTCCATAGTGCCCAAAGTCACTGCGCCATTGAGCATCAGCTTCATGTTGCCGGTGCCGGAGGCTTCTGTACCTGCAGGAGAGATCTGCTCAGAGATATCTGCCGCCGGGATGATATGCTCGGCGTAGGAGCAGTTATAGTTCTGGACAAATACCACCTTCAGCTTATCATTCATCTCCGGATCATTGTTGATCAGCTTGGAGATCCGGTTAATATAGCGGATGATTGCCTTAGCACGGGCATAGCCGGGGGCAGATTTTGCGCCAAAGAGGAAGACTGTGGGCTGGAAGTCCGGCAGGCTGCCTTCTTTCAAACGGAAGTAGATATCCATAATGGACAAAGCATTTAAAAGCTGCCGCTTGTACTCATGCAGCCGCTTGACTTGGACATCGAATACAAAGTCCGGGTTCAGCTTCACACCCTCACGCTTTTCCACCACTTCACACAGCTGTTCCTTCTTGATCCGCTTCACAGCGTTGAACTGCCGCACCATATCGTCATCGATCATGGGTTTCAGCTTAGACAGCCGGTCCAGATCTGCCAGGAAGTCACCGCCAATGCGATACTTGATCAGCTGGGTCAGCTCCGGATTGCAAAGACCCATCCAGCGGCGGGGAGTCACACCATTGGTCTTGTTCTGGAAACGGTCGGGGAAAGCCTGATACCAATCCCGGAAGCAGTCATCCTTCAAAATCTGAGAGTGGATCTCTGCCACGCCGTTGACATAAGTGCCCACATACACACTCAGATTTGCCATGTGGACAGTGTCATCGCGAATGATAAACAGTTCGGGATGTTCGTGCTTGAGCTTATCGTCAATACGGCAAATAATGTCCACGATCTCCGGCACAACGCTGCGCAGCAGATCCAGAGGCCACTTCTCTAGTGCCTCGCCCATGACTGTATGGTTGGTGTAGGAGAAGGTCTTTTGCGCAATTTCAAAGCTTCTTTCAAAATCCATACCCTCCTGCATCAGCAGGCGGATCAGCTCAGGGATGGACATTGCCGGGTGGGTGTCATTGAGCTGTACTGCATAGAAATCGGCAAAACGGCTCATGTCTGTGCCATGGACAGACTTATACACCCGCATAATATCCTGCAAGGAAGCAGAAGAGAGCACATACTGCTGTTTGATACGCAGACGCTTGCCTTCCCAAGTGGAATCGTTGGGATAGAGGACTCTTGTAATATCCTCTGCCTTATTCTTCTGGGTCAAGGCCCGGAGGTAATCCTGGTCATTGAACGCGTTAAAGTCCAATTCTTCCTCGGCTTCACACTGCCACAGACGCAAGGTGCCGATATTGTTGGTGCCATAGCCGATCACCGGTACATCATAGGGAACTGCCAGTACAGTATGATCCGGGAAGGACACCTTCACCGTATGATTGTATCTGCGGTAAGACCAGGGATCGCCAAACTTCGCCCAATCGTCTGCCGCCTCGATCTGACTGCCGTTGGCGTCAAAGCGCTGCTTAAACAGACCGAAACGATATCGCAAGCCATAACCGGACAAAGGAATATCGGTGCTGGCAGCGCTGTCTAAGAAGCAGGCAGCCAGACGGCCCAGACCACCGTTACCCAAGGCTGCATCTTCCACATCCTCCAGCACAGCCAGGTCTACCCCGTGCTCTGCAAAGATCTGCTTCATCTCATCCAAAATCCCCAAATTGTACAGGTTAGAATATACCAACCGGCCAATTAGGTACTCAGCAGAGATATAGTAGGCCTTTCTGTGGTGCATACGCTCTTTTTTGCAGTTGCTCCAGTTTTCACTGATGGTCATCATCACCGCAGTACCCAGCGCCTCATGAAGCTCCTGGGGTGTGGCATCCTGCAAGGACACATCGTAGGTAAACTTCAGATGCGCCTGGGTCATCTTCAAAATATTCATACAATCGTAACGCATAATAAACTCCTTATCATAGGGAAATATCATTTTTCACTGGGGATCCGGCCATAGATGGTCATAAGCTTGCGGATCTTATCTGCCAAGGCATCGTCATAGCTGCCTTTTTCTACCCTCCACACCCAGTTGTTACCGGTAGTGCCGGGGAAATTCATCCGGGCTTCTGCGCCCAGATCCAGATAATCCTGCAGCTGCACCACGCACAGGTCGCTGACGCTGGCGCAGGCGGTGCGGATCGTTCCCCACACAAACCCCTCTTGCTCAGACAGGCACATATACTCCCGGGCATACCGAACAGCTTCGGGTGGGGCAGTCTCAAACCACTGACGCATGGTCATGTTGTCATGAGTGCCGGTGTAGCAAACAGTGTTCGGTATATAAGTATGGGGCAAATACTCAGAAGGTTCCCGGGAATCAAAAGCAAATTCCAACACCTTCATACCGGGCCAGCCGGAGCCATCCCGAAGATCCAGAACCTCCTGGGTCAAAAATCCTAAGTCCTCTGCGATAAATTGCAGATGGGGCAACCCTTCCCGGACTGCCTTTACAAATGCCATATCTGGACCCTTGACCCAAGTACCGTTTTTGGCGGTGGTATCGCCGTAGGGCACAGCCCAGTATGCCTCAAAGCCCCGGAAATGATCCAGCCGCACCACGTCAAACAGCTTGCCAGCTGCGCCTAGCCGCCGCAACCACCACTGAAAGTTTTCTTTTTCATGGGCTTCCCAGCGATACAAGGGGTTTCCCCAAAGCTGACCGTCCTCGCTGAAGGCATCAGGAGGACATCCAGCCACTGCAGTAGGATTTAATTCTTCATCCAGCTGGAATAGCTCGGGGCTGCACCATACTTCCACAGAATCCAAAGGCACATAGATGGGCACATCTCCAATAATCGAAACACCTTTTTCTTTGGCGTACTGCCGCAAACTGTTCCATTGGGTGTAAAACAGATACTGGACAAAGCTGTAGAATTTGATCTCACTTTTCAGCTCCTGACGGGCCTGCCAAATATCATCGCTGTTGCGAAATTTAAGCCCCTCTTCCCAGGTATACCAAGGCGCGCCGCCCTTTTTGTCCTTCAAGGCCATATACAAGGTAAAGTCCGGCAGCCAACTGCCGTTTTCCAGGCAAAAGCGTTCCAGTTCTTCCCATTTTGCAAACCGGTCATAGGCCTTGCGGAGGATATTCAATCGACTTGCATACTGCAGGCCAAAATCCACCCGGATCTCGCTATCGCCCCAGTTACAGGCAGTGATTTCTTCTGTCTGCAGCAGACCTTGAGAAACCAGCTGATCCAGATCGATCAAATAGTGATTTCCGGCAAAGGCCGAACAGGACTGGTAAGGGGAATCCCCGTATCCGGTGGGATTTAACGGCAGGATCTGCCAGTAGGACTGACCTGCCCGATTCAGAAAATCAACAAATGCATACGCAGACGCTCCCAAAGTGCCGATGCCGTAAGGCCCGGGCAGAGAGGTAATATGCATTAAAACACCGCTTTGACGCATAACGAACCTCCTTAAGCCGTGGGGAGGACAACCGTTATTCTTGAAAATGCGACTAGTCTCCCCATTGTCTTAATATATAGAAGATTAATCGTTTTTTCCCCATTTGTCAAGGCATAGAATCGCATTTTTACAGGGTTTTGAAAGTTTCGGCATTATCACAAAAAATTATTCTATTTTGCAGATAAAAAATAACAGGCTTGCCGAAGCAAGCCTGTTATATGTAATTTGGAATTAGGCCTCCAGGTTGATGCCGGTCTCCTTGCTGAAGACATGAGCACAGTTGCCGGGGAAGCTTACCTTGATGGTAGCACCATGGGTCAGAGCAGCAACCTCAGCGCCGGTCATGTTCATGGTGGAAACAATGACGATCACGTCCTTGCCGTTGATGTCAACGTGCAGGTGGACAGAAGATCCCATCAGCTCGTTAACAACGATCTTAGCCTCGATGCCGTTTGCATCCAGAGTCATGTGCTCAGGACGGACACCCAGACGGATCTCCTGCTCTTCCACATTGTTAGCAGCCAGAGCAGCCTGCTTCTCATCGGACAGCACAACAGTGTGGCCGTTGAGCTCTACAGCGTACTTGCCGTCGACCTTTACCAGCTTAGCATCAAAGATGTTCATCTGGGGAGAGCCGATGAAGCCTGCTACGAACAGGTTGTAGGGATGATCGAACACCTGC
>JAZREX010000074.1:0-3973 GCA_045661025.1 Faecousia sp. | reverse complement strand
AAGTCAAAGACAGGCAAAAATCTTGGAGATCATCTCCAATCGAAATGTTGAAACCCAGGAGCAGCTTTTGGCCGCGCTGCAGAAGGAAGGCTTCCGCGGTACACAGGCCACGATCTCCAGAGATATTAAGGAACTGCGGATTGTAAAGGAACTGACCAGCCTGGGTACCTACCGGTATACGACCTCTGCAACGGAGATGACAGGCTCTTTTTCCTCCCGGCTGAATACCATTTTCCGGGAGTGCGTGGTCGGGTTTGATTATGCACAAAACATCATTGTGATTCGCACCCTGCCGGGCCTGGCATCTGCGGCCGGCTCTGCGATCGACGCAATGAATCTGAGCATCGTGGTAGGCACACTTGCCGGTGACGATACGGTCATGGTGGTTATGCGTGATAATAACGCGGCGGCGGCTTTCTGCGGAGAGATCAGAAACCTAACCAATTGATATAGGGGGTCTGTGTCGTGCTAAGTCTTCTGCATATTGAAAATATTGCGGTTATTGAATGCGCGGACATTTCCTTCAACAAAGGCTTTAATGTATTGACAGGCGAGACCGGCGCAGGTAAATCCATCGTGATTGATGGGATCTGTGCCATTTTGGGTGAGCGCGCTTACCGGGATATGATCCGTACCGGCGCGGAGAAAGCTTCTGTGCAGGCGGTATTTACAGATGTACCGGAGTTTCCCTGGTTTGAGGAGAATGGCGTGGCCTATGAGGCTGAAACGGTTATTCAGCGGCAGATATTTCTGGACGGCAGGAATGTCTGTCGGGTGAACGGAACACTTGTCTCCGTCTCTACATTGCGTAAGCTGGGCATCCAGCTCATCAACATTCACGGTCAGCATGATTCGGCATCGCTGTTTGACGAGGGGAACCATCTGCGTTTTTTGGATGACTTTGCAAACAATGCCGCCATTCGTGATGACTATGTTCAGAAATTCCAAACGGTCTCTGACCTTTGCGCGCAAATCGAACGGATGACCATGGATGAGGGTGAGAAGCTTCGCCGTATGGAGACCCTCCGCTATCAGATCGCAGAGATCGAGAAGGCGGAGCTGGAGGCAGGGGAGGATGAAGCCCTGGAGCAGCGCCGTAAAGTCCTGCAGAATGCGGAAAAGCTTAGTGACAGCATGAATGCGGCGGTAGAAAATCTTTACGGTGGTGACGATTCGGACGGTGCTGCTGCCCTTCTTGCGGCGGCGGAACGGGAGTTTGCCCGGATGTCCCGGTTCTCCGAATCCTTCGCCGAGCTCCATTCCCGCATTGCAGACCTGATGTACCAGGTCCAGGATGTTGCGGAGGAAGTCCGTGACAGTAGAGACCAGCTTTCCTATTCTGCCGACGAATTGGAGCAGATCGAATCCCGTCTGGATGTGATCCATCGCCTGCGCCGTAAGTACGGCGCAACCTGTAGTGATATTTTGGAATATCTGGAACAGGCCCGGCAGGAGTTGGATGAGATCGAGTTTGCCGACGATCACCTGGAACGGCTGAAAATTAAGTGTGAGAAGGCGGAGAAGATCGCCTGGGATGCGGCATTGACCCTCCGTACAAACCGCCAAAATGCCGCCAAGGCTCTTTCGGAGCGGATATTGTCTGAACTTGCACAACTGGATATGCCGCGGGTGCAGTTTAGCTGTATGTTTGATTCCATCGAATTGAGCGCGGATGGCGCGGATAGAGTGGCGTTTTATATGTCCGCCAATGCAGGTGAAGCCTTGAAGCCTCTGTCTCGGGTAGCCTCCGGCGGTGAATTGGCCCGAATCATGCTGGCAATGAAAAATGTACTGGCTGAGCAGGATATGGTGGCAACACTGATCTTTGACGAGGTGGACACCGGCGTGTCCGGCCGCGCGGCACAGAAGGTGGCCGAGAAGCTTCGGAGTGTATCGATGCACAAGCAAGTCCTCTGCGTGACCCACCTGCCGCAGATCGCGGCGCTGGCCAGCACCCATTTTCTGATCGCCAAGGAAGAGCGGGGTGGCCGTACCTATACCACGGTGACACCCTTGGAGCTTGAGGGCAGAAAGCAGGAGCTTGCCCGTATGATCGGTGGCGCCAATATTACACAGACCACCCTTAAGAGCGCAGAAGAAATGCTTCAGAGTTGACAAAATACTAATTTTTTGATAGGATAACCAAGCAAACACAATGATGGGATGAAGTAAATGGCCTATTTCCTTCAGAGAACTGCCGGTTGGTGCAAGGCAGTAGGAAACCCATTGAAATACCTCCCGGAGTGGCCTTCCTGAAAATGCAGTAGGGGAGGACGGGGTCGCCCGAAACAGCGAAATGCGTTGTCAGACGCTATGAGGTCCTTGCCGTGAGGTATGGACGAACCAGAGGTGGTACCGCGTATTTTACGCCCTCTGTCCTTAGGGACAGAGGGCTTTATTTTTTACACAACATGAGGAGGAAACCCAAATGAAATTATATGATGAGTTGGTCGCCAGAGGCCTGATCGCCCAGGTTACCAACGAAGATGAGATCCGGGAAATGATCGACAACGGAAAGGCAACATTCTATATCGGCTTTGACCCCACGGCAGATTCTCTGCACGTTGGCCACTTTATGGCCCTGTGCCTGATGAAGCGGCTGCAGATGGCCGGCAATAAGCCCATCGCCCTGATCGGCGGCGGTACAGCTATGATCGGCGACCCTTCCGGCCGTACGGATATGCGCTCCATGATGACCCGGGAGACCATCCAGCACAATTGCGACTGCTTCAAAAAGCAGATGGAGCGGTTTATCGAGTTCGGCGAGGACAAGGCGCAGATGGTCAACAATGCCGACTGGCTGCTGGATTTGAACTATGTGGATGTACTGCGTGAAGTCGGTGCCTGTTTCTCTGTCAACAATATGCTTCGTGCTGAGTGCTACAAGCAGCGGATGGAGAAGGGCCTTAGCTTCCTGGAATTCAACTATATGATCATGCAGTCCTACGACTTTTACTACCTGTACCAGCATTACGGCTGTAATATGCAGTTTGGCGGCAACGATCAGTGGAGCAATATGCTGGGGGGTACGGAGCTGATCCGCCGTAAGCTGTCCACGGATGCCCATGCAATGACCATCACCTTGCTTCTGAACTCTGAGGGCAAGAAGATGGGCAAGACTGCCTCCGGCGCTGTTTGGCTGGACCCCAATAAGACCAGTCCCTTTGACTTCTATCAGTATTGGCGCAATGTGGAGGATGCCGATGTTCTCAAGTGCATCCGTATGCTCACATTCCTGCCTCTGGAGCAGATCGACGCCATGTCTGATTGGAAGGACGCACAGCTTAACACCGCAAAGGAAATCCTAGCCTTCGAACTGACCAAGCTCGTCCACGGCGAGGAGGAGGCCAATAAGGCCCAGGCATCGGCCAAAGCTCTGTTTGTCGGCGGCGGTGACGATGCCAATATGCCTACTACGCAGATCAGAAAGGAGCAGCTTGCTGACGGCAAGATCGGTATTCTGAATCTGATGGTGGCATGTAAGCTGGCCGGTTCCAACGGTGAGGCTCGCCGTCTTGTCCAGCAGGGCGGTGTGTTTGTCAACGACGAGAAGGTCCCGGACCATACCTTCCAAGTGACGGAGCAGATGCTCTCTGACGGCGTTAAGATCCGTAAGGGCAAGAAGGTATTCCACAAGGCTGTGTTGGCCTGATTTTCCACTGGAAATTTACTCTGAATATTGTATAATTACCAGTGTCAATAACAGACAAAGGGGATTTTGTTATGAAGCTCAATTACAAGCGCACAATGCTTGTGGGTTTTGCGTTTTTTCTGATCTGTGCGTTTTGGCAAATCTATGATGTGACCATTGCGATGACCCTGACAAGCAAGTTTGGTCTGAGCCAGACGGCGTCCGGTGTGGTTATGGCACTGGATAACATCCTTGCGCTGTTTATGCTGCCGCTGTTTGGCGGCATTTCGGACCGGTGCAAGTCCAAGTCCGGCCGCCGTACGCCCTTCGTCCGTACCGGCA
>JAZREX010000073.1:0-2092 GCA_045661025.1 Faecousia sp. | reverse complement strand
TGATATTGATTGTGCCATTTTGTATTTCGCAATCGGCTTCGAGGTATTCGCACATTCCAAGTTGCATACCGCTTCTTAACTGCTTTACACCTTCAACCGTAACTTCATAGCAAGGTGCATAGACAGCACTAACGGTTGGTGTCTCGTTTTCGAGGTAAGATAGGCTTGCTTCTGTGCCCCAGTTAGTACCGTCGTAGGTGATAGCTGTAGTTTGCTCACCAAACCTTTCTGAAGTCAGTGTGATAATAATCTGATCACCATTTTCCCACGCGGTCTTTCCCTCATCTTGTGTTCCGATGACACGAGTCTGTATACCCTCACCAAACATGGGGAAATCACTCACCACGAACTGCAAGGTGCCGTTGTTCGCAGGCTGTAATGGCTCATCCAACTCGTTGCTGCACGAGGCTGTTACTACCACGGCAACAGCTATCAATATATATTGAAATATCTTCTTCATATTGTTTATCGTTTGTTTGTGCCATTCTGAACGAAGTGAAGAATCCCGCACGGGACTTTGCAAGAGACTTTGCGAGATCCTTCGCGTTGCTCAGGATGACAGGTACATTTAGTTTAAGTCTTCCTCGTTGTTCCAACCATCTCCAAACGGGCTGTCAGAATCATTCATTGATACTTGCTCCACACTCACCTTATCCTTACCCACCTTGAGGTTGAAGGTGTAGTGCTTACCAGCCTCAAGCAATGCTTCGTTTTTATCAGTTGTGGGAACATCTACCAACTTAACCGTCTTTTCCTCACCGTTCACTTTCAGCGTCATGAGAGTCCATTCGGTAGGAATAATGATTTCGTTGTTATTGTTCCGCTTGCGGTTGGTAACAAGCATTGCAGTATATGTGCCGTTTGTTTTTTCTTCAAAAGGCTTTACATCTATAATTCCATAATTGATATTCCAACCTATAAATTCATTCTCAATATTGTCATCAGGGTCATTATAGCGAGACGAGTCAAAGCTTTTAAAACGTACATCCTTTATTTCAGGCGTTATTTCATACTCACTGCCATAAGTGATATTTCCAACGGTCACTTTTGCCAATCCGTGAATAAAATGGGCAGTTATGACGGGATTCTCTGCCGTAGGAAGCGTTATTTCCTCCGTAGGTACCATCCAGTCGAAGTTCAGGAAACCCGCAGACTGGTCACAAATTAGATTAGACTCATCTGTCATATATTGGTTATAATTCAAACATTCATTAAGTTCACATCCATTCAGATTAGAATAACCAATGTACATATATATATTTTCGAGCACGTTAAAATCGCTAACCTTCATCGGATTATTGCTGACCCATTCGCCACCTTGATAGGTATATTTGAAAAAATCAGATTTCCATACTCCATTCGTCCTTGATTCTGTAGCAACGGTCATTACCTGTCCTTCTGCAAAGTTATCATCATTGCCGTCATAGGTCGTGGAACGAGTCGCCAGACGGATTTCCTGCTCGCCAACGCCTCCCTGCGGCGTAAAGTCCTCTTCCTGCTGGCAGGCAGTGAAGCCCAATGTCAGTAGAGCTAAGACCGCATAGATAAATTTCTTCTTTCTCATATTATTAATCTTTTGTTTCTTTTTTTCTTTGTGAGCAGGTAGGCGGTCAGGCCATCCTGCCCTAAATGATTATTCTCCCACAAATGTGATAGACTTGAATGTATAGCCTACAAACTCGTTGGTATTTCCGAAATCGAAAGCCTCCGTTCCGGCAGTATAGATCTTCGTACTGCTATCATAAGTCATCGCTTTCTGCTCCGGAGATAATACGAGGTCGATGTTTTCCGTTGGTGTATCTTTGAAAGTACCTATGTTGCTGTCATTCACAGTAGCAATAGCGCCAAGGGTAATCTTTACAAGGCTTTTACAATCAAAAAATGCATCAGGGCCATTAATATGTGTTACCTTTGGAAGATATGCTGTTTTCAGATTCGAGCAAATAGCAAGTGCTGCATACCCAAGCGTTGTCGCTTCTGGCAGGGATATTTCAGTCAAACTTTCGCACCAACCGAATGCTCCATCACCGATTATCTTTGCAACCGGGAAATAGATAGAGGACATAGATTCATCGTACAGAAAAGCATTCGT
>JAZREX010000072.1:0-5138 GCA_045661025.1 Faecousia sp. | reverse complement strand
GAAGCGATCAGCACAAGAACATTGGATGCCCTTTGCTATGCACTGGATTGTGAAGTAAGCGATATCATAAAATTCGAAAAAGAGTAAGCACCTGATACGCGCAGTATCGGGTGCTTATTTGTATTCTACGCTACCGGTGTTGCACCGCTATGGGTTCGAATCTCACCGTCCAAAACCCATACCAAAAACAAAAACACCACCCTATTGGGTGGTGTCTTGTTTTGGTGGGGGATGGTGGATTCGAACCACCGAAGGCATAGCCAGCAGATTTACAGTCTGTCCCCTTTGGCCACTCGGGAACTCCCCCAGATATTCAATTTCTGTTTTGTGCCTGTATGGAGCCGCTAGACGGACTCGAACCCCCGACCTGCTGATTACAAATCAGCTGCTCTACCAACTGAGCTATACCGGCAGCTCAAACAGAACATGCTTATTATAGCGACGAAGGGCCTGTTTGTCAAGTGCTTTTTTCGCTTTTTTCCAAAAAGAAACAGGAGAAATTGATAAGGGAAATAGCTAGGTAAATAGTGGGATTTGAGAAATACCTGTGGACAATAGAATTCGTTATATGTATAATATAATCTGTAATTTTGATACCGACTTCTTGTTGGGGACGGTAGTCCTGCTGAATATAAGTAACTATGGAGTTTACAGCATGATTTCGAAAAATACTTTGATTGAACAACTGAAAAGTATGGGTTTACAGCCTTGGGATACAGTGGTGCTGCATAGTTCTATGAAGGCGATCGGTGCTGTAGAGGGCGGCCCGGACGGGGTGCTGGATACCCTGTGTCAGTATTTCTGGGAGGGTCTCGTTTTGATTCCTACCCACACATGGGAACAGGTGACCCAGGACAGCCCTGTTTTTGATGTTCGTAGCACAGTGCCGGATATTGGTCTGATTCCCAGAACTGCGGCATTCCGCGCAGATGGGATTCGATCACTGCATCCTACCCATTCTCTTTGGGCATTCGGTAAGAAGGCGGAAGAATTTGTAGCTGGGGAGGAGAAAGCAACTACCCCAACGACCACCGGTTTTTGCTGGGATAAAATTGCAGACTGGGGTGGAATGATCCTTCTATGTGGTGTGGGTAACGACAAAAACACATTTATCCATGCTGTGGAAGAACGGGCAAATCAACCGGACAGACTTGGCACGAAAAGTTATGAAACCACAATTTATGACCATCAAGGTCATATGCTAAAAGGAAAGCAATATAATTTAGAATGCTCCAAGACCCCGGATATTTCGCTATATTATGGCATTTATGAAAAACCTATGGTGGAAACTGGAGTGCAGACTTTTGGTGTGTTTGGGGAGGCTAAGACCGGCGTTGTAGATGCAATGGGTTGCAGAAAACTACTTATGAAGATATTTAGTCGGGCAACAGAGGATATCTTTGTTAGCCACGATCCTATTCCGTCAGAACTTTACCGATAAGAATTGACAAAATGTCCTAGGGGCATTACAATACCAGTATAATTTTAATGAGGTGATACCTATGGATCAGAAACTTCGTACCGAGACTTTGTGCATTCAGGCTGGCTACAGCCCGAAAAATGGCGAACCCAGACAGTTCCCCATTGTACAGAGTACGACTTTTAAATATGCTACTTCTGAGGATATGGGCAAGCTTTTTGATCTGGAGGCAGAGGGCTACTTCTATTCCCGTTTGGCAAACCCCACCTGTGACGTTGTGGCTGCGAAAATTGCCGCTTTGGAAGGCGGCAGCGCCGCGATGCTTACCGGTTCCGGTCAGGCTGCTAACTTCTATGCGATGTTTAATATTGCATCCAGTGGCGATCATATTGTAGCATCTTCTGCCATTTACGGCGGCACCTTTAATTTGATCTCTGTAACCATGAAGCGGATGGGTATTGAATCCACATTTGTCAGCCCCGATGCCAGCTATGAAGAAATTTGCGCTGCCATTCGCCCCAACACAAAGCTGATCTTTGGCGAGACCATTGCCAATCCTGCACTGACCGTGCTGGATATTGAAAAGTTTGCCAGGGTTGCCCATGACAATGGATTGCCTTTGGTGATCGATAATACCTTCCCCACACCTGTCAATTGCCGTCCTATCGAATGGGGTGCGGATATTGTGACCCACTCCACTACCAAGTATATGGATGGACACGGTGTTGCTGTTGGTGGATGCATTGTGGACAGCGGTAAATTTGACTGGACAAAGTATCCGGATAAGTTCCCTGGTTTGTGCACACCGGATGAAAGCTATCATGGCGTAACATATACAGAACGCTTTGGTCTGTCTGGTGCATTTATCACCAAGTGTACAGCCCAGCTGATGCGTGATCTGGGTTCTGTCCAGTCTCCTCAGAGCGCCTTTTATCTGAATCTTGGATTGGAAAGCCTGCCTTTCAGAATGAAGCAGCATTGCGCCAATGCCCAGGCGATTGCAGAATATCTTTCCTCCAATCCTAAGGTGGCTTGGGTCAAGTATTGCGGCCTGCCCGGTGATAAGTATTATGAAGTGGCAAAGAAGTATATGCCCAACGGTTCTTGTGGCGTGATCTCCTTTGGCTTGAAGGGCGGACGGAAAGCGGCAGAGACCTTTATGAAGCATTTGCAGCTGGGTTCTATCGAGACCCATGTGGCAGACTCCCGTACCTGCTGCCTGCACCCGGCTTCTGCAACCCACCGCCAGATGACCGATGAACAGCTGGACGCTGCCGGCGTTGGCGCTGATTTGATTCGTCTTTCCTGCGGCTTGGAAAACACCCAGGACTTGATTGCAGATTTGCAGCAGGCTATTGAAAAAGTATAATTAGATTGATCGCCCCGCAGAGTTTCTGCGGGGCGATTCTTTGCAAAAACACGGCAGCATTCTGAGGAATGCTGCCGTATCTTTTTAAAATGATATTAGACTTCGATATCCAGAGTGGAGACAACCCGGGCGCAACGGGGGCACAGGCCGTTCTCGTCGGCATCTACAGAGTGCATCCAGCAACGGGGGCACTTTTCGCCACGAGCTTCCTGGACGCCGATCTGCAGCTGAGGCAGGTTTACACCGTTGCCAACAGTAGCACCTTCTACAACTGCTTCCCAGTCGCAGGAGGAAACGATGCAGATCTCTGCCAGGTTAAGACCTTCACAAGCAGCCTTCAGTTCGTTATCGTCGGTGTGGAGGCTGACATGGGCTTCGAGAGCTTTGCCGATCCGTTTTTCGCTACGGGCAACTTCCAGTACGCCGTTTACATCCTGGCGCAGCTTCATCACAGTATTCCACTTAGTCATTGCATCAGCATCCAGCAGATACTCTGCGCAGTCAGTGGGCATCTGATTGAGCAGAATGTTCCGGGCATCGTCGCCGTCACGATGGGGCATAGCCTGCCAGATCTCATCGCAGGTGAAGGCTAGGATAGGAGCAAACAGCTTTGCCAAGGCGTCCACGATCAAGTACAGAGCGGTCTGTGCAGAGCGGCGGCGCAGGCCGGTTTCTTCCTCACAGTACAGTCTGTCCTTGATAATATCCAGATAGAAGCTGGACAGTTCCACAACGCAGAAGTCGTTGATGGCATGGGTGATCACGTGGAATTCGTAACCGGCGTATGCCTTGCGCACAACATTGACCAGGGCATCCAGCTTAGTCAGCGCCCACTTGTCCAGCTCTTCCATTTGATCGGCAGAAACCAAGTTGTTAGGATCAAAGCCGTTCAGGTTGCCCAGGCAGTATCGGGCGGTGTTACGGAACTTCAGATAGTTCTGTGCAATCTGCTTAAAGATATCCTTGGAGCAGCGCACATCCGCGTGATAATCCGAAGATGCTGCCCACAGACGGACGATATCAGCGCCAAAGTCCTTGATGAGGTCAGCAGGGTCTACACCGTTACCCAGACTCTTGTGCATAGCACGGCCCTGGCCGTCCACTACCCAGCCGTGGGTCAGGACCTGCTTGAAGGGTGCACCCTGATCCAATGCACCGACGGAGGTCAGCAGGGAAGACTGGAACCAACCGCGATACTGATCTGCGCCTTCCAGATATACATCTGCAGGCCACAGTTCCGGTGTCCGGTGCATCAGGGATGCATAGTGGGTAGAACCGGAGTCGAACCAGCAGTCCAGGGTGTCGGTTTCTTTGTCAAATTCGTTGCCGCCGCAGTGGGGGCAGGTGAAGCCATCGGGGACAAGCTCCATAGCTTCCTTTTCAAACCATACGTTAGAGCCGAACTGGTCAAACAGATCGGAGATCTTAGCAATAGACGCGGGAGTAGAAACGGGCTTTCCACAGTCCTTGCAATAGAAAACAGGGATAGGCAGACCCCAGCGGCGCTGGCGGCTGATACACCAGTCTGCACGTTCCCGGATCATGCTGACCATCCGATCCTCGCCCCAACCGGGGAACCACTGAACATTTTCAATTGCCTTGACAGCCTGATCCTTGAAAGATTCCACAGAGCAGAACCACTGGGGCGTTGCACGGAAGATGACGGGCTTTTTGCAGCGATCATGGTGGGGGTAGGAGTGCATAATCTCCTCGGACGCAAACAGCGCACCGGATTCCTTCATATCCTCAAGGATCACGGGGTTGGAAGCTTCGGTTTTCATACCGGCGTATTTTCCGGCATAGTCAGTGTGACGGCCGTAATCATCAACGGGGACAATCAGCTCGATGCCATAACGCATACAGGTCTGGTAGTCGTCTGCGCCGAAGCCGGGAGCGGTGTGAACGCAGCCGGTACCGGAGTCCATAGTGACGTACTCAGCGTAGACCAGCTGAGAGGTCTTATCCAGGAAGGGATGCTGCGCCAGCATATGCTCAAAGAACTGACCGGGATAAGAGGCCAGAACTTCGTAATTCTCAAAACCGCCCATCTTCATGGTTTTTTCCATCAGGGCCTCAGCCATAATATAGGTCTCGCCGTTTTCGGCCTTGACCAGCACATAGGTATCTCTGGGGTGCAGGCAGATGGCCATATTGCCGGGCAGAGTCCAGATGGTGGTGGTCCAGATGACAAAGTAGGTCTTGCTCAGATCAAAGCCGGACAGCTTGCCCAGATCGTCCTTGACGGCGAACTTGACGTACACAGAGGTACAAGGATCATCGTGGTATTCAATGTCAGCCTCTGCCACAGCGGTGGCGCAGAAGGGGCACCAGGTAACCGGTTTCAGACCC
>JAZREX010000071.1:0-33079 GCA_045661025.1 Faecousia sp. | reverse complement strand
GTTGATAGGTCAGAGGTGGAAGCGCAGTAATGTGTGTAGCTGACTGATACTAATAAGCCGAAAGCTTGATCTAAAGCAGGCTCAGTGTTGACCAAACCCAGATTGCAGAAAGTAATGATGTTCAGTTTTGAGGGTGTATTTCAATCCTTCATTTGAGGGGTTGACAAATGTAACACTTGGTGTTATAATTCCTTTGCTATCAAAGCCGTATGGCTTTTGATATAAAAGATGGCTTCAATGCCATCCAAATGAGTTCGTATTGATTGTCATGAGGGTCCACCTGTTCCCATCCCGAACACAGAAGTTAAGCTCATGTACGCCGACAATACTTGGCGGGCGACTGCCCGGGAAGATAGGTAATGCGAACACTCATATTCCTCTTTAGCTCAGTCGGTAGAGCGACGGACTGTTAATCCGCAGGTCGTTGGTTCAAGTCCAACAAGGGGAGCCAATTAAAAACACCATCCATTCGGATGGTGTTTTTTATTATCTATCCTAGATGCACTTGCATCAATAATCATCGATTGCCAGCCCATCGCTTTACCGACTGAGCGTAGCGAAGGAGGTAGCCAAAGCAATGCCCCGCTGCCGATGGCAGATACAGGGGCGTTGCTTTGTTGTGCCGCGGTCGGTGTGCAACGCAGATGCACCGACATCAAGGCGCACACCGGGCACCGCAAATGTTCAGACGGACTGTTAATCCGCAGGTCGTTGGTTCAAGTCTAACAAGGGGAGCCCAAAAAAGACCACCCAATCGGGTGGTCTTTTTTTGCTTCTTTTGGCGCGCAGCGCCACATTATAAGTCATGACCCCGGCTATGCCATGGGTCATGACTTTTGCACTCTTGCACCGGTAATCTCTGTGTGTTATACTTGCATTAATGAAATGCAATTTGCTGAATGACGACAAAACAAAAAGGCTGGAGGAGTGATGTAATATGCGGCACATACTAATCGTTGTGGATATCCAAAAGGACTTTGTGGACGGATCACTTGGCACAGCGGAAGCGGTTGCTATGGTAGAAAAGGCTGCAAAGAAAATCAGGCACTTTGACGGGGATATTTTTGTTACCTACGATACCCATTTTGAAAATTATATGCAGACTGCTGAAGGCGGCAAGCTTCCCGTTCCCCATTGTATCAAAGGGACTGCAGGTTGGGAATTGGACAAGCAAATTGAAGAGGCTCTTGGGAGCAAAGTTTTTACAAAGGTGGAAAAACCCACTTTCGGATCAACAGAGCTTCCTGGGCTTGTGAGAAATGTTGTTGGGGAGGAAGATTTTGATATCACCGTGATTGGCCTTTGCACCGATATTTGTGTGGTATCCAATGTATTGATTTTGAAGGCAAATTTCCCGGAAAAGGAAATTTATGTGGATGCGGCTTGCTGTGCAGGTGTCACGGTGGAAAGCCACAATGCAGCGCTGGCAACAATGAAAATGTGCCAGATCAACATTTTATAAAAGGAGAACCTTTATGGACGGTAGAATTTCTGAACTAAACCAGGTGGCAAGCTTGCGCCGCTACACGATCACCGAGGGCAGAGGAAAGGGCCTGGATGTGATCGACTGCGATAACGGCAAAGTCCGGTTTCTTTTGAATGTGAGCAAAGCCTGCGATATGATGCAGCTATATTACAAGGGACAGAATATGTCTTTTATATCAAAAAACGGCTTTTTGCAAAGGGAAATTTCTTTTTTGAGTCGTTTTGAGGGCGGTATGCTTTATACCTGCGGACTGGACAGCGTTGGTGGCAGAGAAGGGTTTGAGGAGCACGGCTCTTTTCATAATACCCCGGCCCAGATCTTGCGGGCAGAATGTAATGAAAAGGAGATCGTTGTTGAGGCTCAGATCCATAATACCGAGCTGTTTGGCAGAAATCTGATCCTCCGGCGAAAAATTACAACAGCGATTGGCAGTGATACCGTATCGGTCAATGATAGTCTGGTAAACGAAAACTACCGGGATGAAGATTTCTGCCTTTTGTACCATGTTAACATCGGTTATCCTATGTTAGATGATGGCGCAAAGGTGATTGCCAATTCCGATACATGCCTGCCCCGTACACCATGGTCAGAGAAAAATAAGGAAACCGCATATCAAATCACCGCTCCTGTTCCCAATATGGAGGAGACTTGTTATTATTTAGCGCCCAAGAATTCAGCTGTGTCCTTGGTCAATGAAAAGATCGGCAGAAGCTTTACCGTTTCTTATTCCGGCGATACGCTTCCCAATTTCTTGGAATGGAAATCCATGGCAAGCGGTGATTATGCCCTTGGCTTGGAACCTAGCACAACGAAGCTTGACGAGCAGTTTGCTTACAGCACCATTCAGGCTGGCCAAAGTATTGCATTTTCTTTGAAGTTTACAATCAATGAATTGTAATCAACTGGAAAAAGCTCCTTTTTGTTTCTATAAATTTCCTTGCACATTTCATTAGGCGATGCTATAATCAAACCAGAGGTGTTCTTATGAAAAGAGTTAGAGATTATTTGATCATTGTATTTGGCCTTGCATTGATTGGCTTTGCCGTTAGTGTTTTTATTGCCCCCAATAGCATTGTGCAAGGCGGAATATCCGGTTTTGCGATTATTGTAAATCATTTGTCTAATCTCCCGATTTCTGTGATCAACTTGATTGCCAACATTGTTTTGATTATTATTGGAATCAAAATTCTTGGAAAGCGGTTTATTATCAGCACATTTATTTGCGTAGTACTTCTGTCTTTGTTTATTGAAGTTTTCTCTTATGTACCTGCTATTACAGATAACAAGCTGCTGGCTTCTGTGTTTGGCGGTTTGCTGTATGGTACCGGCATCGGTCTTGCCCTTTTGAAGGGGTCTTCCTCCGGCGGTACGGATATCTTAGGAAGAATTTTCCAACATTTCTTTCCCTATCTTTCCATTGGTAAATTGCTGCTGATTATTGATGGAATGATCATTGTTTTCGGTTACATGGTGTTTCGGGATGTGGAGCTGATTTTGTACGGCATCATCACCCTGTGCGTGTCCACCTTCTCTATTGACTATTTGATCAAAACCATGAATGTATCCAAGATTATTTTCATCATCACAGAAAAGGGTGACGAGATCACCGAGAAACTGATTTCCACCTCCGGCAGAGGCGTCACCAAGATCAATGCGGAAGGTGCATATACCAAGAGGAACAAAACCATGCTGATGTGCGCGATAAAGGATAGAGAAATTCCTGAGTTCCAAAGAAAAGTGGAGCAGATCGATCCTTCTTCCTTTATGATTTTCTGTGAATCCCAGCAAATTGTAGGTAACGGATTTTACTTATACAAATAATAGCGCTTTTGATCGAGCAGCATAAAAATGCCACCCTTTGGGTGGCATTTTCGATAAATAGATTATGAGGTGTGGGTATGAATACAAACAGCATAGATATGCGTTTATTCCCTTATAAAATTGATACGGGGCTTTGGGATGCTGGGCATATTCAGGGTATTGCGGTAGATACAAAGAATCGCGTTATTTATTATTCTTACACTACATTGCTGGTAAAGGCAAATCTAGACGGCAGCGTCATTGGTTATGTGGAAGGGCTGACGGGCCACCTGGGCTGTATTGCCTTCAATGAAGAAGATGGAAAGGTTTACGGCTCTATTGAGTATAAGCATGACAACATCGGTCAAAGCATTATGAAACGCACAGGTCAGACCATTGCCAAGGAGGATGGTTTTTATATTGCGATCTTTGATGTGGATAAAATTGATCGTCAGGGCATGCACGCAGAAGAAGATGGTGTGATGCAGGCTGTTTACCTGCCGGATGTGGTGGCAGATTATAAGGCCACCGGGGAGGATGGCAAACCCCACCATTTGGCTTGCTCGGGAATCGATGGTGTTTCTTTTGGCCCTGTATTTGGCGCACCTAAGGATTCTGTCAAGCAACTGATGGTCGCCTATGGCATCTATGGGGATGTGGAACGAAAGGACAATGACTACCAGATCATTCGCCAATATGATTGGAGAGAATTCAGCGCGGCGGCAAAGCCCTTGAAGCAGAGCAGCCCTCATCATAGTGGGGTGCATTCTAAGGAATGTTATGCCCTGTTTACAGGTAATACCACCTTCGGTATCCAAAACCTGGAGTACGACAGCCATACCGGCGACTGGTTTTTCACAGTTTATAAAGGAAAGAAAGTCAATTATCCCAATTATCCCATGTATGTGATCGATGGCACCCGGCAGCCCCAAGAGCAGGTACTGCAAGGGGTGGTTCCCGAAGAGAGGATGAAATGCATCTACTTAAAGGAAACGGCTTTGAAAGATCCCAATACAGGGATTTGCGGATATAGTCTTCCCTGTGGGCAAACAGGACTGTTTTCCTTTGGAAATGGGTATTTCTATATATCTCATAATCAAGCGGTGGAAATTAACGACGGAGCAAAGAAACTTCAAACAGCAATCATTTATCTTTACAGATTCAAAGAAAACGATCCTGTGGGTTTTGTGTTGGTTTCATAAAATAAAATGGAGTGTTGCCTTGGCAACACTCCATTTTTGTGATTACTTTTCGTCTTTGCTATGCAGGCGGATAAATGCCATAAATCGATGCCAATCATGACGGGACAGGAAATGCATTCCGGGTCTGCGATGGTAACCGATGGTACCTTCGTGGAATGTAACATCGTCGCCGGGGAATGCGTTATCACAAATGAATCCCGGCAATCCCTGCCGTTTAAATTCTTCCGAAGCGGCAATACAGTTTAAGAACTCAGAGTCCGGGTCGGCCCAGTCATCCATAGAAGCAGAGCAGACATACACATATCTGGGTGCAATGGATGATAGCAGATAGTGCTGATCAAAATCCGGAGGATAGTGGTCTGCAAACTCCTTAAACTGCGGGCAGAACCAGTAATAGAACTTATTTAAGATGTCGGCAATGGACTCACCGTTTTTGCCACGGGTCAGGGCTGCACCGCCGCAGCCGGAGTCGTTGGAGATGGCATAGCGGAAACGCTCATCCAGCATAGAACCCAGCAATGCGGTTTTGCCCAGACGGGAGTGGCCAACCAGCGCAGCTTGCTGGAAATCCAAACCGGAAAGGGTCTGAGCGTAATCCATGACACGCATTGCGGCCCATGCCCAGATCATCAGTTTGCCACAGGCGGTGGGAGTGTCTTGCCCGTTGGGCAGCAGACACTTCGCCAGACCATCGGTAAAATCACCGTTATCGGCAGTAACATCGCTGTAGCAGAAAGACAGCATGGAGAATCCATTTTCCATAATTTCTTCCGCAGGCAAGTATTTGTCCGGCACAGCGGGGGTGAAATTGATAAAAACGAAGAAGGGATGATCCTGACCATCGATGTGCAGCAGTCTGTTTACCCGGAAGGTGTGGCTGCCGTATTCGGTGGTGATGGTCATATTTACATAGCTATACTGGGCCTTGCCGCAGCAATAACGCTTATCTACGATCTTCGGCTCAGATACCTCCATGGTGTAAGGGATCTGAGGCATATGACCGTATTCGTTGTTCAGCAGCAGATCGATCATTTCTTCCCTGGAACGAAGCGGGGGAAGCTGACGCTGCAAAAGACTTTGTGTGGGCATATTAGATCCAGCCTTTCTTATTTTCAATACTTTTATTATAAGTGATTTTATATCAAAGTAAAGGGGGAAAATTGCACAAAAGATTGAAAAAGTATCATACCCGCCTGGTTGGTGGCTGTGCAAAGGGATGATTGCGCTGATATTTGGTATATGATATAATTTTGATACAAAGAAAAGTATCCCCGCGTATAAATAAGGGGAATACTATGAGGTAAACACAATGGATAAGGAACGGAGGGCGCTATGAAAAATAGAACTACTTTTTATGCCGGGGTAAAGAACTACCTGGTGATCACTCTGGGATGTATTTTATATGCGATCAGTGTAAACTGGCTATTCCAGCCAAACAACATTGTGATGGGTGGAGCTACCGGTGTTGCCCAGATTATCAATCATTTTGTACCTGCCCTGCCTGTGGGCGTGATGATCATTGTGCTCAATATCCCTTTGTTTGTTTTGGGTATCCGTGTACAGGGACTGAAGATTCTGGTTTCCTCTTTGTATTCCATGACGGTGGGATCTGTTTTGATCGATTTGTTTGCCGCCTGGTTTACATTCCCACCTATAGAAAACACTTTGGTTGCCTGTTTGTTCGGAGGTGTGCTTTTGGGCGTTTCCATGGGCATGCAGTTGATGGCAGGCGCTACAAACGGCGGTACGGATCTGGGAGCTAGATTGTTAAAGTATCGGTTACCCCATGTTTCCATTGGTAAGCTATGTCTGATTATGGATGCCGCGGTGGTCTGTGGTTATGCCTTGGCCTTCCGGAGCGTGGAAGTTGCGCTATATGGCGTTCTGACCATGTATGTTTGCAGCGTTGCCATGGATGCTGTGGTTTATGGTGGAACGGCAGCTAAAATGGCGTTTATTATCAGTCCCAAAAGTGATCAGATCCGCAAAGCGTTGCTGGCTTTGGATCTGGGGATTACGATCCTGGACGGCCGTGGCGGGTGGAATCAAAACCGTACCGATGTGATTCTTTGCGCATTTCGTCAGTCCCGGATCGCTTCGATCAAGGCTGCAGTGATGGAAATTGACCCTAGTGCATTTTTGATCGTGAGCAATGCCCATGAGATTTTAGGCGAGGGCTTTGGGGTGTACAGTAAGGATGCATTGTAAATATTTACTTTTTCGGGCTGCTGTGGTATCATAAAAAAGATATATTTTAGGAGGCAGCTATGGGAAAAGTGAAATTGAATCCAGATCCTCAGGTGGTACAGATGATCAAAGAGGGGCTCGAGGCCAAGGACGGCTATTGCCCTTGCCGTTTGGAGCGCACAGAGGAGAATAAATGTATCTGCCAAGAGTTTCGGGAACAGATTGCTGACCCGGATTTTGAAGGCTACTGCCATTGCATGCTTTATTATAAGGAAAAGTAAAGATATGAAGAAGTTTTTGGCGCGCTATCGGGAGATGATCGTGTATTTGGTGGTGGGCGTGATGACCACCGCCTGCAACTGGGCCGTCTATGCAGTCTGTGTAGGGCACTGGGGCGTGGGCGTTTCCAATGGAATCGCCTGGGCAGCTGCGGTTGCCTTTGCATTTTTAGCCAATAAGTGGCTGGTATTTGAGAGCAAGTCCTGGCAGCCAAAGACGGTTGTCCGGGAGGCGGCGCTGTTTGTAGGCGGGCGTATTGTAACAGGTGTATTGGAAATTATTTTAGTACCTGCCCTGGTAGCCATAGGGCTGAACCAGAAGCTTTTTGGTATTACCGGCATGGTAAGTAAGGTGCTGGTAAGTGTGTTGGTGCTGACTTTAAATTTCCTGTTGTCTAAATTGTTTATTTTTAAAAGGAAGGGTTAATTATGGCATTACTTTCAGTCATTTTGCCCAGCTATAATGAAGTTCAGATGATTGGGCGTACCGCAGACACCCTCCAGAAGGTTCTGCAAGAGGTGCAGATCGAGCATGAACTGATTTTTGTGGATGATGGCTCCCGGGATGGAACTTGGGAAGAAATTGAAAAAATCCACCAGAAAAATCGGGTAGTTCACGGTGTCCGCTTCTCCCGGAACTTTGGCAAGGAAGCAGCGATCGCTGCAGGCCTTGCTCAGGCAAAGGGCGATTGCGCGGTGGTGATGGACTGCGATTTGCAGCATCCTGCTGATATTGTACCGGTGATGTACCAAAAGTGGCTGGAAGGCTACGAAGTGGTGGAAGGTGTCAAGCGTAGCCGTGGGCAGGAAAGTAAATTCCACGAAAAAGCCTCTCAAGGCTTTTATTGGCTGATCTCCAAGGCTGTCAAAATCGATATGTCCCGGGCATCTGATTTTAAGCTGCTGGACCGGAAAGTGATCGACAGTTTGGTGTCTATGTCCGAGCGAAACGGCTTTTTCCGGGCTATGAGTTCCTGGGTAGGCTATCGCAGTACCCAGGTGGAGTTTGATGTACAGCAGCGAACAGAAGGGCAGTCCAAATGGTCTACCTGGGGCCTTGTGAAATATGCGGTGAATAACATTGCCGGTTACTCTGCTGCTCCTATGCAGCTGGTGACTTGGGCCGGTGTGGGCGTGCTGATTTTTGCGGTAATTTTGGGTATCCAGACCCTGGTGCGCTACTTTACCGGTAATGCAGTGTCCGGTTTTACAACGGTTATTTTGCTAATCTTACTGTTAGGCAGTATTGTGATGATATCTCTTGGAATTATCGGTTACTATATTGCCAAAATTTACGAAGAGGTGAAGGGGCGTCCCCGATACCTGGTGTCAAAAGAAATTTAAGAAAAGGATGCAGGATATGGACAACAGAAAAAGAGAATGGATGCGCATGGTGAAATTTACCCTGTTTTCTATCAGTGCCGGCGTAATCCAGTCGGTTTCTTTTGCACTGATGAACGAGTTGTTCCGTTGGAACTATTGGGTTTGCTATCTGACAGCACTGATTTTGTCTGTGGTGTGGAATTTCACCTTAAACCGGAAGTTTACCTTCCAGTCTGCCAATAATGTGCCGGTAGCGATGGTCAAGGTGGCGCTTTTCTACTTAGTGTTCACACCCCTTTCCACCTGGGGCGGTCAGGTGTTTGCAGATTTTGGTTGGAACGAGTACATCATTTTAATTTTATCCATGCTGGCAAACTTTGTCACTGAGTTTTTGTACGATAAGTACGTGGTGTTTCGGGGTAGCATCGATTCTGCAAAAAAGGAAGAGAAGTAATTGAAACTGATACACTTTGCCAAAAAGAATGTGGTGATGGTGGTAGCTTTTGTGGCTGCGGTGATCACCGGTTTTCTGATTCCGCCGGATAGAGAGTATTTGGAATATTTTGATGTAAAGACCCTGACCTGTCTGTTTTGCGTATTGGCAGTGGTGTGCGCTTTGCGGAATGTTCGCTTTTTCTATATGTTGGCCCGCAAAATCGTAAAATACTGCAAAAATGTCCGTATGAGCATTCTGGCGCTAACCTATATCACATTTTTAGGGTCTATGCTAATCGCCAACGATATGGCATTGCTGACTTTTTTGCCCTTGGGCCATTTGGTGCTGTCTACCACCGGGAAGAACCGGTATATGGCCTTTACCTTTATAATGCAAAATATTGCAGCCAACTTAGGCGGTATGCTCACTCCCTTTGGCAATCCCCAGAACCTGTATCTTTATACTAAGTTTAACATTCCAAATGGCGAGTTTATGTCCATTATGGCGTTTCCCTTTGTAGTGGCGGTGGCATTGATTACAGTGTGCTGCTTGTTTGTAAAACCCGAGCCTTTGGAAGTCAAGGATGAAACAATCCGGATGCCTAAAGGCAGAACGCTGTTGTATTTACTGCTGTTTGCGTTATCTATTGCCATTGTGTTTCGGGGAATCCCTTACTGGCTGGGATTGTTGATCATTCCGGCGGTGTTGCTGGTGGCGGATCGGCAGGCACTGAAAAGTGTGGACTATCCGTTGCTTTTGACCTTTGTGTTCTTTTTTGTCTTTTCAGGGAATATGGCAAGAATTCCCCAGGTGCGGCAGCTGTTTTCTTGGTTACTGGAGAAAAACACGTTACTGGTTTCTGTAGCTTCCTGCCAGGTGATCAGTAATGTGCCCACGGCGATTTTACTGTCCCAGTTCACGCAAAATTATCGGCAACTGCTGATCGGTGTAAACATCGGCGGTGTGGGAACGCTGATCTCCTCTCTTGCCAGTTTGATCACATTCCGGGAGTATACCAAGCACAATCCCGGAAAGAGCGCTACATACATTGCTCTGTTTAGTGCGTTTAACTTTGCGTTTCTAATGATTCTGGTGTTGGTTACATTATAGAAATACGACCCTGTGCAGATCGCACAGGGTCGTTTGTTATGGGAGCTGCTGGGATGGGGTGTACACCCCAGAAATAAAAATGTCCGCGTAGAATGGAATTTATCGTTGACATATGGATTATTAGGTGGTATAGTTAAACAATCGATTACCCTTTAGGGAGAGAGGAAGAGAAAATTATGAAAAAGATGTTAGCTTTGGTGTTGGCTGCTATGCTGGTTGTGTCTATGGCGGCTTGTGCGCCTGCAGAGCAGGGCAGCGACAAGTATGTGGTTGGCGTTTGCCAGTTGACCCCCCATGTGGCTTTGGACGCTGCCACTGAGGGCTTTGTTGCTGCGCTGAAGGCGGAGCTGGGCGAAGACAAGGTAGAAGTAGATGTGCAGATGGGCGGCGGTGACTCTGCTACCTGCGCCCCCATTGTCAATGCCTTTGTTTCTAAGAATGTGGATCTGATCATGGCCAATGCTACCCCTGCACTGCAGGCTGCTGTGGCAGCTACCAGTGACATTCCTGTGCTGGGCACTTCCGTTACAGAATATGGCGTGGCTCTGGACATTGCTGATTTCTCCGGCACTGTGGGTGGTAATGTTTCCGGTACTTCTGACTTGGCACCTCTGGACCAGCAGGCACAGATGGTAAAGGAATGGTTCCCGGATGCCAAGAATGTTGGCCTGCTGTATTGCTCTGCTGAGGCAAACTCCAAGTACCAGGTGGATACTGTGCAGGGCTACCTGGAAGCTATGGGTATGACTTGCAAGCAGTACGCTTTTGCCGATACCAATGATCTGCAGTCTGTGACCCAGAAAGCTGCGGACAATTCCGATGTGATTTACATTCCTACCGATAATGCGGTTGCTGGTGCTACCGGCACAGTAGACGGCATTTGCCGGGCTGTCGGTGTACCGGTGGTGGCAGGCGAGGAAGGCATCTGCGCCGGTTGCGGTGTAGCGACCCTTTCTATCAGCTACTATGATCTGGGATACACCACCGGCAAGATGGCTGCCAAGATCCTAACCGGCCAGGCAGATATTGCTACCATGCCTGTGGCTTACGCAGAGAACTTTACAAAGAAGTACAACAAGGATATTTGCGACGCTCTGGGCTTGACCCCCCCGGAGGGCTATGTAGCTATCGGCGAATAATATGATAAAGGCAGGGCGGGGTGAAAGCTTCGCTCTGTTTCTTTGAGAAAACCATTTGGAGGCAAAAAGATGAACCTCATAGGCAACTTATTTAGTTTTATAAACGCCCTGCCAGGTGCAGTATCCCAGGGCTTGATCTGGGGCATTATGGCCATCGGCTTGTACATTACTTATAAACTGCTGGAAGTGTCTGATCTGACGGTGGATGGTTCTTTTTGTACTGGCGGCGCAGTTTGCGCTATGATGCTGGTAGCGGGCCACAATGTTTGGGTGGCAATGCTGGTGGCTTTGGCTGCCGGTATGATCGCCGGACTTGTCACCGGATTTTTCCACACTACATTGAAGATCCCGGCCATTTTGTCCGGTATTCTTACCCAGTTAGGACTGTGGTCTGTGAATCTGGCCATTATGGACATGAAAGCGAACCAGGCCCTTAATGTCAATAATTATGACATGGTAGTCTCCCTGCGGTATTTGCAGGATGTGGCAAAGGGTACACGCTCTGTGCTGCAGCACCCTATTATTACTGTGGGCATGTTTGTGGCAGTGATCATTATTGTGCTGTACTGGTTCTTTGGTACAGAATTGGGCTCTTCTATCCGCGCAACCGGCGCTAACGGCAATATGGCCCGGGCTCAGGGTATCAACACCGATCGCAATAAGGTGATCGGTTTGATGATCGCCAACGGTTTGGTGGCCTTGTCCGGTGCACTGCTTGCCCAGTTCCAGAGCTTTGCAGATATTAATATGGGCAGAGGCGCAATCGTTATTGGCCTGGCAGCCATTATCATTGGAGAAGTGGTCTTTGGCAAGTTGTTCCGCAACTTCGGCTTGAAGCTACTGGCGGTGGCTTTGGGCGCAGTGATCTATTACCTGGTGATCCAGGCGGTCATCAGCATTTTGGATATTAACTCCAACTACTTAAAGCTGATTTCTGCTGTGATCGTGGCCATCTTCCTGGCAGTGCCGAACCTTCGGGGACAGGTGTTCAAGAAGGCTGGAAAGGAGCGGAAGGTATGCTGAAATTAGAAAATATCCGCAAAGTATTCAATGCAGGAACAGTCAATGAAAAAATTGCGTTAAATGGCCTGAACCTGGAATTGAAAGAAGGAGATTTCGTCACCGTGATCGGCGGCAACGGCGCAGGTAAGAGCACTATGCTCAACTGCGTGGCAGGTGTTTATCCTGTGGACGCAGGCAGCATTGTGATCGATGGTGTGGATGTCACTGCTCTGCCGGAATATAAGAGAGCAAAATACATTGGCCGTGTGTTCCAGGATCCCATGATGGGTACGGCTGCTACCATGCAGATCGAAGAAAATCTGGCATTGGCTGCCCGTAGAGGCACACCCAGAACCCTGCTTCCCGGCATTACCAAGGCAGAACGAGAGAAGTATCGGGAACAGCTGAAGATTCTGGAATTGGGTTTGGAAGACCGTATGACTGCCAAGGTAGGACTCCTTTCCGGCGGTCAGCGGCAGGCATTGACATTGCTGATGGCCACTCTGCAGCGGCCTAAGCTGCTGCTTCTGGATGAGCATACTGCAGCCCTGGACCCCAAGACTCCAGAAAAGGTTTTGGAGGCTACCGAGCGGATCGTGGCCCGTGATAATCTGACCACTTTGATGATCACCCATAACATGCGCGATGCCATCGCCCATGGCAACCGGCTCATTATGATGTATGAAGGCCGGGTGGTGGTAGATGTGTCCGGGGAAGAAAAGAAGAAGCTGACTGTGGAGCAGCTCCTGGAGCTGTTTAGCAAAGCAAGCGGTTCTGACGAAGCGGACGATAAGTTGTTATTGTCTTAAAGAAAACTGCCTTTTGGGAAATATCCTAAAAGGCAGTTTTTTCGTCTTGCTCACCGATGTTTCTTGTGATATAATTAGGACAACAATATAAAAGGGGACAATTATGATTAAAAATTACCTGTTTTGCTTTTTTATTTCCATGATTCCTGTGCTGGAATTGCGGGGTGCGATTCCTATTGCGCTAGGCATGGGGCTACACCCGGTAGTTAGCTATATTGTTTGCGTTGTGGGTAACATTGTGCCTGTGCCTTTCATCTACTTATTTGCCAGAAAATTCCTGAAATGGGGATCTAGACAGCGTTATATCGGAAAGATTTGTGGCTTCTTTTTAAATAAGGGAGAGCGGGCCGGTAAGAAACTGGTGGCAAAGACAGGCCGGTATGGCTTATTTATGGCACTGCTTCTGTTTGTAGGAATTCCCTTGCCGGGAACTGGCGCCTGGACCGGCGCAATGGCAGCAAGCTTTTTAAATATGGGTTTTAAATCCACAGTGCTGGCGGTTACTCTGGGCGTAATTTTGGCCGGTGTGATCATGGCGGTGGCCAGTACTGGCGTATTTAGTCTCATTGGACTATAAGGAGGAACAAATATGGATTGTCTGTTTTGTAAGATTGTGGCTGGACAGATTCCCTCTACCAAGGTTTATGAGGATGAAACCGTGCTTGCTTTCCGGGATATCAGCCCTATGGCGCCTACCCATATTTTGGTGATCCCTAAGGCGCACATCGATTCTGTTGCCCAGGTGAATCCGGAAAACAGCGGTGTGATTGCCCATATTTTTGAGGTGATTGCAAAGATTGCGGAACAGGAGGGCCTGGAAGAAGGCTTCCGGGTAGTATCCAACTGTGGCGCGCATGCTGGTCAGAGTGTCAAGCATTTGCACTTTCACATTCTCGGTGGCCGGGAATTAACATTAGAAATGGCTTGACAACGGCGATATTTGCCGTATAATAGCAGTAATCGCAGAACAAATCTATCTTCGGGGTGCCGGTGTACCGGCTGAGATTAGGCGTAAACGCCTTGACCCGCGAACCTGATACGGTCAGTACCGTCGTAGGAAAAGATGTGAATGAGATACCTATATCGCATTGCACACCTTTGACGGGTTTGCAATGCGATATTTTTTGCCCCAAAAGGGGAGGAGGTATTTTATATGGAAACAAAAACAAGGAAGATCACAGAAAGCGCCATGCTGTTGGCAACCGCTATTCTTTTGGAATTGGCGGCAAAGCTGATCATTCCGGAAATGCCCTTTGGTGGGCAGGTAACCTTTGTCAGCATGCTGCCAGTGGTGCTGATCGGTTATCGACACGGGATGAAATGGGGTTTCGTAGCAGCCTTTGCTTATGCGCTGCTAGAAATGGCGTTGGGTGCAAAGACGGTGTCTGCGGCCTTTTTACCCGGGTATTTTGGCGATGGCGCGCTGATCGGCAAAGCCTTGGCCATGTGTTTCTTGGATTATATCGCAGCTTATACAGTGCTGGGTTTAGGCGGTATTTTCCGAGATCGCATCCAAAACCGCAGTAAGGCATTGGCTTTGGGTGGCGTAGTGGCCTTAAGCGCTCGGTATGTGGTTCACATTGTGTCAGGGTATCTGCTGTTTTCCGGCTATGCCCAGTGGTATTTTACCCAAGACGGTTTCCCGGCATGGGGTTTATGGTTGGTGGAAAACCTGGGAGAAGTAACCTTGGGAATTGTTTACAGTGTGGTATATAACGGCATGTATATGGTGCCGGAGATAGTGCTTACTACTTTGGTTGCGCTGACCTTGGGCAAGATTCCGCAAATTGCTGCGAAAAAGTAAAGAGGCGTTGAAAGCAGCTTCCTGTAAGTCTTGTAACAAGAGGTTTCCTGTGCTATAATTTTTGGAAAAGGGGGGTGCTGCCTAATGCGTGAAATCAATGTATCTGCCATCACCGATGTGGTGGAAAAGCTTTGCATCGAAGCCAATATTCACTTGCCGGATGATGTAAAATCCGCGATCCAGACCTGCCGGGCCTGTGAGGACAGCGCCTTTGCCCAAAGCGTGCTGGACAAGATTATAGAAAACTACAAGATTGCGGATACAGAGAATGTTCCTATTTGCCAAGATACCGGTATGGCCTGTGTGTTTTTGGAGATTGGACAGGATGTTCATTTGGTCGGCGGTGACCTGCGTCAGGCTGTGGATGAGGGCGTCCGCCGTGGTTATGACAAGGGCTATTTGCGCAAAAGCGTGGTAGCAGACCCCATCCGTCGGGGCAATACTGGTGATAACACCCCTGCGATGCTCTATACGGAGGTCGTGCCCGGTGAAAATGTGAAGATCACTGTAGGACCTAAGGGGTTTGGCAGTGAAAATATGAGCGCTATCCGGATGCTCAAACCCTCTGCCGGTTTGCAGGGCATTATCGACTTTGTTTTGGAAACTGTGGAAACTGCCGGCCCGAACCCTTGCCCGCCTATGGTGATCGGCGTGGGCATCGGCGGTACATTTGATAAGGCGGCGCTTTTGGCAAAGAAAGCGGTTATGCGGCCTTTGGATAGCCACCATCCCGACCCGTTTTATGCAGAGTTGGAAACACAGATGTTGGAGAAGGTCAACGCATTGGGAATTGGTCCGCAAGGCTTTGGTGGCAAGACTACTGCCATTGGCTTGAACATTGAGACCATGCCTACCCACATTGCAGGTATGCCCTGCGCCATCAATATCAACTGCCATGTGACCAGGCATAAGACAGAGGTGCTGTAAATGGAAAAGCATATTACATTACCTTTGACCGAAGATCTTGCCAAAACCTTGCGGGCAGGGGATATTGTTTATTTGACCGGTACAATCTACACAGCTCGGGATGCAGGGCATAAGCGGATGTGTGAAGCCTTGGCCAGAGAAGAGAAATTGCCCTTCGATCCCAACGACGCTACCATCTATTATGTGGGTCCCACCCCTGCCAAGCCCGGACAGGTCATTGGCTCTGCCGGCCCTACCACCTCCGGTCGTATGGATGCTTATGCGCCTACAATGATGTCTGTTGGTGTCAGGGGTATGATTGGCAAGGGCGGAAGATTGCCGGAAGTGGTGGAAGCAATGAAGCAGTATTCCGGTGTTTATTTTGGCGCGATCGGCGGTGCAGGCGCACTGCTTGCCAAATGTGTTAAAAAATGTGAACTGATCGCCTACCAGGATCTGGGTGCGGAAGCTCTGTGTAAGCTCTATGTGGAGGATATGCCGTTGTTTGTGATTATCGATAGCCTGGGCAATAACCTTTACGAATCCGGAAGGCAGGCGTATCTGGAGAAAAAGTAAATTTACTTATGAAAAAACCTCACTGCTTTGCTAAGCAGTGAGGTTTTTGTTTAAGATTGCTGCATCCGAATCACCTGCATGCCAGGCGCTTCTAGGGCCAACTGGGATACCTGATAAAGCACCTGTGCCATCTGGCTACGGGTCATAGGCTCGGTAGTCAGTTGGGTAATGCCGTGATCGGTCATGGCGGTCATGGATACCGCTGCCCAGGCAGGAACTGCATCGTTTTCTTCCTGGGCCATAGCTTCCTTGGTTTCCAGGGTCTGCTGGGAGATACTCAGATCCAAAGCATTTTGCAGCATCACTGCTGCTTCTGCGCCGGTAATGGGCGCGTCTGCCTGGAAGCTGCCATCCTCACTTTCCGGCAATCCTGCAGTCAGACCGGAGCGCAGGGCGGCGGCTAAATAGGGCTTGAGCCACTGGGGTGTGTCAGAAGGCACGCTTTCGCTAGAAACTTCCTGGGTGGGAATATCCAGCAGATTGATTACCATGGAAAGAAATTCTCCTCTGGTAACGGCTTTTTCCGGATAGAAGCAGTCTGTACCTGCTACCTGCTCGCCTACGAATAGGCCGGTGTTTTTCAGCCATTCGGCGCTAAACCGGCAGGCATCTGCGGCGGTGTCGGTGTATTGGCGGCTATCGGTGGGCTTGAGAATCTGGATGGTCACAGTTGCCTCTCGGGACACATTCCCAGCAGGATCGGCAGCGGTGTAGGTGAATGAGTCCACACCGACTTTGTTCTTTTTAGGGGTATAAGTGAAGCTGCCGTCAGGATTCATGGCGACTTCACCGCGTTTGGGGGCCCGGACCATGGTATAGGTCATGGCCTGTTCCTCCGGGTCGCTGACCTTCAGCATCCCCTGGGCGGGGAGATTCTTATAGGTCTCCAGAGTAAAATCCTCCGCAACCGGGGCATTGTCTTTCTTACCCTTAATGGCAATGGTCATGGTAGCAACAGGGGCTACCCGGTTTTCAAAAATAGGAAGATAGGTGACAGTAGCCTGGGTATCTTCCTCTGCCCAAAGGGGACAGAAGACCATCTGTGCCAGTTGCCCCTCAGTCAGGATATCTCCGGTGCGCAGCACCCGGTTATCCAGCATCACTGTGCCGGTGCTGGGGTCGGGCAAACCGGTGATACAGATGCCACGCAGGGCTTCCTCCTGGGAAAAGTCGCCGACGGAAAAACAGTATTGGGCGTCACATTCTACCTCCGCTGCCAGGGCCGCACCCCCCAGGGTCAACAGACAGCAAAGAGCAGCCGTTAGACAGAGCAAACGGGATTTTCTCATTTTATATTTACCTCCTGTATTTGGTGTTCGGAGGTATTGTTTGCCACGGGGGTAAAAAATATGCACCAATGGAAAAAGAATAAAGATTTTCTGTCTTACTGTTTTTTTATTTGTCCAAGGAAACACAGCACCGCAACCGCCAAGACCAATGCGCTGTGCAGAAGAACCGGTAGCAGGTGGGTGACTGCAAGCGGAAAGTTGCCGTCTAGTAATGCTTTTTCCATTTCTACTGCGTGAACAAAGGGTAGTGCGCGGGCGATTCTTTCGAAAAGCTCCCCCACAAGGGTCAGATCAAACCACACCCCAGACAGCCAGGCAGACAGATTGGTAAGAAGTGCCCCGCAAATACCGCCCACCTGCTTCACACCTAAAATACTGCCGCACAAAAGCCCCAAAGCAATATTGAAAATGGCCATAGGGATGATCCCGATGATGGCATAAAGAATATTTACATTAGCAGTCAGCCCCAGGGGGATTGCGAACAGATAGCAGATTACGCTCTGCCCGATGGCGATGGGCAGGAGGGGGAGCATATAGCCCAAGATAAAGTCAACACCTCGCAGGGGAGTGGCGTACAGTCTTTGCAGAAAAGCACTTTCCCGGTCTTTCGCGATCAGCGTTGCGGAAAAAAGCGTCATAAATGATAATCCGAATATAGTAAGCCCCGGTGTCAGTCGATTGATCTTAAACAGATTCACCGGGATGTTTGCTTGCAGGCTGCTTAGAAGCAGCAGTAAGACCAAAGGAAATCCCAGACCGAATCCAAGATTGATGGGATCTCGCAGAATTTCTTTCGTACACCGTTTGGCAAAAGGCAACATTCTCATACCTTGCCCTCCTTTACAATGGAAACAAAGGCCTTTTCAAAATCATCTGTTCCGACCAGTGCGTTCAATTCTTCTACTGTTCCTACCGCAAGGAGCGTGCCGTTTCTCATAATGCCGATCCGGTCGGAAAGGGTCTGGGCTTCTTCCATATAATGGGTGGTGAGAATGACGGTGATCTTGCCTTTCAAAGCCCGGATCACTTCCCATAGGTCATGCCTTGCAAGGACATCCAAACCGAGGGTAGGCTCGTCCAGAAATAGAATTTGGGGCTCGCAGATCAGCGCCATGGCGATGCTGACACGGCGCTGCCAACCGCCGGATAATTTTCCAGCTTTTCTGTGCAAAACAGTATCCAGAGAAAACTGCCGGTCAAGTTCAGAGATCTTTGTTGCGGTTTTTTCTTTGGAAAAACCGTGGATCCCACAGATCAGTTCCAGATTTTCTTTCACCGAGAGGTTGGGCGCAACGGCAGTTTCCTGGGGAGATACGCCGATCAGCCGTTTCACCTGTTCCGGTTCTTTTGTAATGCTGTAGCCGCCTACAAAGGCATCTCCTACGGTAGGCTTTGCCAGGCAGGAGAGCATTTTGATAGCAGTGGTCTTTCCGGCGCCGTTGACACCTAAAAGAGAAAATAATTCCCCCTGCCTGATTTCTAAATTCAGTCTATCCACGGCAGTCAGATTTTTGTACTGCTTGACAAGCCCTACAGTTTTAATTGCCTGCATTTTGTAGTCCTCCGTTTTCTGTTTGTGAATACATCATAGCAAAGGAAAGCGGAGAAATGTTGCTTTTTGCCTATTCGGTCAAATTCATTACCCCATCGGCTTCAAAACGGTACCCATAACATAGCTGTAAATGCTCCTGTAAGTTGCAATCCGGCAAAATGCGTGCTATAATACCCCCGATGAAAGCGAGGGCGTTTGGCATGTATAAGGTGTTATTCGTCTGCCATGGCAATATTTGCAGAAGTCCCATGGCAGAGTATGTATTAAAGGATATGGTGAAGAAGGCCGGTCTGGCCGAGAACTTTGAGATCGACTCTGTGGCAGTCAGCCGGGAAGAATTGGGAAATCCGGTGTATCCCCCTGCCAAGCGGGAGCTTGCACGGCACGGCATTGGCTGCGAAGGGCATCGTGCCCGGCAGATCACCCAGGCAGATGTAGACGCATATGACCATATTTACTACATGGACCGTTCCAATCGCCGGTACTTAGACAGACTGTTTCCCCAGGAAAATAAATTCCGCCCTTTTCTGGAGCGGGATGTGGCAGACCCTTGGTACACTGGGGACTTCACCCAGACCTGGGCAGATATCCAGGAGGGCTGCACACGGATCATGGAGGAATTAAGATGATGGATTTTGAAAAACTGGAATCCAAGCTTTCCACACTTCCTCTGTATTATTATGCGCCTATTGATCCGGAAGGTCTGGAATTTTCCGGGCGGATCCGGTATATCTGCCAGATGGAGTGCCCGATGTACGGAAAGACCTGGGCATGCCCCCCGGCGGTGGGAGAGGTGGAAGATTGCCAACATAGATGCCTTGCTTATAAAAAATGCCTTCTGATCGGCACTATCACAGAAACCCGGGATATTTCGGATCTGGAAGAGACTTTGCAAACAAGAAAGACCCACGAAGCGATCACCAACCAGGTCCGGGATCTGTTCCGTGAGCAGGGGGTAGAACCCTATGTTCTCTCCACAGAAGCCTGCGCCGTTTGCCAGCGGTGCGCATTCTTAGATGGACAGCCTTGCCGCCATCCGGAGCAGATGCACCCCTGTGTGGAAAGCCACGGCATCAATATCATTCCTACATTGGAAGATAACGGCCTGGAATTTCAGTACGGAGAGAATATCGTTACCTGGTACTCTCTTCTTTTCTATAACGATTAAAAAAGAAGCTGTCCAATAAGACAGCTTCTTTTTCTGATTTCCAAAAATTTTTCTTTGATTATTTGTGATTTTGTGCTATAGTTAAACTGTATGAGTATGCGCCTGTGAATGGGAACAGGCATTACAGAAACCGGGGCCTCCCGGCAGGAAGTATGATGGGTGCGTAAACCCGAAGAAGGAGTAGAAAATGATTACAGTCAGCAATTTAGGAATGCAATTTGGCGGCCAATGGCTGTTTCAGCATGTAGATCTGCAATTTTTGCCCGGCAACTGCTACGGCATCATCGGCGCCAACGGCGCAGGCAAATCCACCTTTTTGCGGATGCTCTACGGCGAGCTGGAGTCCACCGCCGGTGAGATCCATGTAGACCCGGAAAAGCGTGTGTCTGTATTGAAGCAGAACCAGAACGCTTACGACGAATTCACCGTCATGGACACTGTCATTATGGGCAACCAGCACCTGTATGACATTATGAAGGAAAAGGATGCTATCTACGAAAAGCCGGACTTTACCGACGAAGATGGTATGCGTGCTTCTGAACTGGAAGCCGAGTTTGCAGAGCTGGGCGGCTGGGAAGCAGAATCCGATGCCTCCCGACTGCTCCAGGGTGTGGGTATCGGCCCAGAGATGCACTATGCCATTATGGGCAGCGTTGACCCTCGTTTGAAGGTGAAGGTGCTGTTGGCACAGGCGCTGTTTGGCAACCCCGACATTGTTATGTTGGACGAGCCTACCAACAACCTGGATATTGAAGCCATCAACTGGCTGGAAGATTTCCTGCTGGACTTCCCCGGCATGGTCATTGCTGTTTCCCACGACCGCCACTTCTTAAACACCGTCTGCACCCACACCGTGGATATCGACTACGGCAAAATCAAGATGTATGTGGGTAACTACGACTTCTGGTACGAGTCCTCCCAGATGGTGCAGGCCATGATCCGCAATAAGAACAAGCGCAATCAGGAAAAGATCGAAGAATTGCAGCTGTTCATTCAGCGTTTCTCTGCCAACAAGGCCAAGGCTAAGCAGGCAACCGCCCGCCGGAAACTGCTGGACAAGCTGACTGTTGAGGAAATGCCTTGCTCCACCCGCCGCTATCCCTTTGTGGGCTTTATGCCGGAGCGGGAACTGGGCAAGGATATTCTCACAGTCAATGATGTTTCTGTTACTGTAGACGGGGAGAAGCTTCTGGATAAGGTCTACTTCTCTGTAGGCAAAAACGATAAGATCGCCTTTGTGGGTGAAAATGAGCTGGCCCAGACCGCGCTGTTCCAGGTGCTGATGGGCGAGTTAGAGCCCGACGAAGGCTCTGTAAAGTGGGCCATTTCCACCTCTCGCAGCTACCTGCCTAAGGACAACACTGAGTATTTTGAGGGCAACAAGAGCACCTTGGTGGATTGGCTGCGGGAATATTCCGCCAAGAAAGACGATGTGTATCTCCGGGGCTTTTTGGGCAGGATGCTGTTTTCCGGTGAGGACGCATTTAAGAGCGTAGATGTGCTGTCCGGTGGAGAGAAGGTGCGCTGCATGCTCTCCAAGATGATGCTCTCCGGCGCCAATGTGGTACTGCTGGATCAGCCCACCAACCATCTGGATATGGAATCTATCCAGGCAGTCAACAAGGGGTTGGAAGCATTCACCGGTGTGGTGCTCCTTGCCTCCCATGACCATGAGATGCTCACCTCTGTCTGTAACCGCGTCATTGCTTTCCAACCTGACGGCACCATCGTAGACCGCTATGGCACTTACGATGATTATCTTGCCTGGATGGCCGAGCAGAAGAAATAAGTCTTTTGGAGAATAACCATGGAAAGAATATTAGATATCATTTCTACAAAAATGCAGAAAGCCTTTGCCGATGCAGGTTTCGAGGCATCTTACGGACGGGTTACGGTGTCCAACCGCCCCGACCTGTGCGAATATCAGTGTAACGGCGCTTTGGCAGCAGCCAAAGTGTACAAGTGCGCCCCTATTCAAATTGCCCAGGCGGTAGCCCAGCAGCTGCCCCAGACGGACTTTTCTCTCATCGATGCAGTAATGCCTGGTTTTATCAACCTGAAGTTGTCCGACACATTCCTGGCAGAGTATCTGGAGCAGATGCGCACCGCTGAGGATTTCGGTGTCCAGAAACCCGGCGCAGGCAAGACCATCGTGGTGGACTACGGCGGACCGAATGTGGCAAAGCCTTTGCATATTGGCCATCTGCGTCCTGCTATTATCGGGGAAGCTTTGAAACGGCTGCACAAATACTTGGGCTACAACACCATCGGTGATATCCATATGGGCGACTGGGGTCTGCAGATGGGTCTGATCATTGCAGAGCTTTATGAGCGTCAGCCGGAGCTTTGTTACTTTGATCCCGACTTTGTCGGCGAATACCCCACAGAAGCACCGTTCACTTTGGCGCAGCTGGAAGAAATTTATCCCACCGCCTCTGCCAAAAAGTCCAACCCTGAATTTTCTCATAAGGCCCACCAGGCTACTTTGGAACTGCAGCAGGGAAGACGGGGTTACCGTGCCGTCTGGCAGCATATTATGAACTTGTCCGTGGCGGATTTGAAGAAGAACTATGATAACCTCAGTGTTTACTTTGAGCAGTGGTTGGGTGAAAGCGATGCTGACCCCTATATCCCCGCCATGGTGCAGGATATGAAGGATCGGGGGATCGCAGTGCAGTCCGAGGGCGCTTGGGTTATCCCTGTCCAGGAGGAAACCGATAAAAAGGAAATGCCTCCCTGTATTCTGGTCAAATCCGACGGCTCTGCCATCTATGCGACCACTGACCTTGCCACTATGGTCCAGCGGATGCAGGATTGGAAGCCGCACAAGATGCTCTATGTTACCGACAAGCGGCAGAACCTGCATTTTGAGCAGGTGTTCCGTGCCGCCAGAAAGGCGGGCATCGTTACACCCGAAACCGAGTTGGAGCATGTTGGCTTCGGTACCATGAACGGCGCAGACGGCAAGCCTTTTAAAACCCGCGACGGCGGCGTCTTGCGTCTGGAACAGCTGATTGCTGACATGACAGATTTTGTCCGATCCAAGGTAGTGGAGAATAAGATCGTGGAAGACAGCCAGGTAGAGCAGACCACAGCCAAAATCGCTATGGCCGCTCTCAAATACGGCGATCTGTCTAACCAGCCTACTAAGGACTATAACTTTGATATGGAGCGCTTTGCGGCGTTTGAGGGCAACACCGGCCCCTATATCCTTTACACCATCGTCAGAATCAAATCTATTCTGGCCCGGTACGGCGCGGACACCGATCTGCCTATCCAAACCCCGGTGAATGCAAGCGGCAAGGATCTGATGCTGGCCATCACCAAGTTTGGCCCGGCGCTGGAGGGCGCGCTGAAGGCGTCTGCTCCCAATTTGGTCTGCGCTTACATTTATGAACTGGCAGGCTGCGTCAATAAGTTCTATCATGAAACCCCCATCTTGAAAGAAGAAGACGCCCAAATCAAGGCAGGTCATATTGCTTTGATCGCTTTGGCAAAGGATATTTTGGAGACATCTATTGATCTTTTAGGCTTCTGCGCCCCGGAAAAAATGTAATATCACACCAGACACTGAAACTGTTTAACTGCGCCCGTAGGCATTTTGCTTACGGGCGCAAGCTGTTTTAAAAAGTTAGCGGATAAATTTGGTAAAATTGACAATGACGGGGTTTTTGTGGAGAAAAGTTTTCAAAAATATATAAAAATTCCACTTGCAAATAGTGGAAAAGGTGTTATAATGATACTGGTATTATCTATACTATAGCGTTACTATACCCATTTTCCCTGGCGGCAGGGTGCCGCCTACATATTTTTGTAAACAACAGGAAAGGGAAAACCTGTTGCAAAAGACCGATTTGTCATTCCGAGGGCCCGGCAGAGTCCAGACCGCCACGGACAGCCGACTCGGCGTGATAAATAGGCCTTTTGCCTGGCTTTTTCTAAGACCTGGATCGGGCAACCGATTGTTTTTCGGGTGCATTTTCCGGACACCGGGAAAGAAACCTAACTCTATTTTCTATTTTTGTAGGAGGAAAGAGAAGAATGAAAAAGCGTTTATTACCCCTGCTGTTGGTAGTCGCTTTGCTGGTGACTGCTGCAGTATTCTCTGTCAGCGCTGCTGAGGGCGACAAGTGTCCCTGTGGCTGTGGCGCTGCGGCTGACAGTGTAACATGGGAACCCTGGTCTGCAGATGTTAATGTAGCTGCAGGCGGCCATTATCGTATGTATGAAGATATGGTTGCTACAAAGGTGATGAACTATGGCACAGGCGCTAACAGCAACAGCTTTGCGCTGGACCTGAATGGCCATGTTTGGCGCGGTGCTGAAGGCATGCATTTGATTACCATCGGCACTACTGCTAATACCTGTGAAGTAACCATTCTTGACACATCTGCAACTGGCACCGGTGAGATGCAGGCTACCGGTACTGCCGGCGATGCAGCTGTAGTAAAGGTGGCCTACGGCGGAAAGCTGATCCTGCGTGGCGGCACCATCCGTCAGCTGTATACTGCCAATGCAACCACTCTTGGTGTTGTATATGTTGACGCAACTAATGGCGCATCTAAGTTCGATATGTACGACGGTACCATCACCGACGGTTACACCACTTCTACAGCGCAAACCTCTGCGGGTAACGTGCTTTTGCGTGGTGCTAACTCTGTGATGAACATGTACGGCGGTAAGATCGTCAACGGCTATGCTGTAACCAATGGCGGCGGTGTAACCACTTATGGTACCTTCACTATGTCCGGCGGTACCATTGCTAACAACGCTTGCGTTGGCACCGGCTCCAATCAGGGCTTGGGTGGCAATATCATGGTTAACGGCGGCGCCGCCCCTGTTTTCAAAGATGATGCTGAAGTGAAAAACGGCGTATCTTTTGGCAGAGGCGCAAACATTTACAACAAGATCGCAAATGCGAAGTTTGAGAATGTTTCCAAGATCGATGGCGACATTTATACAATTGCCAATGTAAAATTGGCAGGCGAAGTTTACATTCCTATGGGCAACTCCAACGGCCTTCTGCTTAAGAGCGGCGCAAAGGTGAGCTTCGAAAACTTTGTTGGATATGACGAAGAGACAGGAGAAGGTTCCATTGTCTATTTCGGCGTGGAACTGACAGCAAGCAATAGTGCTGATTTCACCAGCGGTGGTTCTGCCTATCTGAAAAGCTTCAGAAATGTTGGCCGTACCACCGGTGTTGCAGTTAACGGCAGCAACCTGAAGGCTTCCAGAGCTGGCAATGCGGAAGAACAGACAAGTTATTGCCCTCACTGTGGCGAGGATGCAGAGCCTGTTGCATGGTATCGTACCAATAACATGTATGCTGAAGAATTAGATGAGAATCAAAAAGCCACTGGTTTCTATGTATTTAAGAATACCGTATTAAATACAGATGGAACCCAGAAATACACACACTTCTTCCATAACTCAAGCTTCGGCGCAGGCATCAAATTCAGCGGTGAATTTGTGTTGGACCTCTGTGGTCAGGCACTTACCTCTTCCCAACAGGGATTTGTTATTACCGGAACCAACTCTGAACTGGCCATTATGGACACTGTGGGCGGTGGCACTTACACAGGTAAGGGCATTAAAACTGAGTCTACTACCGCCCATGGAGGTAATGGCGGCGTTATTAATGTGGAAGCCACTTCTGCGAAGGCTACTGTTAGCATTTATAGTGGCAAGGTGCAGTTGAATGCTTCTTCCAGCAATTATATTACCCGTGGTGGCGTTATCGGCATGAATGGCGGCGATCTGAACATCTACGGCGGCATCATTTCTGGTGGTAAGACTACCCATTCTTCAAAAGGTAAGACCGGTGGTAATATCTACATGAACAATGGTGCGTTCACCATGACCGGCGGCGTGATCACCGGTGGCAAAGCCGGCGGTAACGGCGGTAACATCAATGTGAACTCCGCAGCTACTGTGAATATCACCGGTGGTATGATCTTGGATGGTACAGTTACTTCCGGCCAAGGCGGCAACCTGTATTTGGCAAGCAACGGCGCTACTATTTCCAATGCTTTGATCCGTGGCGGTTCTGCAACCACATACGGCGGCAGCATTTCTATCAATGTGAAAAAGGCATTTACTCTGAACAATGTAACTGTTGTTGGCGGTTCTGGCGCCAATGGCGGCAACATTTCTGTTGAGCAGGCAACACAGTGTGATATTAAGAATGCTGTGATTTACAACGGTACTGCAACTGCAGAAGGCGGCAACGTGTTCTTCAGAGCAAACGCTGCTTCCAATTTGCTGCAGAATACCCACGTGTTCAATGGTAAGGCTCACTCTGCTGTTGCAGAAGAGCAGAATGATCGTTCTGACAATGTCTATGTTGGCAAGAAAACCACATTGGACGGAGTGCATGTCTCTGGCAACTCCGGCCTGAACGAGATGGGCGCTGGCGTTACTGTTGCTGCTGCTGAGGTAACGCTGAAAAACGGTACCGTGATCGGTAGCGTTGCAGCTCCTCGCGCAAACACACTGTATCTGAAGAATACAGATGGCGGCGATGCCTCCTTGGTGGTGGACGAGAGCTTCAGCGGCGCTGTTGTGCTCTCTGCAAACTGGCTGTTGGAAGAGGGCTACCGTCAGAATCCCTACGGCCAGTTCCTGCTGCGCTCCGAAGCTGGCGCTTTCTCCGGTAAGCTGTACATGGGCGACCATAAGACAACTGAACTGGTAGACGAAGAATCCGGTGAAGTCACCAGACCTTCTGAAGTTTACGAACTCGGCATGCCTGGCATCAACCATGTTGATGGTAGTCTCCGGGTAGATGGCGCAACTGTGCATAACGGCGACACCTTTAAGACGTACTTTGACGCAGCAACCGCCATGGCAAACCACGAGTTTGTGGAAGGCGATATGCTGAAGCTGTGGATTGATGGCGAAGTATTTACTATGAATGCAGGTAGCTACATCATTGACATGAACGGCAAGAGCGCCAATATCACTGCAAACGGTGATGTCACCATCACTGGTATTGACAGCTACAACCTCAATCCTGCTACCGGCAACTTCAGACCTGCAGGTATGCTGAGTGTGGATGACGGCAATGTGATCGTTAAAAAGTCTGCTACCCTTGGTGGCGACCAGTATGTGACAGTCGCAAATGGTGATGTTTATGACTTCCACTACATTACTATGGATATCACCAAGGTAACGCTCCGGGCCTCTGGCGCTGGTATCTTCTACAAGGGCAAGTGGAATTGTGATGCTGACCTGGCTACTTACATTCAGGAAAACAAGCTGGACTACGGTGTTGTGGTTAGCCTGTCCAATATGCCTGGTGCAAACTTTGCTACCGAGGCCTGGGATGCCAATAGCCAGGAAGAAAATGTTGACAAGTACCCCAACCTGTATAGTGCTTACGGCGGCGAGACCTTCAAAAAGGGTGTTGAGCAGAACGGCGTTTTGATCAACAACATTATGCGTATTGTTGAAAATCCTGCTAACAACCGGACTCCTGAGCAGAACACAACCTACTGCGAAATGCCTATCTATGCTACTGCATACCTGAGCTTGGGTGAAAACGAATACATCGTTGGCGACAATGGTGCATCCTTGAACTTGATGGATGTTCTGAAGAGAATCGATCTGGCACTGGTTGAAGATCCTAACTATACTACAGGCAACAACACTGCAGCAGCAGTTCTGATGGATAGCTTCTACGCAACCTGGAAGGATTCTGGTCTGTCTCAGGCAATTGCAAACTATAAGAATAAGGAAGTAGATCCTTATACCTTCCAGGTGATCTTCCAGGAAACTGGATCTGAGCCTGCAGCTGAAGGCTGAGAATGAGGTGAATGTATAATGAAAGAACTTTATATTTCTCCTGAAGCAACTTTGGTAGGCTTTGTAGCCAGCCAGAACATGGCAGACATCGATATCGACTGGGATGCTATGGAAAACGGCGTGTACGAAGGTCCTGGTGAGGCCAGCGGCACTGACATCGAAGTTGGCGTGTAAAACCCCACACCAATCTCTAAAAATACCCCCCAGCCAGAGGCTGGGGGGTTCATTCGTTGATTACCGGGTGGGATGAAGACTGGCTGCGCCGGCAGGATACAAGCGCTTGCAGTTTAAGTTTTCTGTCAAAAAAAGTAGGGGTGCGAAGCCCCTAATACAATTATTATATCAAGTCCAATTCCTTGTGTCAACGGATAGAAAGGCAGAATGCACAAAATTGGCGTCTTCCACAAATTGAATCTAGTTAATTTGTACAATATTACCACTTGAAAATCGGTAAAATGTATGTTATTTTATAGACACAAGAGGTGATACCAATGTACTAGGAAATCGCTTCCAAAAAAGATCGGTTCCCACCCTTTGAAAAAGCTGCATAATTTAGTTCAGAAGGAAGGTTAGCAATCCAGGAACCATAGGATAAGATCCTACCGGCTGAAAATAAGAACTGCAGTAAAGAGTTCGTTGATCATATAAAATTCTGTAAGTAGTGAGTAATCTGCATAGAGTGAAAAGTCGTTTCTCTAGAATGAATATGATGAACTGAATTTGTTAGCGTTATCAAAGGAGATCAAAGCGGAATCGGTGCGATGGCTTTTTTTGAAATCCAATTCTCACACGTAAGTGCGTCCCACTAAAGGGATAAAAGAGTGAAAATGTTGTGAACGAGGATGAAGAAAAATAGAAAAGCAGATCGCATAACCTGTAGAAATGTGAGGTTGTCCAAATGATGTTAGATACCAAGAGTGAACAGAAATGACCCTTGACTGAGAAGAAGCCGTAAGAGAAAACGGTTCAGTCAAGGGTCATTTCTTTTTTTGCTTTTTTGGCCAAAAAATTTGCGAATATATCGCTTCGGTTGCGCTACCAAACAAAAAAGGGCGATTCGCGCCCTAACATATTTATTATAAATCAGCGGATCATCCGTTGTCAATGAGCAAATACTCAATCAGAATGAAATCTATGGATTGCACAAATGGAAGCAGTAGATTTTGTATAGTATTGCCACTTGTTATTTACCCTGCCCTATGTTATATTATAGATACCAAGGGAAGACAAATAACAGGTAAGAACCTGAAGGTGCCGAGGATAAGCACCAGCTTAACGAAAGGAAGGTAACCATAGATGATAGAGCCCAAGAACTTTAGGGAATGACCTTCGACCGGCAGAAGAAATTGGTCGAAGGTCATTTCCTTTTTTTGGCGCTATGGTTACAAAAGAAATATGAACCATCAAGAAAAAGCGGCCCAACTTTTTGAGAGCGGCTATAATTGTGCACAGGCAGTTGCCGGGGCATTTAGCGATATCACGGGTATCAGCGTGGAACAAAGCTGCAAAATGGTATCCGGTTTCGGCGGTGGCATGGGTCGGATGCGGGAGGTCTGCGGAGCAGTCAGTGGTATGGTGTTTGTACTAAGCGCCTTATACGGCTATGAAACCCCAAATCCCCAGGCACAAAAGGATATTTATACCCGTGTTCAGAATGTTGCAAAGCAGTTCCACCAGGAGGCAGGCAGTATCATATGCCGGGAACTGTTAGCTAAGCCGACCACCGATCCAACGCCCACCCCACGGGACGCTAACTTCTATAAGACGCGCCCGTGTACCAAAATGGTCACGCTTGCAGCCGAGGTGTTAGATGAACACATCCGTGGCCAAAGTGAAAAATAAGAAAAATCCGCAACAGAAGCAACTGTTGCGGATTTTTGATTACAGTAGGGGAATGTGATTTTCGCCACAGATACGCAGCGTATCTTCGTCCCACAGGCTGGTCTGGACCTCACCGATGTGGGCGCAGCCGATCAGCAGCATACACAACCGACTCTGCCCGATGCCACCGCCAATGGTAAGGGGCAGCTTGCCCGATAAGAGCATTTTGTGGAAGGGAAGATTACGACGATGATCGCAATTTGCGGCTTTTAGCTGGCGATCCATAGCCTCAGGATCCACACGAATACCCATAGAGGAGATCTCAAATGCGATACCCAGCAGGTCGTTCCAGAAGATAATATCACCGTTTAAGTCCCAGTCGTCATAGTCCGGTGCCCGGTTGCCGTGGGGTTTGCCTGAGGCCAAAGGAGCACCGATCTTCATAATAAACACAGTCTTATGTTCTTTGGTGAAGGCCTGCTCTCTTTCTTCCGGGGACAGCTGGGGATACAGATTCTCCAGCTCCTGGGTGGTGATAAAGGTGACATCTCGGCACAGGGTAACACCGATCTGAGGGAATGCCTTTTTCAGCGCATCGCTGGCATCGCAGATTACATTGACAATGTTGTTTACTGTGTCCTTTAAGTAGCGTTCTGTTCGATCTTCTGCAGCAATGATCCGCTCCCAATCCCACTGGTCCACATAAATACTGTGGATATTATCCAGCTCTTCGTCCCGGCGGATGGCGTTCATATCGGTATACAAACCTTCATGCAGACCAAAGCCGTATTTCTCCAGGGCCAGACGCTTCCACTTTGCCAGGGAATGCACTACCTGACCCTCCTGGCCGGTAGCGGGAATATCAAAGCTGACTGCCCGTTCCTTACCGGACAGATCGTCGTTCAGACCGGAGCCGGTGTGGACAAACAGAGGTGCAGACACCCGCTTCAACTGAAGATTCTGGGTGAATTCCTGCTGAAATATTTCTTTTGTAAGGGCAATGGCTCGCTGCAGATCGTAACTGCCCAGCACAGGCCGATAACCCTGGGGGATGATGACGCGATTCATAGCCGTCCTCCTGCGGATGCGAATTTTCCGTTAGTATAGCATAGTTTTTTGGGTAAATCAACTGCAAATCTACGAATAACGGGTTCTTGGGGATCGTCCGGCGGATAGGCCAGAAGAACATGGTATAATTCTGCGCATCGCTCGGCAGAAACCTCTCGCCAAGGACCGTTTCCCTCCCGGACATAGCGGTGGCTTGCCTGTTGATAGCGTTTGGTGTGTCCGTCAGCAAAAGTCAGCTCCAGAGTGAAAACATGCCGCAGAGGTACAGTAGGCTCACACCGCCCAAAATACAGCCGGGGCAGCTCCAATCCCCGAAGGTACACCAGCATCCCCTGTATTTTTTCTTCTGAATGATAGGCGCCCAAAACCTCTCCGTTATAGTCCACAGTAACATTGGTGACGATATGGCTTTGGGGCGGCGTTTCTTTTTTGCATCCGGTTAGCAGGCAGCAAAAGGCCAGCATCAAAAAAATATAATTTCGTTTCATATTCTTCACCCTTTATATGATTTACGAAAGGGTATAAAATATGGAATGAATTTTATGGAAAAAATATCCCCCTGCCTTATGGCAGGGGGATAAATAGCGTATTACAGTTCACAGTTGCCCACAGTTCTGGGGAAGGGGAGAACATCGCGGATGTTGGTGATGCCGGTCAAATACATAACACAGCGTTCAAAGCCCAGACCGAAACCGGCATGGCGCGCAGAGCCGTATTTACGAAGATCCATGTAGAAGCCGTAATCCTCAGGGTTCATACCCAGTTCGCGGATGCGGTTTTCCAGGACCTCATAATCGTCCTCACGCTGAGAACCGCCAATGATCTCGCCGATACCGGGCACCAGACAGTCCATAGCGGCAACAGTCTTGCCATCGGGATTCAGCTTCATATAGAAAGCCTTGATGTCCTTGGGGTAGTCGGTAACGAACACGGGCTTCTTGAAAACTTCCTCAGTCAGATAGCGTTCATGCTCGGTCTGCAGATCACTGCCCCAATGGACAGGATAAGCAAAGCGGTCATTCTGCTTCTCCAGAATTTCGATGGCCTCTGTGTAGGTAACATGGCCAAACTCGGAGTTAAGCACATGGTTCAGACGCTCCAGCAGGCCCTTATCCACAAACTGGTTGAAGAAGGCCATTTCCTCGGGGGCATGCTCCAGAACATAGGAGATGATATACTTGATCATATCCTCTGCCAGGCGCATATCGTCGGACAGGTCGGCAAAAGCAATCTCCGGCTCGATCATCCAGAACTCAGAAGCGTGGCGGGTGGTGTTGGAGTTCTCGGCCCGGAAAGTAGGACCAAAGGTGTAGATGTTCTTAAAGGCCATGGCAAAGGTTTCACCGTTGAGCTGGCCGGAAACAGTCAGATTGGTAGGCTTGCCGTAGAAATCCTGGGAGAAATCTACCTTGCCATCCTCAGTTTTGGGAACATCGTTCAGATCCAGAGTGGTAACTTGGAACATTTCGCCTGCGCCTTCACAGTCAGAACCGGTGATCAGGGGAGTGTGAACATACACAAAGTCCCGATCCTGGAAGAACTGGTGGATAGCCATGGCAGCCAGGCTGCGGACACGGAATACGGCTTGAAAGGTGTTGGTTCGGGGACGCAGATGGGTCAGTGTACGCAAAAATTCCATGGTGTGGCGCTTGGGCTGCAGGGGATAATCGCCGGTGGAAGCACCTTCTACTACGATCTCGGTGGCCTGGAGCTCAAAAGGCTGCTGAGAGCCGGGAGTGGGCACCAAAGTACCTTTGACAATCAGCGCAGCGCCAACATTAATCTTGGGAATTTCCTGGAAGTTCTCCAGGGTATCGTTATACACCACCTGCACCGGAGTGAAGTAAGTGCCGTCGTTGAGGACGATAAAGCCAAACTGCTTGCTGGGGCGGCGGTTGCGCACCCAACCTCCAAGGGTAACTTCCTTGTTAAGATAGGCCTCTGTGTTTTTAAATAACTGGCGGACAGAAGTCAGTTCCATAGTGGATTTCCTCTTTTCATAATCTATAGAGATAAGTATATGATAAAATGGCGGATTTTACAAGGATTATTTTACCAATTATGCATTTTTTGCGAAAAAATATATCTGTTTGAAACATAAGGCGATATAAAAGAAAAGAGTATGGGTTTCCCTTACAGATTGTTGGCTTTTTCTTGCATATGTTTTTTAAAAGAATGAAGAAATAATGGTTGCAAAATGAAAATGGCTGTGTTATAATACTGCGTGTGTCCGCCGCTGGGCACGCTACATTGGGATGTCGCCAAGCGGTAAGGCACCAGACTTTGACTCTGGCATTCGTAGGTTCAAATCCTGCCATCC
>JAZREX010000070.1:0-6261 GCA_045661025.1 Faecousia sp. | reverse complement strand
CTTCTTGTTATTTTAGGGTTAATCCGTCATGGAATGCTTGGCCAACTTTCTCGCCCAACACCAAATAGCTATGATGGACCGGGTCGAAGGTGATGGGCTGGAGTTTAGCAACATCCACCTTACCATCTGCGTCCAAATAAGTCTCATCCACACAAACATTAATGACTTTGCCGACCAAATGGCAACTCTCAGGATCATAGGAGAGCATCTCGCACTCCAACGCCATAGGTAGCTCGTCGATCAGGGGAGCATCCACAAACTCCGACTTTGTGGCGTGGAAACCTGCTTTTGCAAACTTATCCGGCTCTTTATTTCCGGAAACGATGCCCACATAATCGCAGCTCGTTACTGTCTTCGCTGTACCCATGGATACAGTGAAAGCCTTGCGAGCCAAAATATTCTCGGCAGTTTTATGCTCTGCATCCACACAGATGGTCAGTTGTGCCTCTTCTGTAACACCGCCCCAAGCCGCATTCATAGCATTGGGCGTGCCGTCTTCATTATATGTGCCAATAATAAACACCGGCATGGGATAACACATTTCTTTTGCGCCAAAGTTTTTACGCATGATTTATCCTCCTAGTAAAATTCTGCGTTTATTATACTGCAAAGCGCATTGACGTTGCAAGGTGAATTTTTGCGTGTTATAATATTTAAAAGGACAAAGAGGTGATACACAGTGAAGAAACTGATTTGGATATTCCTTGCTATGCTTGTTTTGACCGCCTGTGGGCAAAATAAAGCAAACAAACAGGAGGCGGTATATGTGAATATCACGGCAGCTGAGGCGAAGAAGATTATGGACAGCCAGCAAGGCTATATTATCCTAGATACACGCACCCAGGAGGAGTATGATGAAAAGCATATTCCCGGTGCGATTTTGATTCCCTACGACGAGATCACAGAGAAAGCAGAAAGGGTGCTGACCGATAAGGATCAACTGATCTTAGTTTATTGCCGCAGCGGGCGGCGGAGTAAACTGGCAGCGGAAGACTTGGTAAAGCTGGGTTACACCAATATTAAAGAATTCGGCGGTATTATCGACTGGCCTTATGAAACGCAATAGCAAAGAAGCCGCCCCGGTTCATTAACCGGGGCGGTAATATTATACTTTCTTTTTGAAAAGGCCGTGTTGGTTACAGTAGTAATAAAGATGCCCTCTGCCTCGGAGTTGCAAACGAGTTTCTGCATTGCCTTCCGGATAGAATTTGACCATCTGGATTCGGTCAGAGGTTACGAACGCAACAAAGGAAATAAAATGCTGTTTGGTCATGGGGTGGGGGATCGTGATAAAGTGCTCGTCCTCCACTTTTTCCGCAAAGATCTGGTGAGAATCGTCTGTGTCCTCTGCCTCTAGGGCGGGCAATGTAATGCCGCAGCAACTGATTACAGCATCTCCGAGGCTATGGATAATGTTGCCGCAGATGGGGCAGACATAGAATTTACACCGGAGCATATTGGCAGAAATGTTCTTATTGGAAATATGTTTACCGTTCATCAGTTCGATCACGGAAATGCCCAGAGCCTGCGCCAATGGTTGCAGTAAAGAAATATCCGGCAGACCTTTCGCTGTCTCCCATTTGGAGATGGTCTTGCTGCTGACACCGATCTTTTCCGCCAGTTCTGCCTGGGTCAGCTTGCGGCTTTCGCGCAATTCTTTGATGGTCATTCCGGTTACATAGGTATTCATATATGCCACGTCCTTTCTCCGAAAATATATCATGAAACCCCGAACGGGACAACCTATGCTTCGTAGATTTGTAAAAAGACCTGCTGCAAGATTTGCAGCAGGTCCTCTATCATAGCTCAGTAAATTCGTAGCTGTAGGTTACGGTGCCATTATCATAGGTATAGACGATTCGCCCGTCTTCCAGCTTCTCTTTTACGAATTTATCAAAATCCTTGCCGTGCTTGGTGCGTACAAAGTCGTCAGTGCTGGTGAGCTCTGCTTCCTCAAAAAAAGTTTGGGGATGGGCAGCGCCGGCACAGCCGTTTAAAAACTTGGCAACGATCTCGTATTCCTTCATAAAAAGTCCTCCTAGGTATTCCTGTAAATATACGCTTTTTTGTTCAGTATGCGCATAGTTTACTATATTTTTTTCGAAATTTCAAGCAAAAGTGCTTTTGAAATTTTCAAAAAGAAAAGCTATAATATAGGCATGGATAATCAGTAGAGTGGGAGGATAGTGGCTATGTTTCAGATAAACGATGTGATCGTCTACGGCACCCAAGGCGTATGTAAAATCACAGGCACAGAAGAAAAAATGTTGAGCGGAAAGAAAACGACCTATTTTGTGCTAAAACCTGTCAGCGATAAAGGCTCTACGATTTTTGCGCCAACGGACAACGAGCTTGTTCTGAAAAAGATGCGCAAGCTTCTGACCAAAGATGAGATCCATAAGCTGATCGATTCCATGCGGACGGAAAATGCGTTATGGGTGGCAAATGAAAATGAGCGTAAGGAGCTTTATAAAAGTATCCTGGCAAAGGGCAACCATCTGGAGCTGATCAAAATGATCAAGGCCATCTATGCCCACAGAACGGAGCGGGAAGCCGAGGGCAAACGCCTGCATATGTCCGACGAGCGGTTTTTTAAGGACGCAGAGCAGATTTTGTATAACGAATTTCAGTATGTGCTGGAACTTGACGGCAAGGATGATTTGATGGCCTACATTTTTGCTTGGCTGGAAAAGTAAAGAATATATAATCGCGGCGGCAGGGAGTTTTAATCTCTCTGTCGCCGTTTTCTGTCTTGCATTGCAATCAGGAAACTTAGGTGCTATAATGAGGGCAAAGAGGCGATTATATGGAAAAGGATAAGTTAATACAGGCGTGGAAGGCCGAGGAAGAGATCGCCCATATTCATGGTTGGGATTTTTCTCACATCGACGGTCGGTATATGGAAGACACAGATTTTCCGTGGGATTACCGGCAGGTGATCGGGCAGTATCTGACACCGGATATGAAACTGTTGGATATTGATACCGGTGGCGGAGAATTTCTACTGTCGCTGAATCACCCCTATGAAAATACGGCCGCTACAGAAAATTATCCCCCCAATGTGCAGCTTTGCAAAGAAAGGTTGTTGCCCTTAGGCATTAACTTCCAACAGGCTGATGGCAATGGAAAGCTACCTTATGACGATGGAAGCTTTGATATGGTCATTGACCGACACGGGGATTTTAACCCAAAGGAGATATACCGGGTGCTGAAACCTGGCGGTATTTTTGTGATGCAGCAGGTTGGCGCAGAAAATGACCGGGAGCTGGTGGAGCTTCTTTGTGGAACTGTGCCCATACCTTTTCCGGAGCAGTACGCAGACAAGGCGGCAGAGGCATTTCTGAGGGCTGGTTTCTCGGTTTTGCGGAATGAAGAGTGTTTTCGCCCTATCCGATTCTATGATGTGGGTGCGCTAGTCTGGTTTGCCCGGGTGATCCCTTGGGAGTTTTCGGGATTCTCGGTGGATACCCACCTGGAAAACCTACTGAATGCACAGCGGATTTTAGACGAAACCGGAGAGGTTGAAGGAAAGACACATCGGTTCTTGCTGGTAGCAAAAAATAAAGTGTTATTTCGTTGAGAGGGGAGTTTTTATGAAATTGTTGGCAGAAGCATTGATAAAATTTGCTTGCGGTCTGCTGATGGTGGGCCTGTTGATTTTTCTGCCGGCGGGCACGTTGCAGTTTACATACGGCTGGCTGTTCATTGGCCTGTTGTTCGTACCGATGCTGATCGCCGGGTTTGTGATGATCTTGAAATCTCCGGAATTTCTCAAAAAGCGATTGGATGTTAAAGAAAAGCAGGGCACACAAAAAGGTGTGGTTGCCTTTTCGGGGCTTATGTTCATTGTTGGCTTTGTGGTGGCGGGATTGGATTTTCGCTTTGGCTGGTCTGCGCTGCCTAATTGGGTGGTTAATACCGCATCGGTGTTGTTTCTGGCTGCCTATGCTCTGTACGCCGAGGTGATGCGGGAGAATGCCTATTTGAGTCGTACCATCTGTGTGGAAGAAGGGCAAACGGTGGTGGATACCGGACTATATAGCGTTGTCCGTCATCCCATGTACGCGGTAACCATTTTGTTGTTTCTGATGATTCCGCTGATTCTGGGTTCTTGGTATGCGCTGATCGCATTTGCGTTTTACCCGGCAATCATCATTGTCCGGCTAAAAGACGAGGAAGAACTGCTGACAAGAGAATTACCGGGTTATGCAGAATATAAGCAGAAAGTAAAGTATAGAATCGTGCCATTTATCTGGTGAGGTGAAATTTGTGAGTATTACACAGACTTTTTATGATGCGTTGGCATCCCAATACGATAAGCTTTTTTTAGATTGGCAAGCGACGACCCATGAACAGGCTGTCATTCTTAATAACATATTTTCTAAGTACGGCTTTGATCACACAGCGAAAATTCTCGATTGCGCTTGCGGGATTGGTACGCAAGCCATTGGATTAGCGGCTCTGGGGTATTCTGTTACAGCATCGGATATTAGTGACGGGGAGCTGGCGGAAGCGAAAAAACGTGCCCAGCAGAACGGGGTAAATATCCGTTTTGCACACGCTGATTTTTGTGCTTTGAAAAACACATTTTCAGAAACCTTTGATATTCTTATTTGTATGGACAATGCGCTTCCCCATATGCGCTCGGCAAGTGATTTGGCTTCTGCGATCAAGAGCATTACAGGTAGAATCAAACAGGGCGGTATATTTGTGGCAAGTATTCGGGATTATGACGCATTGCTTATGAGCAAGCCTCCATACTCTCCCCCCTATATCCACAAGACGGAGAAAGGAAAAAGAGTGTCCTTCCAAACATGGGATTGGGAAGGGGATCATTACAAGCTTATCCAGTATATAATCGACGATGAAGAAAGCTTGCAAATCAGCAAGTTCGCTTGTGAATACAGAGCTACCCGCAGAGAGGAAATCACAAATCTGTTGCTTTTGGGCGGTTGCAGGGAAGTAAAATGGTTGTTCCCGGAAGAAACTGGATTTTATCAGCCTATCGTTATAGCCAAAAAGTAAGAGGTAAATTTATGTTGATAAACGGATGCCAAGAAGGCAAGGGAACACCTCGGCTGACGGAAGTAAAATGCCCTAAGTGTGGTGAATACGTAGAGGTGTTTGTGCTGATGGGCGGCCCGATCGGCAAGACCGGTACGCTTGCCAGCGACGAAACCTGCGCCTGCGGCCATATCCTGCCTGCCGGCAGCTACGAAACAGATTATGAACAGTAAAAGAATGTGCGTTGCAGACTTTGCAACGCACATTTTCTTTATTATTTGTTTTTTAGTAGTTTGTTCAGCTTCTCGGCTTTTGCTTTCTCGACGCAGTAGATGATAAGCCAGATGAGGGCATAGCATACGACGAAAATGCAGGTGAATACCAAAATGGGGATAAGGGAGTTGTGCAGCCAACCGTTGATCAGATAGGTGAGGATATAGGCGATGTACAGCCCACCGCCGTGAAACAAAATCATAATAGGAAGGGGCAGCTGTTCCATTTGATAGATTGCGGTCATACCTGCGCAAATAAAGGCAAGCAAAGAGATGGTCACGATGCCCAGACATACCTCTCTGGGGGAGAAAGCTTCCACAGCACCAGTGGCACCTAGAATACCGTAGATAATTGCCAAAACCAGAGGACCACCGCTGGCGCAGATCAGACCACGGAGTAAAAAATCTTTGAGAAACTTTTTCATTTGCTTTCCAACCTCCTTTTAATTTGGGTAAAGCACCGCCGGGAGACATATTCCGTGTAACCACATTTGAAAACCGCATCCACACTGCCGGCAACGGTAACTGTGAAGCGATCCAAGGCATTTTCGTTGGCAAGGGAGCTTTTGTTGATGCGGATGAAAAAAGAGGGAAGAACAGCTTCTAATTCATACAGCCGCTGTTTTAGGCGGTAACGGTGTTTTTTTGAATCAATTGCGTAGGTTTTTCCGTCCAGAACAGTAACGCACTCGATCTGAGATGGGGACAGCATTTTGATATTATCCTCGGTGTAGCCGGGAATGCGGTCTGTGTGCTTTGTAACGAGCGCTTCGATCTCGTCGATCAGAGGGGAGCGGTCGTGGACAGTTGCTACCACTTCCTCGTCTTTCTCTTTGTCGATGATTAGCCTAAACTTCATAGATACACCTCCAGCCATTGCATTGTATCATATATGGAATCAAAAATGTTGAAAAATGCCTTCATCGGTATTCTAAAAGTGCCAAACGGCAAAAACCTTGAAATGGTTTAAAAAATCCACGCGCAT
>JAZREX010000069.1:0-8921 GCA_045661025.1 Faecousia sp. | reverse complement strand
CGCCGTCACAACCTGTGCGCTGTCATCACCGATGGCACTGCAGTTCTGGGTCTGGGCGATATCGGCCCCGAGGCTGGTATGCCTGTTATGGAGGGCAAGTGCGCTCTGTTTAAGGCTTTCGGCGACGTCGATGCTATCCCTCTGTGCGTTAAGAGCAAGGAAGTTGACGAGATCGTCAATGCTGTGTATCTGATGTCCGGCTGTTTCGGCGGCGTCAACCTGGAAGACATTTCCGCACCCCGCTGCTTCGAGATCGAGCGTAAGCTGAAGGAAAAGTGCGACATTCCTATCTTCCACGATGACCAGCACGGTACTGCTGTTATCACTCTGGCTGGCCTGCTGAACGCTCTGAAGGTTGTTGGCAAGAAGAAGGAAGAGGTTAAGATCGTTACCTCCGGCGCTGGCGCTGCTGCGATCGCTATCGTAAAGCTGCTGCTGTCCGCTGGCTTCAAGAACATCACCATGTGCGACCGTAAGGGCGCTATCTACGCTGGCCGTGATGGTCTGAACTGGATCAAGGAAGAAATGGCTAACGAGACCAACCTGGAAAAGAAGGCCGGCACTCTGGCTGACATGCTGGTTGGCGCTGACGTATTTATCGGCGTTTCCGCTCCCGGTCAGGTTACCAAGGAGATGGTTGCTACCATGAACAAGGATGCTATCATCTTTGCTTGCGCTAACCCCACTCCCGAGATCTTCCCCGATGAGGCAAAGGCAGGCGGCGCAAAGGTTATCTCCACCGGCCGTTCCGACTTCCCCAACCAGATCAACAACGTTCTGGCATTCCCCGGTATCTTCCGTGGTACTTTCGATGTTCGTGCTTCTGACATCAACGAAGAGATGAAGATGGCTGCTGCCCACGCAATTGCTGACCTGATCTCTGACGATGAGCTGAACCCCGAGTACATCATCCCCGCTGCATTCGACGAGCGTGTTGGCCCTGCAGTTGCTAAGGCTGTTGCTGAGGCTGCTCGCAAGACCGGTGTTGCAAGAATCTAATTGCATACCTTTTCAAACCCTCTCCGGGAAACCGGGGAGGGTTTCTTTTTTCATAATATGGACATTTCTGGGAAAGATAATTGCCAGGAGGGATAAAGATGAAGAAAATTCTGGCAATTTGTCTGTTGGCGGCGGTGCTGCTTGCCAGCTGCGGTGACAACACCCCGGCTGTCCGGGATACCCTGGTGGTGGGAACTTCCCAGATGGAGGGGAAATTCTCCCCTTTTTTCTATACCAATGCTTACGATAACGATATTATTTCTCTGGTTCATGTGAACCTTTTGACCCAAGACCGGCAGGGGTCTATGGTGCTGTCCGGAATTGGAGGGGAAGTGCGGCCTTACCTGGGTACGGACTACCGCTACCAGGGCATCGCCGACTGTCAGATCACTGACACCCCCGAGGGCCACCAGCGGTATCGGTTTACCTTACGGCAGGATGTGCGGTTTTCTGACGGGGAGCTGATGGACATTGACGATGTGATCTTTTCTATGTATGTGGCCGTCGACCCTAGCTATGACGGGATCATGACAGTGTATTCTCTGCCTATTTTGGGGCTGGAGGAATACCGCACCGGGGGTGCAGAATTTGTCACCGGTATCGAGAAAATTGACCAATATACCATGGAGGTGGTGCTCACGGAAGCCTCTGCCTCCGCCGTTTACACCCTGTCTGTGGCAGTGACTCCGCTGCACTATTATGGGGAGGAAGAACAGTACGATTTTGAAAATCATCGGTTTGGCTTTCCTAAGGGGGATCTAAGCCGGGTGCGGCAGGTCACCACCAAACCCATGGGGGCAGGGCCTTATGTATTTGAGGGGTTTGAAAACGGTGTGGTTCGTTTGCGCAGCAATCCCAATTATTATAAGGGGCAGCCTAAAATACAGAATCTTCAGTTCCGGCAGGGGCAGGATGCGGACAAGCTCTCCGGAGTGGTGGCAGGGACATTGGATATTGCCGACCCCTCTTACTCGTTAGATACTGCCGATGCCATCGCCAAGGCCAATGGAGGCATGCTGTCCGGGGAGCGGATCACAACTACGCTCACCGATAACTTGGGCTATGGCTATATCGGCATCCACGCCAAAAATGTCAGCGTGGGGGGAGAGCCGGGGTCAGAGGCCTCGAAGAATTTACGCAAGGGCTTGGCAACGGTGATTGCCGCCTATCGGGATGTGGCGGTGAATTCTTATTACGGGTCTGCTGCCAAGGTGATCGAGTATCCCATATCAAACACCTCCTGGGCAGCCCCCCGGGCAACAGATCCGGGCTATGTCCGGGCATTTTCCCAGAGGGTCAATGCAGATCCCATCTACACCGAAGAGATGACCCAGGAGCAGCGGTATGAAGCTGCTAAAAAGGCGGCGCTGGAATATTTTGTGGCGGCAGGCTACACCCAGGAAAATGGGGTGCTTACCGCTGCGCCGGCGGGGGCATCTATGGAATATGAGGTACTGGTCAGCGGCGGCGGCACAGGGGATCATCCCACCTTTATGTGTTTGAGCATGGCTTCCCGGGCGTTGCAGGAGTTGGGGTTAAGCCTGTATGTGACAGACCTTTCCAATTTCTCCGAGCTAAACGCCACAGTCAATGGGGGTGCAGCACAACTGTATGCCATGGCCTGGGGAGCAAGCGCAGACCCGGATATGTTCCAGGTCTACCACAGTCAGGGAGCTTCCAATGAAAAGAACTATTATGTGAAGGATGCGCAGCTGGACAGCCTCATTTTGCAGGCTCGGCAATCTTCCGACCAGGCGTTCCGGAAGGAAATTTACCGCCAGTGCCTGGATATTATCGCCCAATGGGCGGTGGAAGTGCCGGTGTATCAGCGGCAGAATGCGGTTATCTTTGCTACCGACCGGGTGAATGTGGACACTCTCACCCGGGATATGACCCCCTTCTGGGGCTGGGAACAGGAAATCGAGCAGCTTGCGCTCAAGCCTTGAGGTGACAGATGAAAAAATTTGTGCTGCGGCGATTGGGGATCAGTTTGGTGGTGCTGGTGGCAGTGCTGTTTGTGATTTATGCCCTGCTTCGGTGTCTGCCGGCTTCCTATGTGGAAAATACCGCCATGACCCTATCCCAAGCCCCCGGTGCCCAGCCCTATGAGGTGTGGCTGGAGCAGCTCAATCGCCAATATGGGCTGGATGTGGGAATCCTGGAGGGGTATTTTATCCAGATGAAAAATATGCTTATGGGGAATTTTGGCACAAGCTGGAAATATGCCATGCCGGTAACGGAGAAATTCTCACAGGTCATCGGGGTGTCGGTGGTCATGGGGCTGATCAGCTTTGTATTGGAATTGTTGATCGCCATACCTCTGGGGGTGTGGGCTGCCACAGGGAAAGGCAAAATGCGAGATTTTTTGCTGAACGCCTGGGCGCTCCTGGGGATCAGTTTGCCTACCTTCTTTTTCGCCACGGTGCTGAAGTTGGTGTTTGCAGTGGAACTAAAGTGGTTTGATTTGTTTGGCCTGGTGGGGCGGGATTATGCAATGCTGTCCCCCTGGGGAAAGTTCTGGGACATGGCATCCCATCTGGTGCTACCGGTGCTGACTATGACGCTGGTGTCCTTTGGCTCGCTTTTGCGCTACACCCGGACCAATATGCTGGAGGTCATGCAGGCAGATTACCTGCGCACCGCCCGGGCCAAGGGCCTAAGCCGGGGGCAGGTGGTGTGGGGGCACGGCTTCCGGAACACCTTGCTGCCCTTAATCACTGTGGTGGGGGCGAGTTTGCCGGGGATCTTTGCCGGGGCGTTGGTGACGGAGACCTTATTTGCCATTCCCGGTATTGGGTTTACCGCCTATGAAGCCTTGGTGGCTGGGGATATTCCCTTTTCTATGTTCTATCTGGCATTTTTAGCGGTGCTCACATTGCTGGGAAATCTTCTGGGGGATATTTGCTATGGCCTGGCAGACCCCCGGGTGCGGCTGGCAGGAGGAAAAACAGATGGATAGCTCGCTTTGGCAAAGGCTGAAAAAGAGCAAAACCGGCGTTCTGGGGCTGGGGATCTTTTTGGCGTTGTTTATCTTTTGCTTTGTGGGGGGGATTTTATCCCCCTATGGGCAGGATGAAGTATTTTACAGGCGGCAGGTGCAGGTGTTGGATGTGGGTTTTGTCACAGAGGAAGCCGGGGTCAGTAGCGCAGGCACGGCGTTACCTGCGCCCTTGCTGTCTGCTGCCCAGGCCGCCATTGCACAGGGACAGCGGGAATTTGTGTATGAGGAAGAAACCTATTATTTGCGGGCCAGCTATGACGGCTACGACCTGCAAAAGGAGCACGAAACGCTAATTTACGACAGCTATGCGCCCCCCTCAAAAGAGCATCTTCTGGGAACGGATAAAAACGGCATGGATATTTTGACCCGGCTGATGTACGGCGGTCGGGTGTCCTTGGTGGTCGGGGTGGTGGCGGTGGCCATTGCCTTGCTGATCGGGACGGTGCTGGGGGGGATCGCCGGGTTTTTCGGCGGCCTGGTGGATGCCGGGATCATGCGGCTGGTGGATGTGTTTTTTTGTATTCCCAGTTTGCCGATCCTGCTGATTTTAGGGGCGGCCATGGATGCCATGCGGCTGAGCGCCACCTGGCGGCTTTTGGGAATGATGGCGGTGCTTGGTCTTTTGGGTTGGCCGGAAATTGCCCGGCTTGTCCGGGGGCAGCTGCTGAGTCTAAGAGAGCAGGAATTTATGCTGGCCACTTTGGGGGCAGGCCTTCCTGCCAGACATCGGATATTTCATCATCTGCTGCCCAATGTTGTGCCCCAGTTAATTGTTGTTGGGACCCTACGGCTGGGTGGTACGATCTTGACGGAGGCCACCTTGTCCTTTTTGGGGCTGGGAGTAAAATTTCCCTATGCCTCCTGGGGAAACATGGTCAGCGATGTGTCCAACGCCTATGTACTGACCACTTATTATTATGTTTGGATTCCGGCAGGGGTGTGTCTGGTGCTGGGGGTGCTGGGGTTTCACCTGCTGGGAGACGGCTTGCGGGATGCCTTTGATCCCCGCAAAGGAGAGTAAGGTGGAAAATCTTTTAACATTAGAGGATGTGACCATTACCCTGCCGGGATTTAAGCATCCCGTGGTAGGGCCCATTTCCTTTCAGGTAGCCCCCGGGCAGGTGGTGGCCTTGGTGGGAGAGTCCGGCTGTGGAAAGTCTGTGACAAGCTTGTCCATCTTGGGGCTTTTGGAGGGGGCAAAGGTAAAAGGAAAGATGTTGTTTGATGATGTGGATTTAACAACCCTTTCTGAAAAAGAATTTCGCGCCCTTAGGGGCAGCCGAATCGGGATGATCTTCCAAGAGCCCATGACGGCGCTAAACCCGGTGCTGACCATCGGGCATCAGCTCCGGGAAGCCAAGGGCAATGGGGATATTTTGCAAATGCTCTCCTCGGTGGGCATCGACGATCCCAAACGGGTCTACAGCAGCTATCCCCATCAGCTCTCCGGAGGTCTGCGGCAGCGGGTGGTGATCGCCATGGCGCTGTTGGGGCATCCGGGGCTAATTTTGGCAGACGAGCCTACAACGGCCTTGGATGTGACGGTGCAGGCGCAAATTTTATCCCTTTTAAAGCAGCGGCTGAAAGAAGCCGGCAGCGCTATGATCCTGGTGACCCATGATCTGTCAGTGGTTGCCACCATGGCGCAGCATGTGGTGGTGATGTATGCAGGCAGGGTCATGGAAAAAGGGCCTGTGGAGGAAATTTTCTTTCATCCGGCCCAGCCGTATACCATGGGGTTACTGGCGGCAAAACCGGTGGTAGGACACCGGCGAAAGCGACTGCAGACCATCCCCGGCACTGTGCCGGATCTGCGGCAGCGCCCCAAGGGCTGTCCCTTTGTGCCTCGGTGTCCCTGGTCCACGGAGATCTGCACCATGGAGTTTCCAGCAGGAGAACAGGTGGGACATGACCATTTTGTCTACTGCTATCATTGGGAGGAGGCAAGCCGTGAATCGGGCAAGACTTCAGGTCATTGACCTGCGCAAAACTTATCCCGGCAAGCCCCCTGTCCGGGCGGTGGATGGGTTAAGTTTCCAGGTGGAGGCAGGCAAGACCTATGCCCTGGTGGGAGAGTCCGGCTGCGGAAAATCCACCACCGGGCGAATGCTCCTGCGCTTAGGCGGAGAGAAGACCGCCGGACTTGTCAAGCTGGATGGTCAGGATATTTATGCCCTGTCCAAAAGTAAACTGCGCGCTCTGAGACCAAAAATGCAGATCATTTTTCAGGATCCCTTTGCCAGTCTTTCCCCCCGACTTCCGGTCAGTGAACTGATCGGCGAAGCTGTGGCAGAGCATCACATCGTCCCAAAAGCAGAGCTGAGCGCCTATGTGGATCAAATTATGGATCGGTGCGGTCTGCAGCCAGTCCACAAAAGCCGCTATCCCCACGAATTCTCAGGAGGACAGCGGCAGCGGATCTGTATTGCAAGAGCCTTGGCTCTGCAGCCGGAGTTTATTGTCTGCGACGAGCCGGTATCGGCGCTGGATGTTTCCATTCAGGCCCAGATCGTCAATCTGCTGAAGGATCTGCAGGAGAGCATGGGGCTTAGCTACCTGTTTATCTCCCATGATCTTTCTGTGGTGGAGCACCTGTGCGACGAAGTGGCAGTCATGTATCTGGGTTCTATCGTGGAGCAGGCAAACACCGAGGCGCTGTACGCAGAACCACTGCACCCCTATACCCAGGCGCTGTTTTCGGCGATCCCGGTTCCCGATCCAGACCGGCAAAAGGCGCGGATCATTCCGGAAGGCACACCTCCTTCTCCGGCAGCGCCGCCCTCCGGCTGCAAGTTTCACCCCCGCTGCCCCCACCGGATGGATATCTGCCCCCGGCAGGTGCCGCCTTTAAAAGAGGTGCGGCCCGGGCATCTGTGCGCCTGCCACCTGTATTTCTCTTCTGAAGTACAAGAAAAACCGCACTCTTAGAGTGCGGTTTTCTACATACTACATATTGCCAAGCATAATTTTAATGATCTCAGAATCGGTCTTGCGCATACCCTCGCTTGCCAACTGGCTCACATTGCGAATGGTGTTTTCCACACCCTTGGACACGATTCCATCGCCGCCATAGAACTGGCTTCCCTGATGATACATATCCATGCCTAAAAGGCCTGCCTCCACGGCAGATGCGATCTTGGCCGCGCAGGACGCCTTTGCGCCATCGCAGATCACGCCCGAATTGATGGCGGTGGCATTGGCGATGGTATGGGCGATTTCCCGATAACCTCCGTCGTGCAAATAGGTAATACCCGCAGCTGCGCCGCAGCCGGCGCTGATGGCGCCACAGTAAGCAGACAGGGGTCCAATACCGCTTTTTAGGTGCAGGGTGATCAGATTGGATACCACCAATGCCCGGTACAGGTTTTCCCGGGACACCTGCATCTCATCTGCGTAAACCACCACCGGAACCGAGGCGGGGATGCCCTGGTTTCCGGAGCCGGAATTGATGACCACTGGCTTTTCGCAACCGCCCATACGGCCATCGGAAGCTGCCGCCGCCATAGCCTTTGCCCGGTTATGGACGGAGTTTTCCCGGGATGCCATAATGACCTGTCCCACCCGGGCGCCGTAGGGCTTCTCCATACCCTCCCGGGCGATGGCCATATTGCAGTTGATCTGCCGGTCCAAAAGGGCCTGCACGTCTGCAATTTCCACGCAATTGGCAAATTCCACGATGGCTTCCACCTGTAGCAGCGACTTTTCATCGGACTCCTCTGCCTTTGCGGACTCCACCTTTTTCTCCACGGAAAGAGATCCATCCCTGCCCACCTTCACCACATTGGTGTGGGAACCGGCAATGCGGCACTGGCTTTTGTGGTCACCTGCCTGTAATTCAATATGGATATCAAACAATTCTCCGGAATCCGACTCCACCACAGAAAACTGTGCTTCATGGAGATATTCTGCGATGCGTTTTTTCTGTTCATCGGTTACCTGGGAGATCACCAGCAGCTTCTTTTCCGGCTCGCCGGCAATAATACCCGCAGCCGCTGCCGCCTCAAGGCCGTGAAGGCCTCCCGTATTGGGAACGATGACGCTTTTTACATTTTTAATAATGTTGCTGCTGACTTCCACACGAACCTTCTCCGGCAGCTGACCCAGCTCTTTGGCTGCAACTGCCGCCGCGTAGGCCACCGCGATGGGTTCTGTGCAGCCCATAGCCGGTACAAGCTCCCGGTGCAAAATCTTCAGATACGCCTCGTAAAGTCTGCTCTCCATTAAGTACTCTCCTTCATAAGCCTTCTACCGCCGAAATCTGGCTTAATTATACATAATGTACTATAAAAAGGCAAGAAAAATAACACCGGCGGCTTCTGTAAGACCACCGGCGGATACGGATATTTTTTCGGCACCGATCCTTTTGGAATCAGCATCCGTTGTCATATTTTGAAAAATTTTCCAAAGACTATTGAGTTTTATATCGAACATAGTGTAAAATAGGTGCTGCAATAAAATCGACAGCAAGAAGGATGTCATAATGAATTTTTTTAGACCGAAACTGATTGACACATGTAGATCCTACTCCAAAAAGCAATTTGTGTCTGACCTCGTTGCCGGCATTATCGTTGCCATCATAGCACTCCCGCTCTCCATTGCGCTTGCGATCGCCTCCGGTGTTTCTCCCGAAAAGGGACTTTACACAGCCATCGTTGCGGGTTTCGTGATTGCGTTTCTCGGTGGCAGCCGGGTAAATATTTCCGGACCGACCGCAGCCTTTGCTACCATCGTAGCAGGAATTGTTGCGCAACACGGTATTGATGGACTTGCTATCGCAACCATCATGGCGGGCCTTATTCTGATCCTTATGGGTCTTTTGCGTTTGGGTTCTCTCATCAAATACATACCCGAAACGATCACCGTAGGCTTCACCTCCGGAATTGCCGTAACCATTGTCATCGGTCAGATCAAGGATTTTTTG
>JAZREX010000068.1:0-7586 GCA_045661025.1 Faecousia sp. | reverse complement strand
TTCCCGAGTGGCCAAAGGGGACAGACTGTAAATCTGCTGCGTATCGCTTCGATGGTTCGAATCCGTCCTCCCCCACCAAACCAAAACACCAGCCTAACGGCTGGTGTTTTTGGTTTGGTATGGGTATTTGGAGGATGGATTGGAAAGGCAGCTCTTAGCAAGTGTCCGGGGGACACTTGCAACTTCCGTTGCTTTTCAACAGAAAAGCGAATCCGTCCTCCCCCACACAAATAGTCCAACACAAAAAGGTGTTGCACTTTTTTGTATTGAGAGCAGATTACAACCATGAAATGCTGCGCGGATGAGCGATGCCGGCTAATTTAACGTTTCCTTTTGCGAAATAAGCTTTTTGTAGATTTGAATATATAGGCATCGGCTTGTTGACTTTTCAACAAGTTTGTGCTATACTTTGCACTTGTTGAGGTTTCAACAAGTTCTACGGAGGTAATCTTATGCAAGAAAGATTTGAAACTTTTACTGTCCTCATAAACAGAATCAGCCGCAATATTCGCAAAATTAAAAATCAGGAAATGTCAGAATATAATCTGCGAAGCGCTCACGTTTCCTGTCTGTATTATCTTTACACAAACAAGGGGGCAACAGCAACTGACCTTTGTGAGCGTTGTGAGGAAGATAAAGCAACCATTTCCCGTACGCTTGATTATCTTGAAACCAACGGATTTCTTACTTGCAAATCAAAGAGCGCAAAGAGATATAAGTGTCCGCTTATCTTGACTGATAAAGGAAATGAAGCCGGCAAGAAGATTGCTAACAAGATCAGTAATGTTCTTGATACTATCAGCGATGGTCTTAGCGATGAGGAAAGAGCGGCCTTTTATCGCAGCCTTGCCATAATCAGCGAAAGTTTAGAAGCCGTATCAAGGTACGGCAGCAAATAAGGAGTATTTTTTATGAAGACAAGAATTATTGTAGATTCCACAGCAGATTTAGTACCCGAAATCAAGGAACGTGTCTATACCGTACCGCTTACTGTTCGTTTCGGTGATGATGAATATATAGATGGCGTTACCATTGACCACAAAACTTTTTACGAAAAATTAATTGAAAGTGATGTTTTACCTACAACCAGTCAGGCCACTCCCGATGCATTTATGAAAGCATATGAAGAAGCAAAGGAAGCCGGAGAGGCGGCGGTTGTTATTACTCTTGCCTCAAAATTATCAGGTACATACCAAAGTGCAACCATTGCTGCTGATGAATATGAGAATATCTATATTGTAGATAGTGGTAGTGCGGCCATGGGTAGCGGTATCTTGGTAGAACTGGCATTCAGACTTTTGGACGAAGGCAAATCCGCAAAAGAAATCGCACAGATCCTAGAAGCAGAAAAGAAAAAGATCGTAATTGTTGCTTTGGTTGACACATTGGAATATCTCAAGAAGGGCGGTCGTGTTTCCAAAGCGGTTGCTTTTGCCGGCGGCGTGTTAAATATCAAGCCTGTCCTTTCTGTTACTGACGGTGAAATCAATATGCTTGGTAAGGCACGCGGTTCCAAAATGGGAAATAACCTGCTGGTACAAGAGATCGACAAAGCCGGCGGCATTGACTTTCGCAAACCTGTTCTGCTCGGTTACAGCGGTATTTCCGATGCGTTGTTACTTAAATATATCGAAGATAGTCGTCATATTTGGGAAGGCAATCTCGATGAAATTCGTTATACATCTGTAGGTAGCGTAATTGGCACCCACGCAGGCCCCGGCGCAGTTGTTGTGGCATTTTTCAAAAATTAAACAAAAGGAACACACCCTTATGACAAAGAAAGTAATCAGACCGCTTAGGTGGGTTCCGCTGGATAATGCAGCAAAAATCTACCCTGCGGCAAGGCGAAAAAATTGGAGTAATGTTTTTAGGCAATCCGTAACATTATCCGATGATGTGGATACAGATGTGTTAAAGTCGGCCTTAGCCATTACGGTTAAGCGTTTTCCGTCTATTGCTGCCCGTTTGCGTAAAGGTGTATTTTGGTACTATTTGCAACAGGTGGAGTCTGCACCGGAAATCAGAGAAGAATACAGCTATCCTCTTACCTATATGAGTAAGGACGAAATGCGGAAATGTGCATTTCGGGTAATCGTTTTTCACAACCGCATAGCTGTCGAGTTTTTCCATTCCCTGACCGATGGCACAGGTGCTTTGGTTTTCCTGAAAAGTTTGGTTGCAGAATACCTTGAGCAGAAATATAACATTACTATCCCTTGCGAAAATGGGATTGTAGATCGCACAGATCCCCCTGCGGAAGAAGAATTAGAGGATTGTTTTCCTAAGAATGCCGGAGCAGTCCCTGCAAGCCGCAAGGATACAAATGCATGGCGTATGTACGGTGAAACGCAAAGAGATGGTTTTTTGAATCTCACCTGCTTCCAAATACCTGCTAAAGAAGCATTGGATATGGCGCACAAGTATAATGCGACTTTAACGGTATTTATGAGTGCCGTTATGATGAAGGCATTGCTGAATTTACAGAACGAAAAGACTCAAAATATAAAACATCAAAAGCGAATAAAACTGCTGATACCTGTTAATTTGCGTCAACTGTTCCCGTGCAATACGCTCAGGAATTTTGCAATGTACTGCATTCCGGAATTAGATCCTCGGCTCGGTGAATACACCCTTGATGAAATCTGCAAGTTGGTTCAGCATAAGATGGGAACGGAATTTACAGCAAAACATATGAGCTGTGTAATTGCAACCAATGTAAATGATGAAAGAAATCCATTGGTGCGATTGATTCCGTTACCGATAAAGAATGCGGTTATGAAAGCCATCTTTGACAGCGTTGGAGAAAAGAAATCCTGCTTGACACTATCGAATATTGGTCAGATAAAAGTACCCGAAGTAATGACAAAATATATTAAACGCTTTGATTTTATTCTCGGTGTCCAGGCAGCAGCTCCGTATAATTGCGGTATGCTGTCTTTCGGAGATACGATTTACATCAATTTTATTCGTAATATTAAGGACGCAGAGTTAGAACGACACTTTTTTGCAGTTCTGCAGACACTAGATCTTTCCGCTACGGTGGAAAGCAATCAAAATGAGAGGTGAATGATATGTACTGTATAAAATGCGGTGTAAAACTTGCTGATACCGAAAAGAAATGTCCTCTTTGTAACACTGTCGTTTGCCATCCTGATTTTAAGCAAACAGCCCAGCGACCGTTGTATCCAAGCAATAAGATGCCGAAAAGCAATTCAGGTGTCAAGGCATTAAACGGCGCAGTTATATTTTTATTCTTTATCCCGTTGCTTGTGTGTTTCTTTGCAGACCTGTCACTTGACGGCAACCTGGAATGGTTTGGTTATGTTGCCGGTGCTTTAGTGGTTGCATATATTGCTTTCGCATTGCCGTTATGGTTTAATAAACCAAACCCTGTGATATTTGTTCCGTGCAATTTTGTTGCGACAGCACTCTATTTACTGTATATAAATTTAGCCACAAGCGGTCATTGGTTTTTAAGCTTTGCATTGCCTGTCGTCAGCGGAATATGTCTTATTACTTGTGCCGTTGTTACGCTCCTTTATTATCTGCGTAAAGGAAGATTATATATTCTTGGCGGTGCATTTATTGCATTAGGTGCATTTATGCTGCTCATAGAGTTTTTGCTGGGAATAACGTTTGGCCTACGCTTTATTGGTTGGTCAATTTATCCGTTGGTTGTGCTGATTTTATTTGGCGGTTTACTAATTTATTTTGCCATAAACAGTGCAGCTCGTGAAATGGTAGAAAGAAAGCTATTCTTTTAATGAATAACAAACAGGAAAACAAGAATATTTTTACATATCCTCACGGAAGCTTTGATGATTTGACAGATTATGTCAAAAAACTACTTGATACAAGTCCTTGCCGCTTAAAATAAATCTTTTAAAAGTAAAATAAGATAGAGATCATAATGATTCGTAACAGCCACAAAAAGACCAATTCATTTGAATTGGTCTTTTTATGCGTTTCGAGAAGAGTAATCAGTATTTTTAAATCGTAACCATGTATTTTACAATGCTTTTCCTTGCTTTTTCTGTTTTAAGAAGGTATAATATATAATATAACATAATATAGAGAATGTTATTGTTTAGGGAGTTATATCATGGAATCCAAAATAAAAAGCCGAGGCATGTTTATACTTGGTGTTGCCATATGCTTTGCCGTTGCTGGCATCTCTTTCTTTGTAGAGAGAATCATCCCAGGCGAGCTACTGGGCGCATCAATCATTGCCCTGTTTATGGGTACGATCATCAACAGCTTTTTCCATCCTGCGTGGATAAAGCCGGCACTGAAATTTACATCCAAACGGATTTTGAAGGCTGCTATTGTCCTACTGGGCGCATCCTTGTCTATCAATACGATTATGTCCGTAGGCAAGATGACCTTCTTTGTGATGATCTTCACCTTTGCTATGTGCTTCGGAGGTGGATATTTTGTCCGTAAGCTCTTCGGTCTGAACTGGAAGCTGGGCAACCTGATCTCCGCAGGAACGGGCATTTGTGGCGGTTCTGCTGTTGCTGCCATTGCTCCGGTGATTGATGCTGATGACAAGGATATCGCCTTTGCTATGTCCTCCACATTTCTGTTTGATATGGTGATGGTTGCACTGTATCCCCTTATGGGTAAAGCATTGGGTATGTCAGACATTGCCTACGGCATCTGGGCCGGAACATCTGTCAATGACACCGCCAGTGTTGTTGCCTCCGGATATGCGTTTTCCGAAGCGGCAGGTGACTTTGCCACCATGGTCAAGCTGACCCGGACCATTGCCATTATCCCCACCGTGCTGGTTTTTGCATACATCGGCACTCGGGTTAAGCAAAAACAATTACAAGCTGAAAACAAAGGCCAAAAAGTTAATTTGGCGAAGATCATCCCCTGGTTCATCGGTGGTTTCCTGCTTTTGGCTGTTTTGAACAGTACCGGTTGTATTCCCGTTGCAACATCCGGGATCATAAAAGGCACCAGTAAATTTTTAATGGTCACTGCTTTGGCGGCGATTGGTTTAGGAACAAGCATCTCCGACTTCAAAAAAGCCGGCCTAAAACCCATGTTCTATGGAATTACAATCGACACACTAGTCACACTCACCGCACTTGTGGTTATTTGGTGTATGGGACTGATGTAATACTATGCGTTTAATCAGAACCTTTGGTTCTGCCGTAACGAATTTATTTTACAGGAGGAAAATATTATGGCAAATCGTTTCGTTTCCAACCCCATTTCCTATCATGGCAAAGGCGCAATCCAGGAGATCCCCGGCATTGTTGCTGCCAAGGGTTTTAAAAAGGCTTTTATCGCTTCTGACCCTGATCTGGTGAAGTTTGGTGTTACCAATAAGGTGACTGATCTGCTGGACGCTGCCGGTATGGCTTACGAAGTTTACTCCGATATCAAGCCCAATCCCACCATTGAAAATGTACAGTCCGGTGTTGCCGCCTACAAGGCAAGCGGTGCTGATTACATGATTACCATTGGCGGCGGTTCTTCCATGGATACCGGCAAGGCCATTGGCATCATCATCAACAACCCCGAGTTTGAAGATGTCCGTTCTCTGGAAGGCGTTGCTCCCACCAAGAACCCCACCGTTTACACCATTGCTGTACCCACCACAGCCGGCACTGCAGCTGAGGCTACCATCAACTACGTTATTACTGATGTAGAGCGTAAGCGTAAGTTCGTCTGCGTTGACGTAAATGACATCCCCAATGTTGCTGTGGTTGACCCCGATATGATGTCCACCATGCCTAAAGGTCTGACAGCTTCCACCGGTATGGATGCCCTGACCCACGCCATCGAAGGCTACACCACAAAGGCCGCATGGGATCTGCCCGACTGTCTGAACCTGGAAGCAATCCGCCTGATCGCAAAGAGCCTCAGGGGCGCTGTCAACAACGAAGCTGCAGGCCGCGAGGGCATGGCTCTGGGTCAGTTCGTTACCGGTATGGCATTCTCCAATGTAGGCCTGGGCATTGCCCACTCTGTGGCACATACCCTGGGCGCTGTGTACGACACTCCCCATGGTGTTGCCTGCGCTATGATGCTACCTATCGTTATGGCTTATAATGCGGATTGTACCGGTGAAAAGTACAAAGCAATCGCTGAGGCTATGGGTGTTGACACCACTGGCATGGACCAGGCTGCATACCGCCAGGCTGCTGTGGACGCTGTCCGTCAGCTCAGTATCGATGTAGGCATCCCCACCAAGCTGGAAAAGATCAAGGAAGAAGATCTGCAGTTCCTGGCAGAGTCTGCCTTCAATGATGCTTGCGCTCCCGGCAACCCCAAGGAAGCTTCTGTAGAAGATATTAAGGGTTTGATCCGTCAGCTGATGTAATTTGATATTAAAAAGCCCAACACTATAATGTTGGGCTTTTTATATAGTATATGTCCATAGTTTGGATATACTAAGAAAAACACCAAAAAGGATGATGTATATGGCAGAAAAAATCCTCGAAGATATCTATGATGTGGTTATCATTGGCGGAGGGCCAGGAGGATACACCGCCGCTTTATATGCTACCCGCGCCGGTCTTTCCACTTTAGTTTTAGAAAAGCTGGCGGCCGGCGGACAAATGGCGCTTACCCTCCAAATAGACAATTATCCGGGCTTTCCGGAGGGCATAGACGGCTTCACATTGGGGCAAAACATGAAGACGCATGCCGAGAATTTCGGAGCAAGAACACGCTTTACAGAGGTAACAGAAGTGCAACTGCACCAATCTCCCAAATGCATCACCACCGATACTGGAGAAATTCTTGCAAGAACTGTTATTATCGCAACAGGCGCAAATCATAAAAAATTGGGACTGGATAAGGAAGAAGCCTTTGCTGGTAGGGGTGTGCATTACTGCGCTGCATGCGACGGAATGTTCTATCGAGGAAAAACCGTAGCTGTGATCGGCGGTGGCGACTCTGCCGTTGCAGACGCATTGATCCTTAGCCGCATTGCCAAAAAAGTGTATCTCATCCATCGTAGAGATACCCTCCGGGCAACAAAAGTTTATAACAACGCGTTGAATGATACCGATAATATTCAAATTCTCTGGAACAGCCAAGTAACGCAGCTGCAATCAGAAGAAACGTTTTCCGGTATCGTTGTAAAAAACAACCTTACCGGAGAATCTAATCAAATTTCTCTGGATGGTCTGTTTATCAGCGTTGGTCGCCAGCCGGCAACGCAGCTTTTTGAAAAAGAACTGGACATGGACAAAAACGGCTATATAATCGCCAATGAAAGCACCTGCACCAACATTACCGGTGTTTATGCCGTGGGAGATGTGCGTACAAAACTACTGCGTCAAATCGTAACCGCAGTCGCTGACGGCGCTTCTGCTGTCTATCAAATTGAGAAATATTTATCAGATAAATAATAAAAGAAGCTCCATCCAAATAGATGGAGCTTCATATTATAAAGAAAGTTATAAAGAAAGCCTCCACATTACTGTGGAGGCTTGTGTTCGCATTACCTATCTTCCCGGGCAGTCGCCCGCCAAGTATTGTCGGCGTACATGAGCTTAACTTCTGTGTTCGGGATGGGAACAGGTGGACCCTCATGACAATCAATACGAACTATATATGCCAAA
>JAZREX010000067.1:0-15555 GCA_045661025.1 Faecousia sp. | reverse complement strand
CAGAGTTGGCCGGATCATCCGGAAAACAAGGCTCGATGAGCTGCCCCAGCTTTGGAATATTTTCAAAGGGGATATGAGCTTTGTCGGTCCGCGGCCGGAACGGGCGTATTTTTACGATCAGTTTGAAACCTATATCCACGGCTTCCGTCAACGGTTGATTGTTTTGCCGGGTCTGACCGGATGGGCGCAGATCAATGGCGGCTACGACCTAAAGCCGGAAGAGAAGATCATTTACGACATGGAGTACATAGAAAAGTGTGGCGTGATCATGGATATCAAATGCTTGTGGAAGACATTCCGATTGATATTCACCCACGAAGGAGCAAGATGATGCATCACTACTCAGTCCTGATGTCCGTTTACGGCAAGGAAAAAGCAGAATACTTATCCCAGGCAATGGAGAGCATGCTGGCCCAGACCGTAAGACCATCGGATTTTGTGTTGGTGTGTGATGGCCCGCTGACACCGGAACTGGATGCCGTGATCGTGGATTATGAAAAACGGGAACCGGAGCTACTTCAGGTGGTCCGCCTGCAGGAGAACCGGGGACTGGGCAACGCGTTGAATGTTGGCTTAGAATATTGCAAGCATGATCTGATCGCCCGCATGGACAGCGATGATATCAGTATGCCAAACCGGTGTGAGGTACAGACGGCGTTGTTTGCAGAGAATCCAGAACTGTCGGTATCCAGCGCAACGGTGCAGGAGTTTCAAAATACGGTGGATGAGGCCGTAGGCTGTCGTAAGCTGCCCTTGACCCACCGGGAGATCTGCACCTTTTCCAAAAAGCGCAGTCCGTTTAATCATCCGGCGGTGATGTTTCGGAAAGCGGCAGTAAAAGCGGTCGGTGGGTATCGAAGCTGTTACCCCTATTTTGAGGATTACGACCTGTGGGTCCGTATGCTGCAAGCAGGATATATGGGCCGCAATGTGGACGAGCCGCTGCTTTATATGCGCGCGGACAAGAGCCTGTATCACCGCCGCAGAGGCTTCCGGTATGCAGGCTATATGCTGCGGTTTCATAAAAATTTACGCAAGTCCGGCTGGACCACATGGGCAGATTACCTGACCGGTGCGCTGCCCCATGCGATCCTGGGCCTTTTGCCTGTGACGGTAACAAAGCAGGTCTACCGAAAACTCCATCGGTAACAAGAGGTGATTGTGTGCTGCCGAAAGTGTTGATCGTAGGAACGGTCCCTTATAATAAAAAAACGACTGCGCGTGCGTTTCATACTTATTTTTCCAACTGGGAAAAGGATCGTTTGGCACAGATCTTCTCCAACACGAAAAGACCGGTAAAGGGCCATTGCGCTACGCTGTACCAAATTACAGACCAGCGCATGCTGAAGCGGCGGCTGGATCGAGCGGTCAAAACCGGCAAGGTATTTACTTATGGGGAATTGGACGACGAGTGGAAAGATGATGACCTGGAAACAAACAGCAAGGTTATCTCAAAGTTGTACCGGCTTGGCTCGAAGAAATTCCCACTAAACTACCTGGCGCGAAAATGGCTGTGGAAGGAAGCATTCTGGAATACACCGGAGCTAAACCGCTGGCTGGATGATTTCGGACCGGAATGTGTTTTCCTGAGTTTTTCCGACGATTTCTTCATACCCGAGATTGCGCTTTATGTTGCGCAAAAATATAATATCCCCATAATATCCTCAATTGGGGATGACTATTATTTCAATACGCATTTTTCCCTGTCTGCGTTTTATTACATTTACAAAAGCAGCTATCGCAAGCTGATCCGGCGGGTATTCCAACATCCTGGCAGTGCTATCTACATTGGCGATAAGATCCGGGACAAGTATAACCGGGAGTTCGGACTTGACGGAAAAACGGTATTCTTGACCTCTGAGATCCAACGCCGGCCGTTTGCACCGATCGATCGGGATGCTCCCAAAATCGTATATTGCGGTAACATTCGTTTAGGTCGAAACGATTCGCTGCTGGAAATTGCCCGGGTGCTTCACGAAATCAATCCACAGTATAAGCTCACAGTATTCTCTAACGAGAAGGAAGAAAAGTACTACAGAAAGCTAAAAGTATGTCCGAATGTGGATTATAGAGGCTCTGTGTCCTATGCGCAGGTAAAAAAAGAGATTTCAGACAGCCACATAACTGTGGTGGTGGAAGGCTTTGCAAAAAAAGATGTGGATATCACCCGGTATTCTCTATCTACAAAGGTGGCAGATTCGTTGGCGTCCGGTAGCTTTGTGTTGGCCTACGGTGCTGAGGAATGCGGCGCGATTTCTTACATGAAGTCTATTGACTGCGGCTTAACCTGCTTATCTAAGCAGGAGTTGGAACAAAAACTGCCAAATTTATTTGACGATGTAGCATATCAGAGACAAGCCTATGACCGAGCAATTATGGTTACGGAAAACAATCATCGCTTGGAAAAAAGCGGTGCCGTTTTTGAAGCTTTGGCAAAAGATGTTGTGTTAAGGAGCAAGTATGCTTGCACAGAAATTGACGTTGGTTATCCACAGTTGTGAAAAATTTTCTGATCTTTGGGATGCCCACGCATATCTCTTAAATAAAAATTGGCATGACCGGCCTTGCAGAACATTGTTGGTCACAGATGAGCCCAGTACTAGAGAATTTGATGGGATCGAAGTGTTTTCTGCAGGGGCGGGGAAGGAATTGTCTGCCAGAATCGCGGCAGTGCTGCCGTCTATTGAAACGGAATATGTGCTGGTAACCCTGGATGACTATTTTCCCATTTTCCCTATCCAAACGGAGCGCATTGAGAAACTGATCTGTGCTATGGAACGGGAGAACTTAGATTATATCCGCCTATTTAAGCGCCCCAATTCCAAAAAACGAATTCCCGGATACGACACACTCTACGAAGTAGAACTCAACGGAAAACGGGATGTACATTACCAAGTAAATCTGTATGCCGGTATATGGAGAAAAAGCTTTATTGAGAAAACCGTGGAAAAAGAACGAGATCCCTGGAATTACGAACTGTCATTGACTAGGATTGCTCGCCGTGACGGTTTGAAATGCGCCATGAGCAAGGGTGGAGAATTCCCAATTTTGGATGTCGTGCGAAAAGGTAAGCTTTTGCACAAAGCTAATCGGTACTTAAAAAAGCACGATCTTTATCACGGCCCCAGAACTGTGATCTCCCGAAAAGAGGAGTGGCGGATCGGAGTTTTGACCTTTATTAAAGATCATACACCCCAAAGCTTCGTGGATTGGGGAAAGGGGATCCTCAGAAAAAGAGGAATGCATTTTTACAGCGATAGCTGTATGGAGGAAGAAGCGACACCGGCTGAACAGGAGAACTGATATGAGAATTTTCCAAATCAACGGAGGCGTCTTTGGAAGCACCGGAAAAATTATGTTCGGCCTGGCGCAGACAGCCCGGGAGCAGAATTGTCAGGTTGCTTGTGCATCACCCATTACCTCTACGAACCGCTACCGTCAACCCTCTCAGGAGTATTTGCGGATTGGCACATATTACGGGCGGTGTTTCAGTGTGCTTCTGGCTCGACTTACCGGATTGGAGGGGCAGTTTGCCTTTGGTCCTACCCGAAAGCTGATCCGCAAGATAAAGGCTTTTCAGCCGGATGTGATTCACATTCACAGCATCCATAACTCCTATTTGAATATTCCTATGCTGTTTCATTATTTGAAAAGTAGCGGAATTCCTGTGGTTTGGACTCTCCACGATTGCTGGGCATTCACAGGACACTGCCCCTACTTTGATATGGTTTCCTGTGAGAAATGGAAAAACGGCTGTGAAAAATGCCCCCAGTACAGAGAATATCCTGCCAGCTGCTTTGATAATGCGGAAAAAATGTATCGGAAGAAGAAACTTTGGTTCACGGGCCTTAGTAATTTAACGATCGTTACGCCGTCCGCCTGGCTGGCAGATTTGGCAAAGCAGTCCTTTTTAAACCAATACCCAATCCGAGTGATCCACAACGGAATCGATCTTTCTGTTTTTTGTCCGCAGGAAAGTCATGTGCGGCAGAAATACAACATTACTAAGGAGTATCTGCTGCTTGGGGTGGCTTTTGATTGGGGGGAACGAAAGGGTCTGGATGTTTTCGAAAAACTGGCAGAGAAGCTGGATGATCGGTATCAGATCCTGTTGGTAGGTACAGATGACAATATCGATCGCCGGCTAACGGACCGCATTATTTCTGTCCATCGGACCCAAGATCAGCAGGAATTGGCGGAACTTTATTCCGCTGCAGATCTGTTTGTGAATCCCACCCGAGAAGAAAACTATCCCACAGTAAATATGGAGGCCATTGCTTGCGGCACACCGGTGCTGACCTTTGATACCGGCGGAAGTCCGGAGATTTTGGATGAGAAAACCGGAGCCAAGGTTCCCAAGGACGATCTGGACGGACTTGTGCGGCAGATCCGGAAGCTTTGCGCGAACCCGAAAGATCCAAAGGTATTTGCAAGCAGAGCCAAAACCTTCGACCAGAACAATCGCTTTGGTGAATATATCCAACTATACGAGGAACTTTCTCATGACACAGCTGCAAGAAACGGCATTGTCCCTATTGACCCAATTTGTTGATATTTGCGAGAAGTACGGGCTGACCTACTATTTGGTATGTGGATCGGCGTTGGGGGCTGTTAAGTACAGTGGATTTATCCCCTGGGATGATGATATTGATGTGGCTATGCCCAGAGTCGATTATGAACGATTTTTACAAATTGCCCAGGATTTGCTGCCGGACCATCTGTTTCTGCAAAATTATCGGACAGACCCCAAGGTTCCCTTTTTTTACAGCAAGCTTCGCAACAGTCAAACAACATTTATCGAAAACAGCACCAAACATATTTCTATGAATCACGGTGTTTATATGGATATTTTTCCTCTGGACGGATATCCAAAAGATTCCGGAGAACAAAAAAAGTTTGAGCGAAAGAAGCTGTGGCACCAATTAAAACTCTCCTGTGCATATTCTTCAAAACGATCCTGGAAAAGTAAACTTGTTTATATTGCCGGCTGTATGCTGGGCTGGAAGAAACAAGTCCAAAGAATCACCAAAGCCCAGGATGTTCTGTTTTCTGGCTATAGCCTGGAATCGTCGGATCTGTGGTGCAACCATGGAAACTGGCAGGGAAAACTGGAATATGCCCCAAAGGAACAGTACGGGGCAGGGGCGTGGTCCAGCTTTGAAGGCCTGAAGGTCCGGATTCCGGAGCAGGCGGATGCCTATTTAACGCAAAAATATGGACAATGGCGGGAGGAATTGCCCCGGCAGGATCAAAGAGGCCATCACTACTATACGGTGTTGGATCTGGATAATCCATATACCATGTATGTAAAAGCGGATAGCGATTTTGCTTGAAGCGCTAACATAAATTTTTTTAGGGGGAAATAAGTGTGAAACGTATTACTTCTGTGGTATTGACCATCGTGCTGATTGCGGCGCTGGTAATACCGGTCATGGCTCAGTCGGTTGATTTCGATCTGAACGATTCCGGCTGTGATTACTACAACCTGATTGAGAAGACGGACTATGCGTTGGCACCCGGTGCTGTCGAGTCGGAGATTATTATCAACGATGATACCGGAAGCAACCGAAACGTCATGCATGTGATCGAGGTGGATTTGTCAAATCCAAACATTTCTGTCATGCCTACATATATGGGCCTGAACGAGGACAGCGACTTTAGTGACAGCACTATTTGGGGATCTCAGGTGCTGACTGAGCAGGCTGCCCATGTGGAAAATGATCTGGGCTTGAACGTAGTTGGCGGTATTAACACCAACCTTCGTTATAACAGCGACCATCCCTATGGCGTGCTGGTTTGGAATGGTGTTGTATATTCCGATGAGCGTGATGCCAATGGCGTTAGCACGGCGAAGACCTTCCTGTCTGTTACCAAAGAAGGTGTTGCCTCCCTGCATAGTGCTTCCGAGCCGATCCCGGAGGATTCCTGGCAGGCAGTATCTGCTAATTTTAGTTGGATTATTAAGGATGGCGTCAGTCAGTATGCCTCTGACAACCATGCTGATGGCAGCAGAGCGCCCCGGACCACCATTGGCATCAAGGCGGATGGAACGCTGGTTCTGATGATGAATGATGGCAGACAGGCACCTTACTCTGCCGGTATGACCGAACGGGAATTGGCCGAGGTGCTGTTGGCTATGGGCTGCGTGAATGCCGTTAACTGCGACGGCGGCGGATCTTCTACCTTTATTTCTGAGCGGGAAGGTACCGGCGAGCTGACCATGAAGTCCAGCCCCTCCGACGGTGGTCAGCGTGCAACCCTGGGCGGCTTGCTGGTTATTTCAAAAGCGGTTGCTGACGGTAAGTTTGACCATGCAACGGTCAACACAGAGGAAACCTATGTTACCCCCGGCTCCAAGGTCGTGTTTACAGCTACCGGTGCTGACTCTGCCGGTGGCCCTGCAGAAATTCCCACAGATATTTCCTGGCAGGTTTCTGAATCCGATATGGGCACCGTTGAAAATGGTGTTTTTGTATCTTCCGGTAAGACCGGTACCGCAACGGTACAGATGGTTTATAACGGGAATGTGGTAGGTGAAGATTCCGTAGAAATCGTCATTCCCGAAACAATCGCATTTACCCAGGAAAACATCGTGGTTCCTTACGGCAAAACGGCCGCATTGGATATTCATGCTACTGTGAATAACGGTCTGAACACCGTGAAGCTGAAGACTGCCGATATTTCCTTTGCTTTGTCTGATGATAAGTTAGGCACGATCTCCGGCTTTGAATATACTGCCTGTGATGAAACCTCCGGCGTTGCAAGTGGTACCATCACAGCAACCTTGAACCATGGTAGCGGCATTACCGCCACGGCAAACCTGAGTCTGGGTAAGGGTTCTTCTATTGTCTGGGATTTTGAAGACAGCGACATTTCTGCCCTTAGCCTCGGAACAGGCTATGGTAGTAAGCATCCTGCCCACCCCGAACTGGGCCGCTTTGAGCATGGCACTATCGAAGTTGTAGACAAGCAAAGCGGTATGGTCAAAAATGGCGACAAAGCTTTGGCTGTTGTATGCGATTTTTCCGACTTCTATGCAATGGGCTACAATATGCTGAAACTGACCGGCTTGAATGTTGACATGACTGATGCGGTCGGCGTAGGCTTCTGGATCTACCTGACACCGGAAGCAACGGGTCTTGAAATCGATTTGAACAATGCGATTCCTTTTGATCACGGTACTGCCGGTGCCGGCGATTATACTGAAGAAGGCTGGTACTATATCTATGCAGCCAAAAGTGACGGTGTCGGCGCAAACTTAAACAGCATTTCCTTCTATCATACAGACGGTTATGATCTGGCAACCAAAATCAACATTCCCAATATCAAAACTAAGTTTACGGTGTATATTGATGACATTACAGTAGACTACTCTACAGTTGTAGCCGACCGTGAGGCACCGAAGTTTGCAGAAATGTCCATTTTAAAGGATGCCGATACCTACGAGGCAATGCAGGGTCAGACAGTCGCTACCGATACGATTACCGTTATGGCTGAGGCTAAGGAAGACACCTCCAAGAGCAATTACACCGGCCTGGATACCGATTCTGTTCTGGTGTATGTGGACGGTGTGCAGGTGACCAAGGGTATTACCTGCGCCTCCAACGGCACCATTAGTGTAGATAAGCTGCACCTGTCTGAGGGCATCCATACTGTCCGTATCGAAATTGCTGATAACGCAGGCAATTATCGCGGAATTACCCGACAGATCGTCGTTGACAGTAATGCGAATGAGGCAAATGCCAGCTTTGTTCCTGCAGATCCTACTTTGGAAAAGATGGCCTTGGGATCTGTCTACTATATGAACATTGAAACCCAGGACATTGAAAAGGTCCAATCCGTCACTACGGTGATTAATCTGGACGGTTCCAATAACTGGGAGCTGGATTATATGGATGTGGCCGATGGCTTTACGGCAACGTATACCATTGACGAAAAGCACAACAACGCAACTGTTACCATCACCCGCACCGGTGATGTTACCGCAGAAGGTAAAGCTGTGTTGGCATCTTTGCCTATTCGCATTTACAACTTCGATCTGCACCTTCGGTATCCGGATTGTATCAGCGACGGCAAGGGCGTTTGTAACTTTATTTCGACACCTGAGGATATGTGGCCAGGTGATGGCCAGTTCCGTATTGCCCTGTGTGTCAGCCTGATTAAGGGCGTTGTGGAATTTACCGACGGTACAGAGGATACCTTCTCCAGCAGTGAGTATGTTGTGGATACCGAAATGGACAAGCACCGCAATATCATCACCCAGGCAGAGAAAAATGCTCAGGTCACCTGGCACTATCACGTGGAGCAGGCAGTAGAGGATAAGGATCCCAGCTGCACTCAGCCCGGCTACAGCGGCAGAACTGTCTGTGTGGGCTGTTCCTGCGGAACAGAGGATGCACTGGGAACTCCCTGTAAATTCCATGAAGGCTGCGGCTCCGTGGTCAACTGGGGTACTGTGATTCCCGCTACCGGTCATAGCTATCAGGTAAAGGATGGCAAACTGATCTGCAACTGCGGCGCACAGATCGTTAAGAACGGTTTGGTAACTGTAGGGGAGAACACCTATTATATGATTTCCGGTAACTTGGTTAACGGTTGGATCGTAGACGGTGAGACCTATTATTACTTTGATCAGACTACCTATGCGGCACTGAAGGGCGACACCTATAAGATCGGTGATTACCAGTACACCTTTGATGAAACGGGTGTCCATACCGCTGGTCAGTGGGTGGAAAGCACTACCAATCCCGGCAAAATGATGTACACCTTCGGCGGTACATTTGTATGGAATAAATTCTTTGATATCGACGGCAAGACCTACTGGTTTGACGGCAACTACTGTATGGCTACCGGCATCCAGATGCTTCAGCTTGGCTCCGGCGGTGCAGGCACCACCTATTTCTATGTGATCGGCGACGATGGCGTAGTGGAGGGTCGCCTGGAGCATACCGGATTGTACGAGTATAACGACAAAACCTACTACTTGATCGACGGAGCACCCCAGATGGGTGTGGTGGAGATCGGCGAAGACTATTATCACTTTGGTGGCGGTTATGTTATGAGTACCGGAATGACCGAAGTAACTGCCAATAAGTACCTGACTGCAGGTATCTATGTATTCGGCGAGGACGGCAAGCTGCTGAAAAATGGTTTTGCTGACTGGAACGGTACTGAGATGTATATCAAGGATGGCAAGCCCTACGGCGCCGGCGCTATTGAAATAGACGGTAAAATCTATTACATTCGCTCCAGCGGTCAGAAGGCTACCGGCAAATATTATGTGGCAGCCGACAAGCGCAATGGCATTTTGGAAGAGGGTTACTACCTGTTTGGCAGCGACGGCGTTCTGGTTGACGGTGAATTCGCTATCTGGAATGGCGAAGAGGTATATATCCAGGGTGGGCGTCCCGCAACCAAGGGCCTCGGCGCAGTTATAATTGATGGCGATATCTATGTTATCCGCTCCAACGGCCAAAAGGCAACAGGCCAGTACTATGTTTCTGCAGACAGAACCAACGATATCCTGGAAGAGGGCTACTATCTGTTCGGCGATGACGGCAGACTGGTAGACGGCGACTTTGGTATCTGGAGTGGCAATGAGGTCTACATCAAGGAAGGCCGCCCCTACGCAGCCGGTACAGTAGAGGTCAACGGCGAGATCTACTACGTCCGCTCCGGCTGCCAGAAGGCAAAGGGAATGTATTTCGTTTCTTCTAAGGGTAACGGCATCTTGCCTAACAACACCTACTACTATTTCACCGAGGATGGCTCCTTGGCTGACGGTGAGTTCGGTAACTGGAACGGCAAAGAACACTACTTAGTGAACGGTTGTCCCTGCGGCGCCGGTGCAGTAGAGGTAGACGGCGAAATCTATTATATCCGCTCCAGCGGCCAGAAGGCTACCGGTAAGTACTACGTGGCAGCCGATAAGCAGAACGGTATCCTGGAGGAGGGCTACCATCTGTTTGACGAAAATGGTAAGTGGCTTGGAAAAGTGTAAGCGCAGTTGATATTTAAGTAAGACACCGAAAGCCCATGCAGGTAAAGCGCATGCTTTACCTGCATGGGCAGGCAGAAAGGTACAAAAGATGTTTTTGATATGTTTGTTTCTTTTTGCAATAAACTTCATGCTGGTGGGACCTTATTTCTTGATCCCTTTATTTGCGGTTGTTGTGTTATTGCGAAAAAAAGTGAATATTACTGTGGACCTGTTTCTTCTGCTGTTTTTTGCGTTGTGGTACATCTTATGTCAGTTGGTTACCGGCAGACAAATGACCTTGAATGTGCTGATGGTCCCCGTAGCCTATTACATAGGCTTGCGTTACGATGAACAGATAAACACAGCAGACGTTGTCAAGGTATATCAGATACTTGCCTGGGGTATGTGTGCCCATCTGCTGTTGAATTTCTTCTCCGAGATCATTACTCACAGAGGCTTATATTTTGGTGCGATCCATTTTGATGTATGGAGCGGCTATTACAGCGCAGTGACCGGGCAAATGTTGAATCTGACTATGTTCCTGCCTCTGCTGAGCTATATGATCCTGACCAGAAAAAAGATGGTTTGGGGCATCCTTGCTACGGCTACGGCGATGCTTTACGGTGTGATTGCAGGCAGCCGCTCGGTTCTGATCGTGTTTGCGGCCAATGTACTTGTCAGCGCAATGGTATATATTATCACGGAAAAGAAAAATCGAGTGAAGATCCTTCTGATCGGTGCATTGTGTGTTACAGGCCTAACATTGTTGGGATATATTATGTACACCAACAACTGGCTAAATGTGAAAACGATCTGGGATTCCAGTTATCTGGCCCAACGGTTTTCCTACAGCCGCATGCAGGGGGAAGGTTTGTTCGATACCGAACGCTGGAAGGTCAAATGGGACTACATGCAACTGATGAAGGAGTTTCCTTGGGGCGGTAAAGATATTGCAGACCAGGTTGGTATATATGCCCACGATTTGTGGATGGACACATGGGACCAGGCAGGCCTCGTACCGATGCTTATGATCATCACCTATACTGTCCGCTTGGTATGGCGCTTTATAAAGGCCATCCGACAGACACAGGATTCTGCCGTAAAGGTTCTGCTTGCAAGCTATGTGGTTGTTTTTTTGATGCAGATCATGGCAGAACCAATCCTCCAGGGCGCGCCTATCTTCGTTATGTCTGCGTGTCTGCTGGATGGTATGATTGCGAAAATGCTGTCTGATGACAGAAAAGTGCAGGTGCGGTTATCGTGAAGATCATATTTGTATCCAACTACTTTAACCACCATCAGAAGCCGGTTTGCGATGAACTGTACCGACTTACAAATGGTGCATTTTCCTTTATTGAAACTACGCCAATGCCGCAGGAGCGAAAAAAACTAGGCTATAGCCATGCGCTTCCCCACTATGTGCATTCCACACTTAACGGCCAGGAAGCGCTCTGCGAAGAGCTGATCCGGGAAGCAGATGTGATGATCTGCGGCTCCGCGCCGGAGAAATATATCCGAAAAAAGATCCGCAGCGGCAGCCCGGTATTCCGTTATTCAGAAAGGCCCCTGAAAAACGGCCTGGAATTGCACAAATATCCGGTCCGTTTTATCCGCTGGCGGATGCGTAACCCCTGGGGAAAGCCTATTTATATGCTCTGCGCCAGCGCTTTTGCAGCTTGGGATTACAGCCGCTTGGGGTTGTTTCGAAATCGTTGCTACCGATGGGGCTATTTCCCGGAAGTAAAGAAATACTCAGACCTGCCTGGGCTGTTACAGGGAAAAGATCTGGGGAAGATCCTTTGGGTTGCCAGATTGATTCCTGTAAAGCGGCCTAACCTTGTTATTGAAGTGGCAAAACTATTGCGGGAGAAAGGGTATTCCTTTAGCCTGGATATGATCGGCATTGGTCCCATGGAACGAGCTCTGCAGGAGCAGATCGATGCTTACAGCTTGACCGGACAGGTAAATCTGCTGGGGGCCATGAAGCCGGAGCAAGTCCGTGTCCATATGGAAAAGGCCGGCATCTTTCTTTTTACTTCTGACAAAGGAGAAGGGTGGGGCGCGGTTGTCAATGAGGCTATGAACAGCGGCTGCGCTGTGGTGGCAAGTCATGCAGCCGGATCTGTACCCTATTTGCTTCGAAACGGTGAAAACGGTTTGATTTTCCGATCCGGGTCCGTGGAGGATGTTTGCAAGCAATTGACCAGTTTGCTGGACGCGCCCCAAAAGCAGTTGGCTTTGGGCGAAAAAGCATATGAAACAGTGACGGGACTTTGGAACCCTGAAACGGCAGCAAACCGTTTATACACAATGGCGGAACAAATTCTGTCCGGTGAAGTATGTCCCCTGTTATATGAAGACGGTCCTTGCAGTAAGACTGAGAAAATAAAGGATGATTGGTTTTAATGAAACTGAAGACGCTCAAACGCCTGTATGCCTTTTACATGGTGAATCATATTTATGCCGGAACACCCTGCTTTAAAAGAAAACGGAATCTGCTCCGGTGGGCCGGTTGTGAGATTGGCAAAAACACCCGTATTGCAGGCCCTATTTACAGCTCAGCGGATTTAAAGATTGGCGAGGATTGCTGGATTGGCCGGAATTTCAGCGCAAACGGTAACGGTACTGTGGTGATCGGCGACCGGTGCGATATCGGTCCGGATGTGTCTTTCTTAACTGGAGGACATACTGTGGGCGGACCGAAAAGAAGAGCAGGTAAGGGTGTTCGCTACCAAATTACTGTAGGCAACGGCACCTGGATCTGTGCCAGATCTACCCTTATGAAAGATATTTCCATTGGCGAAGGTTGTGTCATCGCGGCTGCCGCCTGTGTCGGTGAGGATATTCCCGATCATGTAATGGTGGGAGGCGTTCCCGCGAAACAGATTAAGAATCTATGAACATACATCTATTCCAAAAAAATAAGCGAGTTATTAACAATGCCGCATGGCTGATTGCCGGAAAAGTGATTCACATGGCGCTGTCCTTTGTGGTAAGCCTGGTCTCTGCTCGGTACCTGGGTCCTTCCAATTACGGCCTTATCAACTACGCAGCGGCCTATATTACTTTCTTTTCTTCCGTATGCACCCTAGGTATCAACTCTGTACTTGTAAAGCACTTGGTGGACGATCCTGAAGGCCAGGGTCAGACTATGGGCACAACACTTCTGCTTCGGGGCGTGTCCAGCTCTTTGTCGGCCTTGATGATTGTGGGGATTGTCTGCATCGTAGACCGGAGTGAACCTATGACCATCGGTGTTGTGGCATTGTGCAGCATCAGTATGGTGTTCCAAATTTTCGATGCATTAAATTATTGGTTTCAGTCAAAGTTGCAGTCGAAGGTTTATGCTATGGCGACACTGGTTGCCTATGTGATGATTTCTGCCTATAAGATCTGGCTGCTAACCAGTGGAAAGAGTATATACTGGTTTGCTCTGTCCAATGGGATTGAGTATTTTCTGGCTGGCATTATGATGCTGGTTATGTACAAAAAGTGCGGTGGACCGAGATTCTCCTTTAGTTGGGAGAAGGGCAAGAAGCTGTTAAGGAGCAGCCGTAGCTTTGTTCTGGCGGGCTTAATGGTATCTATTTATGCGGGAACAGATAAACTGATGCTCAAACATATGCTGGATGAGTCCGCAGTAGGATATTACGCCTTAGCTGTTTCTTCCAGCCAAGTCTGGACCTTTCTACTTACGGCAGTCATTGATTCTGTGTATCCTGTGATTATGCAGCAGCACAAAGAACAGTCAGCGTCTTATTTGCGTACCAATCGGCAGCTGTATGCAATGATATTCTACATATCATTGACGATGTCTGCGGTGGTAACGGTGCTTGCCCGCCCACTTGTGGAGCTGCTTTACGGTCAGCAGTATTTACCGGCAGTACCTCTGCTTCAGATTATCGTGTGGTACACAGCGTTTTCTTATTTGGGCGTTGCCCGGAATGCGTGGATCGTATGTGAGAATAAGCAGAGATACTTGAAATATATCTATATAGGCGCGGCTGCGTTAAATGTGGTTTTGAATTACGCGCTGATTCCTTGGCTGGGCGCTTCCGGTGCGGCGATTGCGTCCTTAACCACACAGATTTTTACAGCATTCATACTGCCTCTTCTAATCCCACCCTTGCGGGAAAACGGAAAGATGATGATAGAGGCAATCCTGTTAAAAGATATTTTTTACAAAAGACCTCGCAAAAAGGAGGAACAAAAATGACAAAGAAACATATTGTAGTCGGTTTGCTTGCAGTTGTATTGGTTGTTGCCGGTGTGCTTTCCGGTTGTTCAGGTGACGGAACGGAAACGGCTGAGAAGGGCCAGGCTCAGCAGACTGTTGATCTGATGGAAATTGAAACATCCTATTGCAAGCTGTACTATCCCCAAAAGTGGCAGCAGCAAACCCACTTTGATGTGAAAGAGGACACGGTGGTGTGTTATGGGGCAATCGAAGGCCACGATGAAATCGCACTGTTTGATGTCTATTTTGGTCAGGAACAAGGCTACCTCATCGGCAACTTGGGGGATGTAACTGTCAGCGTTAAGACCCACAATCTGGAATTTGATGAAAGCTGGGATTCTGAACAGCAGTTTGTTATGTATGAGATGCAGGAAGATATCAACTACCTGATCGAACAACTACAAAATTTGGACGGTTTTGCGCCCGAACAGTAATACTGGAAGGTGCATTGTCATGGGTCAAAAGTGTGTTGGCAGAGCGGCCCTTTCAATTGAAAGCAAAACAGAAGGTTGAAAAAACCTGCAGGGTAGAGTATACTGTACACATAGATAAGACCGAGGGTGTGTATTGGCAGACATGGAGGACTCCTTTATGGAAGAAAGAGTGACAAAAAGAAATGATGTGGCGGAAGTGGACAGTAAGCGCCTTTTTACCGCTATTTGGCGCAAGTCTTGGATCGTAGTTATTGTTGCAGTTCTTAGCGCAGTTCTGGCTTTTTTGGGAACATTATATTTCATAACACCAACTTATGAATCTGCAGCAATGTTCTATGTAAACAACAACTCTCTGTCTGTGGGCGATGCATCGTTCAGCCTTTCGGCAGGTGATATTACCGCAGCTAAAGATCTGGTCAATTCCTATATCGTAATTTTGAAAACGCGGACCACCTTGCTGGATGTAATTGATTATGCCGGCGTGGATATAACCTATGGACAACTGCGTAAGATGATCTCGGCCCAGTCTGTCAATGACACAGAGATTTTTGAGGTTGTCGTGACCAGTGAGGATCCGCATTTGGCTGAGAAGTTAGCAAATGCTATTGCATATATTTTGCCTAAACGGATCGACAGTACCATTGAGGGAACATCCGCCCGTATTGTGGATGCAGCCATCGTGCCGATAAGCCCCAGCTCACCCAGTTATATTACAAATGCGGTTGTAGGATTTCTTGTAGGCTTGGCTGCGTCTGTGGTTGTGATCGTACTGCAGGAACTGTTTGACATTACCATCCGGACTGAGGAAGATCTGGAAATGGTGTGCCAGCATCCTACCTTGTCTGTTGTGCCGGATATGGGAGCGCCCAGTAAGGGCAGTTACTATTACTACGGTTATGGTAGCA
>JAZREX010000066.1:0-11662 GCA_045661025.1 Faecousia sp. | reverse complement strand
TGCGCAGCCGAAGCTGCGCACGAAAAATGCAGCTTCATCCTGCTGCGACACAGTTCACTTCCGTAAATAGGCAATGACGATAAAGCATACATTTTTACACAAAAAGTATGCCTATCTACGAAAATATTAAACTGTGTCGCAAGAATATTTTAGCACGGGAAAATGGATAAAGCAAGTTATTTGTAAAAACTATTGGGTCCTAATGGAACACGAAGTAATGGGTCCTAAGTTGACACAAGCGGAAGGCTATATCCTGGGCGTCGGCGCGAAGATGTTTACAATAGCGGGACCGGTTATCGTTTATGGTGTCTCCGCCTCAGTAGTCTATGGATTGATCTACTGGATCACCACATTGTTTTAATATCTTTTATCTATTATCTAATCAATATTCTCTATTATCTGGGGTTTGCATTACAACAACCTTGTTAGTTAGATAAGAAAGTATAAAAAGCCTTGACCATATCGATCAAGGCTTTTTGTTAATTTCTTCGATAATCGTATAAATTCTTTGTAACATTTAATGTTATTCCGTTAATACTTACCGTTTGTTGTCCAACCATTGTATCTCGGCTGTTGAGCAGGGATAATTTCTTCTTAAATGTGATAGTTGCAACATTGCTTTCTTTCCTGTACAATAGAGGCTGAGAGGACTCGAACCCAAATAGGTTTTCAGACGCCTGCATTCCCCAATCCATCAGAAAATCCCTTGATAATACACAAAGTATTGTCTTCGTGATTTTCTTTGTCTTGGAAAATGCAGACGGCTGAAAACTGCAAAGCACCTCTCAGTATGAAATTTCTGATTGATTTTTGGCGCAGATGACGCCGCCTTGCTGACGCAAGGCAAGGAAGATAAGGCGAAAAGCAACAAAAAGAGCTACTGAGAGGCTGTTTTGGTTCGAATTCTCTCAGCCTAAGGAGGCGATGACAATGAAAGATATCTTAAAAGAACTGGATTCCCCTTTGTTTGACGGCATTAAATCGGAGGACCGCATGGCGATGCTTAGTTGCACCGGTTATCATTTCAGCTCCTTTCAGAAAGGTGATATTATCGCCTTTGAGAATGAGAATGTCAAACACATTGGAATTGTCACTTCCGGCACTGTAGATATGGTCAAGGAAGATATTTGGGGCAATAAGACTATGCTGGTTCGCATCCGCAAAAACGAAGTGTTTGGAGAAACCTTCGCCTGCGGGTCGGATAATTTGTCGATTGTTACTTTCCTGGTTTCAGAGGACGCCCATATTTTGTTTATGCCCTTTGCGCGGGTGATGCGTAGCTGCACCATGGCATGCCAGTTTCATCACCGGCTAATTGAAAATATGGTTCGTGTTATTGCCGATAAGAACCGGGATCTGATGCGAAAGGTAGAAGCGGTATCCAAACGGAGTATTCGGGAAAAACTGCTATCTTATCTTTCTATCCAGGCACAGACGCAACAGTCGCGCTACTTCGAGATTCCTCTGGGCAGAGTGGAACTGGCAGAGTATCTTTGTATTGATCGAAGCGCTCTGACCCGTGAGCTCGTGAAAATGAAAGAGGATGGCATCATCGACTACGACCGCAATTGCTTCCGGATGCTATAAAAAATCACACACCGACTGATGTGATATTTGCAACATCAGCCGGTGTTTTTTTATCGTAATATATAAGCAAAAGGAGGGATTCACTGTGTTAGATGGATGCCAGGGAAAACCCAGAACACCTACCATTATTGAAAAGGTATGCCCCAAGTGCGGCGAGTTGATCGAAATGTTTTCTATTGATACGCAGATGGCCTGCGAGAAATGCGGCTTCGTCGCATACAATGATACCCTGAGTTGCGTGCAGTGGTGTCAGTACGCCAGAAAGTGCGTGGGCGATGAAATGTACGAACACATGATGCAGATCGCAGCAGCGCAAAAAGCGCGCAAATAGTAAGGAGGAATGACTATGATTCGAAGAATCATCACCATTGATGAAGAAAAGTGTAACGGCTGCGGCTTATGTGCCGACGCCTGCCACGAAGGTGCCATTGGTATTGTAGAAGGAAAGGCAAAACTGCTCCGGGAGGATTACTGTGACGGACTGGGTGATTGCTTACCTGCTTGCCCGATGAATGCGATCTCCTTTGAGGAGCGGGAAGCGCCCGCCTACAATGAAGCTGCCGTTCTTGCAGCGAAGAAGGCAAAAGAAGAATCACTGCCTTGCGGCTGTCCCGGTTCTGCTTGCCAGAGTGTGCAGACGATTTCCAGCCAACTAAAGAATTTTCCGGTGCAGATCAAGTTGCTGCCGCCCAATGCCCCTTATTTTGAAGGCACAGATTTGCTGATCGCTGCGGACTGTACTGCCTATTCCTACGGCAATTTCCATCGGGAATTTATGCAGGATAAGGTAACGATGATCGGCTGCCCTAAGTTGGATGCAGTGGATTATGCAGAAAAACTGACCCAGATTTTTAAATACAACGATATTCGTTCCGTGACAGTTACCCGGATGACCGTACCTTGCTGCGGCGGTTTGAGTTATGCGGTCAAAACCGCCTTGGAAAACAGCGGAAAAAATATCCCCTTGCATATTGTAACAATCAGTCCTGATGGACAGATTATCAGATAAAGGAGGCTTTTGAATGGGTTACTTGAAAGAAAAAACAGTTATCATCACCGGCGGTGGCCGGGCGGTGTTGAAGGATGGAAGCTGTGGCTCCATCGGATACGGCATCGCCACCGCGTTTGCAAAGGAAGGCGCAAATCTTGTTCTCACGGGTAGAAATATGCAAAAGCTGACCGATGCAAAGGAAGAGTTGGAACGACTCTATCATATACGAGTACTGCCTATCCAGGCAGATGTATGTTTTGGCGCAGAGAATGAACGCGTTGTTCAGAATGTGGTGCAGCAAGCAGTAGCTGCCTTTGGGCAGATCCATGTGTTGATCAACAATGCGCAGGCCTCTGCTTCCGGTGTGCCGTTGGTTGACCATACCTCTGAGCAATTTGATCTGGCTGTTTATTCCGGACTATATGCGACTTTCTATTATATGAAAGCTTGCTATCCATATCTGGCACAAACCAAAGGCTCTGTAATCAATTTTGCATCCGGTGCAGGTCTGTTCGGAAATTTCGGACAAAGTGCTTACGCGGCTGCCAAGGAAGGAATTCGCGGTATGTCCCGTGTGGCAGCAACGGAATGGGGCAAGGATGGAATCAATGTGAATGTGGTCTGTCCCATTGCCTGGACAGCACAGCTGGAGGGGTGGGCAAGTGCACAACCGGAGGCATTCCGTGCCAATGTCAAAATGCCCCCAATGGGTCACTTTGGTGACGCCGAAAAAGAGATCGGTCGTGCCTGTGTTGCGCTTGCTTCGCCGGATCTGAAATATATGAGCGGTGAGACGATTACTTTGGAGGGTGGTATGGGTCTCCGTCCGTAATATAACCAATGATTGGGAGACCGTTTTGTTAAAAAAGTTGGGTAAACGAATAGAAGGCACTGCGCTGCAGTGCCTTCTATTGATTGAGATAAAATAGACCGTTGTTTCCACTCGCTTTGAAAAATTTTGTTTTCTTTCGACAAAAAACACTGCGTCCTAACTTGACACAAGCAGAAGGTTTTATCCTGGGCGTCGGTGCGAAGATGTTCTCCTGTTGCGGTGTCCGGCGAATGTCCTCGGTGACGGAGCACCTTCGTCCCTCGCCGACCGCGGCCACTCGCTCAGGTCGCTTTATCCGCCGCCGGCGGCGCTCACATCGCTCCCCATCGTGGCCCGGTCATCGTGTATGGCGTGAGTGCAAGCGTGGTGTATGGTTTGATTTATTGGATTACAACCTTATTCTAGTACAAAAGGCTTGACCAATCGGTCAAGCCTTTCTTGTATATTTGCGTTAGCAGAAAATTGTTAGATCCGTTTCCAGGTTCTTCTACTGAAAAGAATCAGAACGGGGAATATCTCCAGTCTTCCCACGAGCATGACCAGGTTCAGAACGATTAAGGAGAAACCATTGTACCCGGCATAATTGGCGTAAGGTCCTACCGCTTCGAATGCCGGACCTACATTGGAGATACAGGCCAGGGCCGCAGAGAAGTTACTAAAGAAGCCGTGTTCTACTTGGTATGAGCCAGCATCTGACGCGACGGTTATGACTTGGCCGTTTATTGGATCGAAGGAAAGCAGGAACATTGTGGCCAGCAAAATGAAAAAGTATAAGGTGATAAAAGCAAAAACATCATTGACTGTTTTCTGCTCCAAAGTCTTGCCTTCAAATTTTACTTTGGGCACATAACGGGGATTGATCAGCTTTCTAACATTGATGTATGCACCTTTTACGGCGATCACGATTCTGGATGCTTTGATGCCACCGGCGGTAGAACCGGCCATGCCGCCTATGAACATGATAAGCACCAGGGTGGTGGTTGCCAGCATGGGCCACACATGGTAGTCCGTGGTGGTAAAGCCGGCGGTTGTCATTAAGGATGCTACCTGGAACAGAGAATGGCGGAAAGCTTCCTCTGTAGTGTAAGCCTGGGGGAAGGGTTCAAAGCGCCATACCAAGCTGATAAACACAAGACAGGTTGCGGAAATGACGATCATGACATAACTCTTAAACTCTTCACTTCGGAATACATCCCAGAGTTTTCCGATCAGCATCAGATAGTACAGACTAAAGTTCATGCCATACAAGATCAGGAAGATCGCCATGACATATTGAGAGAAGGGATGGAACAGTTCCATGCTGCCGGGGATAAAGCCGAAACCACCGGTGCCGGCACAGCCGAAGGTTGCCAGCAGGCTGAAGAAAAAGTGGTCGCTTTCATAGCCGGGGATGGGCTTGTCCAGCATAAGGATGATCACTTCCAGAACTGTTAAGCCTAAGTAGATCAGGTAAAGGATTCTGGTAGTTACTTTCATTTTGGATGCCAGCTTGCCCACCTGAGGGCCGGGGCTTTCGGCCCGGAGCAGGTGCATGGAAGAACCGTCATTGCTTTCCGGAATGAAGATCAGCACAAACACCAGGATGCCCATGCCGCCGATCCAGTGGGAAAAGCTGCGCCAAAATAAAGAGGAGTGGGACATAGCAGTGATGTCGGTGATAATGCTGGCGCCTGTGGTGGTGAAGCCGGATATGATCTCAAAGCAGGCGTGTATGTAGTTCGGGATCTCCTTGTTGATCACAAAGGGGATGGCACCGAACAGCGCCATAACGATCCACACCAGAGCCGTCAGGGCAAAACCTTCTTTTTGATACAGGCTGTGTCGGGTAGGCTTTGGGATCTGCAGCAGCAGACCAAGGGTAACCAAAAGGATAATGGGGATGAGAAATGCGAGGATGTGTAAAAAAGATTCTTTGTAGATCAGGCTAACAGCAAGGGGGGCAAGCATCAGCCCGCCTTCCAGGATCATAATCTTACCAAGGATCTTACCTAAGTACTTATAATTCATAATCTATCCTATTCAAATACATCGGCCAGGTCGTCAAAATTCTTGTGGGTGGTTACGACCACCACATTATCTCCCAGCCGGATTTGGGAATCACCGCCCGGGATAATGACTTCGCTTTGCCGGATGATACATGCAATCAGGCAGTTTTTCTTCGTCTTTAAGTTTCTTAGAGGCTTGTTATAGAACCGTTCTTGCTTTTTGGCGGCAAATTCCAAAGCTTCCACCCGTCCGTTGACCAGATGGTACAGGGTCAAAACATTACTGCCTACAGTGTTGGCGAGGGCGCGGATATAGCTGATGACCCGGTCTGCAACGATTTTCTTTTGGGAAACATTGTTGTTAATGCCCAATTCGTCCAGTATACCGTACAGATCATCGTCCTTGACCCTTGTGATGGTTTTTTTCACATTCTTTTTGTTTGCAAACATAGACACGATAATATTTTCTTCGTCAATGTCTGTCAGCGCAATAAAAGCATCCATGGCTTCGATGCCCTCTTCAATAAGCAGATCGTGTTGGGTGCCGTTGCCCCAGACCACAGTAATACGGGGGAGCTGCTCGGCCAGCATTTCAGCCTGGGAGAAATCTCGCTCTATAAGTTTTACCTGATACTTTTTCTTGGCAAGGGAGTCAGCCAGATAATATCCGATCTTGCCGCCGCCTACAATCATAATGTTTTTTAGAGGCGACTTAACCAGATTGACCTCTCGCAGGAAATCACCCAGGGTTTTTGCGTTGGCGGTAAAGTGGATCTTATCACCCTCACGAATCTCAAAATTACCGGAGGGGATGATAACTTCATCGCCCCTTTGTACGGCGCAGATCAGCACCTTTGTAGTGAGCTTTTTACCCAAAGAGATCAAAGTCTCTCCAATGAGAGCGCAGCCTTTTTCTGCAACCACTTCTACCAGGGAAACCTTTCCACCTGCAAAATGGTCGATCTGGGCAACAGAGGGAAGGTTCACCAGGTTAAAGATTTCGTCTGCAGTTTCCAATTCCGGATTGACTACCATAGAGATGCCTAGATCGTCCTTCATTTGTACGATCTGTTTTCTGTATGCGGGATTTCTTACCCGGGCAATGGTATTCTTGGCGCCCACCTTTTTAGCCACCAAACAGGCCAGAATGTTAAGCTCGTCGCTGCGTGTCAGCGCGATCACAAGCTCCGCGTCTTTTACATTTGCTTCTGTCTGGATCTCCATGCTTGCGCCGTTACCAACAACGCCGAAGACATCGTACTTTTCAATTAGATTCTCAATCTTCGCCTTGTCGTCATCAATGATAGTAACAGTGTGTCCCTCACTGGACAGATTTTTCAGTATGGTTCGGCCGATTGAGCCTAGGCCTATGATCACAATTTTCATAATTTGCACATCCAATCTGTTTAGATAGCTAAGATGCTCAGAAGTAAAAGATTTTTGTTATTATATCATATCCTCCACTTGATGTAAATTCCCATATTCGAGGGCGTTCTTCGGGGTTTGAGGAATTTTGCCCTACTTTAATGCAAGCAGTGGGCCTATATTTATGAGACAATAAGCAAAAGGCTTGACTGAATCGTCAAGCCTTTTGTTTAGCAGTAGGGTTAATCACCGTAGATCTTTAAATAATCCTTTAGTTCTTCCTTTTGAGAAGGAGTGAGGTTAGGATCATTTTCGATTGTTTGAATGCCACCCCAGCTGTACATGCCGTGGCAGTTATCTCGAATGTAGACCCATTTGTCATGGCTATCCATAGGTGCGCTGGCGGGGGTATAGCTGCTGGTTGTAGGAGTAGGGGAATAGCTGCGTCTGGGGGCGGGGGCTTCCGGGGTTGCGTCAATGACGCCAACCAGCGTTTCTAAAAGCAGATCGCAGGTTTCTTCGTATTCTTCCGGCAGCTGACCGGAGGATTTGATTTTCCGTACACGCTGGAGCATCTCAGTCCATTGTTCCTTGCTATTGCTTTCGTACTGGGAACGGGCAAGGATCCAAAGAAACGCTGCTTCTGTGTTATGGGAGGCGGCGGTGGAAAGGAAAGCAGCAGCCAGTTTGACCACATCTGCTTTTTCTGCCCGGGTGAGATGCTCGGTGCTCCATTTTTTCATTAGCTTTCTGCCGTGGTACAGGCAAGCATCGGGGCTGCCCATATTGGCGGCTTTTTCAATCAGTTCTTCGTCATATTCTTCCCCGGCGATTGCTTCAGCGTAAACAGCGTCAGCGGCTTTCCGCTTGGCTTCCGCTTCTTTTTTCTTCTGGGCGGCAATTTTGCGTTCCTGGGCTTTTTTCTCCCGGTCAGCTTCTTCTTTTTTTAGCCGTTCTTCTGTGATCAGATCACCTTTGATCTTCTTGGCCAGGTCTTTCGTACCCTTTACCGTGCCGGACCAAAGCAAACCGCTCAAACCGCCAAAGGCAAGCAAAAGCACTCGGTAGATCCAAAATACGATGGCAAGAACCACGGCAAAGCCAATGGCAGTAGAGAATACCATTTCAAGGGGCATCTTCAGCGCAATATAAGCATATCCAAAGATCGCCACAAGAAAAAGCACATAAAGCCAGTTTATAAGGCGGCGGCTATCTTCCAAGGGATTGAGAACATACCTTCCGGATGTTTCGGTGTAAGAAATAAGTCTTTTCAGCAGGGGGATGGGTTGCCCGGAGGGGAGATCCGTCAGTTTCTTCCCGTGGCTTAAAATGCTGATCAGCACTGCAATGATCACATTGATACCAAAAGGCACCAGTACAATGACGCAAAGGCACAGGGGTAGCACGATGTACCAAGGCTGGATGCCAAATTGGAGCACCTTCATAATGGGTTCGCAATATTTGTTTATAATATCCAGTCCTATCAGGGTCTGCTCTTCTACAGGGTAGGATCTGTCAAAAAATAAAATGCCGCAATAGGTGAGCACCCAGGAGAGCAAAAGGAAAACGATGGGGCTTACAATGCCGCAAATTTTGGCAATAGACAGCTTCTTGCTGTACTTACCAAAGAGAACTTGTACTTGCTGCCGGTATTCATTTAATCGTTCATTGGTGATATGCATAATGTACCTCCCGGATTTGTTTTTAAGGGATTTTATTGCAGATCTATTACATAAAATAGCATAACATACCACTTCTGGAATGTAAATGTTTTTTATGTTGCTAAGAAAATATAAAATGTTGTCCTATGTCTTAATTGGTGATTGCAAAACAGAAACCCATAGGATAAAATAGAAAAAAGCGGGAAAGGAAGTGCTCCTATGGGAAAGCTGATCTTCAAAAACGGATTTGTGGTAAATGTATTTACCGATGAAATTTATAAAGCCGATGTTTGCGTCCAGGATGATAAGATTCTGGGCGTGGGTAGCTATGCCCCCGGCCCGGAGGATCAGCAGATCGATGTGGAAGGAAAGTTCCTGTGTCCCGGATTGATCGACGGGCATATCCACATTGAAAGCACTATGCTGACGCCTACAGAGCTGGCCCGCGTTTGCCTGCCTCACGGCACAACCACCATTGTGGCTGACCCCCATGAGATCGCCAATGTCTGCGGCGAAAAGGGGATTCGGTACATGCTGGAAACCAGCCGGGATCTGCCTATGCAGGTGTATATGATGCTGCCTTCCTGCGTACCTGCAACCGGGTTTGATGAATCTGGGGCGGTACTGGGCCGAAAGGAACTGCTTCCTTTCTATGATGAGCCCCGGGTGCTGGGTTTGGGAGAGATGATGAATTATCCCGGGGTCCTTGCCGGGGATGAAGAAGTGATAGGGAAGATCCGGGACGCCCTGGAAAGAGGAAAAAAGGTAGACGGACATGCCCCTTTGCTGTCCGGTCGGGAACTGGACCGCTATATTGCTGCGGGGATCCAAACAGATCATGAGTGCAGCAGCTTTGAAGAGGCTCGGGAGCGAATTAAAAAGGGACAGTGGGTGATGATCCGCCAGGGAACAGCAGCCAGAAATCTGGAGGGGTTGCTGCCTCTGTTTGACCCGGCCTATAACCGTCGGTGTCTGCTTGTTACTGATGACCGGCATCCTGCGGACCTTTTGACCCAGGGTCATATTGATAATATCATTCGTTTGGCAGTACAGGCAGGAAAGCCGGTAACCACCGCCATCCGGATGGCCACCATCCAGGCGGCCCAATGCTTCGGGTTGTCCGGTTTGGGTGCGATTGCCCCGGGCTACCGGGCAGATATTTTGGTGCTTTCTGATTTGGAACAGTTCCGGGTAGAGGATGTCTACTGCGGTGGATGCCAGGTAGTAGATGGCGGTGTGCCTACAAAGCTTGACAAACCCGAAATCAGGGAGGAATTGCATCAGGCGGTTACCTGTTCTTTCCGTTTAGAGCCCCTAAAACCGGAAGATTTTTATATTGAACCTAAGTCCCGTGATTGCCGGGTGATCTGCTTGGTGAAAGACCAACTGCTGACACGGCAATGGAATGCCCCAATTTACTGGGATAAGGACAACGGTGTGGACCTGCAGCGGGATATTATTAAGCTGGCAGTGGTGGAACGCCATCACAATACCGGGCATAAAGGCGTGGGATTTTTGCAGGGCGTAGGGTTGAAACGGGGCGCGATCGCCGCGTCTGTATCCCATGATAGTCATAATTTGATCGTCATCGGTACAAACCAGGAGGATATGGCGGTAGCGGCCAACCGGGTTCGCCAAATGGGTGGCGGCAGCGTGGTGGTGGATGGCGGCCATGTGTTGGCAAAAATGCCTCTGCCCATTGCAGGGCTGATGAGCCCTCTGTCTGCCCCGGAGCTGGCAAGACAGAATAGCATCCTGCGACAGGCAGTATACAGCCTGGGTGTACCGGAGGACATAGAGCCGTTCATGTCTATGGCTTTTGTAAGTCTGCCGGTGATTCCGGATATTAAAATGACACCCCAGGGGCTTGTGGATGTAAACCGCCAGGAACGTCTTTCTCTTTGGGTATAAAATAAGAGCCGATGAAACAGGGGAGCGAGTAGATATGCAAATTTGGAAACATTTTAAAACCATCACCTACCACCGCCTGCTGGTGCGTCAGGGATGTTTTCGTGTAGGTCTTTATTGGCAGGGGCTGACCCATGATCTGTCTAAGTATAGTCCTACAGAGTTTTTGGTTGGCGTAAGACTTTATCAAGGCGACCGCAGCCCCAACGCCGCGGAGCGTGAGGAAAAGGGCTATAGCGAGGCCTGGATGCACCACAAGGGCAGAAACCGTCATCATTACGAGTATTGGACAGATATGCACCCTGTAACAAGGCGGTATGAGGCTGTGCCTATGCCTCGCAAATTCTTGGTGGAGATGGTGATGGACAGGCGTGCCGCTTGTATGGTCTACCAGGGCAAGAATTATCATCCCGGTTCGGAACTGGAATATTTGCAGCGGAGCAAAGAGCGACTGCTGATGAATGAAAAGACTTTGCAGGAGCTCACCTTTATACTGACAATGTTGCAGAATGATGGGGAAGAAAAGACCTTTGATTATCTGAAAAACCATGTTCTTAAGGGAAAACCCTTCCCTTGGGAGGAATAAATTGCAGGCACGGGGGCATACTGGGTTTGGCGGCCAAGAAAAATGTTAGCAGAAAAGGAAAAAAGTGCTTGACTTTTTTTGGATTTTGCGTATAATGAAACCCGTGCTTGACACATAGAGGATTAGTGTAACGGTAGCACACCGGACTCTGACTCCGTTTGCGGGGGTTCGAATCCCTCATCCTCTGCCAAAAATGCAGATACCCATTTGGGTATCTGCATTTTTTGTTGGCATCGGTTGAGAGGGATTCGAACCGATTTAAATGCAAAGCTCCGGGGGAACTTTGCTCGCTGGGTAGGGCCCCGGCGACACCTTGATTAAATCGAATCCCTCATCCTCTGCCAATAACACCACCAATTTTTGGTGGTGTTATTTCTTTATTTACCACAAGAACCTGTGTTTTCCAAACTTTTGCAGCATATATGCGTGTTGGTTAAATACATAAAATGACAATGACACACCTCATAATGGCAATAAAAACAATCTATTGGCAACAAAAATGGCAATGAATTTGGCAATAGAAAATGTTTTATAGTATAAAAAACACCCCTCCCGGATAATTCCAGGAGGGGTGCTTATTTTGTTTACAGGATAAGTTTTCCCTTATTTTTCCCTTTAGAGATTTTTGACCATTGAGGACAATACGGTAAATTACGGAATATTAAAGAAAATCAAAGGATTAAAGGCGGAATACGACCTATAACGGCATAAGATTAAAACTCGAATCACTCATCCTCTGCTTCTGGT
>JAZREX010000065.1:0-3074 GCA_045661025.1 Faecousia sp. | reverse complement strand
TTCAGCGCCTGCAGACTTCCCTTTCCGGCTACCACCTGGGTCTTACACAAAAAGTTTTGCAAAATACCACCGCCTTTTGGAAACAGTATGTCCCAAATCCATATCTTTCATGTAGCGCAAAACAAGTTTTGATAAAAAGTATTAGGAAAACCAAAACATATGTGCTATAATAGGGTAGAGCGATAAATCCAAACTCGTTTTACAAAGGATGGTTTTTGCTCTACCCTAGGTGAGGTGAACAAAATGGAAGAAAAAGAACCTAAAAACCAGAGCGTTGAGGAAGCACAAGATCTGCCTTCTTACATTCCCCGCCCCCAGTGGCAAGTTTGGGGCGCACGGATCTTGCTGGTTTTGTTTATTATTTTGGTGATCCTTTACTATATCAACATTTCCCGGGGTGGTATCTGATGCGAATTTTAGGCATTGACCCCGGTTATGGCATTACAGGCTTCGGTCTGATCGAAGCAGAGCGGGGCAATCAGAAGCTACTGTCCTGCGGCGCGATCACCACCCCGGCAGGAACAGATTTTTCCGCCCGGCTGGAGATGATCTACAACGACATGGTTCAACTGCTTGCGCAGACAAAACCGGAAGCGGTAGCTATTGAAGAACTGTTTTTCGGCCACAATGTAACCACCGCCATTGGCGTTGCCCAAAGCCGGGGCGTGATATTGCTTGCCATCCGGCAGGCAGGGCTTCCTGTGTACCAGTACAAACCCATGCAGGTTAAGCAAGCAGTGGTTGGCTACGGAAATGCCACCAAGCACCAGGTGCAGGATATGACAAAACGGCTGCTGCGTTTGGAAAAGTTACCCAAGCCAGACGATGCGGCAGATGCCATTGCCATTGCCCTGTGTCACGCAAGGTCTGCCACCTCGTTATTATCACAGCTTTAAGTGAGGAATTCTTATGTTTTACTATCTGTCCGGTACAGTGGCAGTGCTGGAGCCAGGTCTTGCAGTGATCGACTGCAACGGCGTAGGCTACGGCTGCCGGGTTACCGCCTATACCGCTGCAAATCTGAAACTGAATCAGCCTGCTAAGCTTTTTATCACCGAATCCATCCGGGAGGATGCCTTTGAGCTCTACGGCTTTATCGACCGGCAAGAGCAGCATTGCTATAGCCTGCTGACCTCGGTAAACGGCGTAGGCCCGAAAGCCGCCATGGCGATTTTGTCCTCTGGCCCCCAGAACTTCACCCTGGCTGTGATGACCGGGGATGAAAAGCTTCTCACCGCTGCCCAGGGCGTAGGCAAAAAGATCGCCCAACGGATCATTCTGGAGCTGAAAGATAAGATCGGCGGCAGCGATGCCACTGTGGACTTCTCTGCAGGCATTTCCGCCCCTGCCCCCCAAGGCAGCAATCTTGCCTTGGCCAATGCCGCCTTGCAGGAGTTGGGCTACAGCGCTGCTGAGATAAACGCCGCTTTGAAGGGAGTCGACCCTCAAGCCACCACGGAAGAAATGGTGCGCCATGCCCTGCGGGCCATGGTACTGAAGAACTAAGAAACCCCGGAGGAATTGAGTATGAGTCTTGAATTTTCCGAAGAATTGTCTGCACCTTTGATTTCCCCCACCTTTGCCCCCCAGGATGCCGGCGAGATCGGCCTGCGCCCCAAGCTACTGCAGGACTATACCGGCCAAGAAAAGGCCAAGGGAAATTTGAATGTGTATATTGAAGCTGCCAGAATGCGCAATGAGCCCTTAGATCACACCTTGCTTTACGGCCCTCCCGGTCTGGGCAAAACCACTTTGGCCGGTGTCATCGCCAATGAGATGGGGGTCAATATCCGCATCACCTCCGGCCCGGCCATTGAAAAACCCGGAGATCTGGCGGCACTACTGACCAACCTGAACCCCGGGGATATTCTCTTTATTGACGAGATCCACCGGCTCAACCGGGTGGTAGAGGAAATTCTGTATCCGGCTATGGAAGATTTTGCCATTGATATTATCGTAGGCAAGGGCCCCAGCGCCAACTCCATCCGATTGGATCTGCCCAAGTTCACTTTGGTAGGCGCAACTACCCGGGCAGGTCAGCTGTCTGCCCCTCTGCGAGACCGTTTCGGCGTGAGCCTGCGGTTGGAGCTTTATACCCAGGAAGAGCTTGCCCGGATCGTTACCCGGTCTGCAACCATACTGGGTATGGACATTGATCCTGCCGGTGCAATGGAGATCGCCTCCCGCAGCCGGGGCACACCCCGGATCGCCAACCGGTTTTTGCGCCGGGTTCGAGACTTTGCCCAGGTCATGGGCAATGGCACCATCACTAAGGAAGCTGCCGATCTGGCGCTGAGCCGCCTGGAAGTAGACCACCTGGGTTTAGATAATATCGACCGACGGATGCTGGGAGCAATCATCGAAAACTACGGCGGCGGCCCGGTGGGTCTGGAGACCTTGGCAGCCACCATTGGTGAAGAGGCCGTCACCTTGGAAGACGTGTATGAGCCTTATCTCATGCAGTTGGGCTTCCTCACCCGTACCCCCCGGGGTCGGTGTGTAACCGCAAAAGCTTACGAACATCTGGGACTACACTTTGATGGACAGTCTCAATTCCAAATTTGAGAAATTTTCCACAAAAATACAAAATTTCCCACAAAAAATTCATTAACCATTGACAAAAGAAAACCATATGGTATAATTCGATTTATGGTGGGTTATCACCATAAATATCCGACCCTGCGTTATTTCCAGTCAATTTGATGGGTTTTCACGGGGCATTATCTAACCGAAGAGAGGTAAACACAATGTACGAAGACAAGACTTTAGTTTGCAAAGAGTGCGGCAGCGAATTCGTTTTCACCGCCGGTGAGCAGGAATTCTACGCAGAGCGCGGCTTCCAGAATGAGCCCCAGCGCTGCAAGGCCTGCCGTGACGCTCGCAAGAACAACGCCCGTGGCCCCCGTGAGTTCTTCACCGCTACCTGCGCACGCTGCGGCGGCGAGGCAAAGGTTCCCTTCGAGCCCAAGTCCGACCGTCCCGTATACTGCAGCGAGTGCTTCGCTCAGATGCGCGCAGAAGGCTAATTCTTCGTCAAAAAGAAAACACCGCTCATACGAGCGGTGTTTTTTTAT
>JAZREX010000064.1:0-15995 GCA_045661025.1 Faecousia sp. | reverse complement strand
GTGTTCTGACCGAAGATGGTGCTGCCCTGGGGCACCTGGAAGGGGGAGATGGTAACAGCTGCACCGGATACCAGCACCAGGTTGAAGATGTTGGCACCAATAATGTTGCCCAAAGACAGGGCACCGTGGCCCTTGGCCAATGCCGTAATGGCGGTGACCAGCTCCGGCAGGCTTGTGCACAGGGCTACGATGGTAACACCAACCACCTCGGTGGGGATACCGGCCATAGTTGCCAGAGACACGGAGGATCCCTCCAGCATATCCGCGCCCACCGCAATGAGGGCCGCGCTGACCACCAGCAGCACGACATCCTTCACAAGAGAGCCACCCTTGGCTTCCTCAGTTTCCTCTTCCTTTTCCACCGTGTCAGGGTTCTTGAAGCCCTGGCGGATAGTCAGGATCATATACACCGCAAACACCAACAGCATCACGATACCCAGCCACCGGTCAAACTGACCGAAGCCGTAGGCTGCCACCAGGTAGATAGCCGCGGAAACGAAGAAGAACAGCACCGGCATGGTGATGGCCTTCCGGTTTACAGGGGCAGGACGGATGGCGATGGTAATGGCGGCGATCAAGGCCGTATTGCAGATAATGGAACCAATGGCGTTACCATAGGCAATGGCGCCGTTTTGGTTCATAGCGGCAGTTGCCGATACCATGACTTCCGGCAGGGTGGTGCCGATGGAAACCACCGTAGCGCCGATGATGATCTCAGGAACGCGGAACCGCTTGGCGATACCGGTAGCGCTGTCCACAAACCAGTCGCCGCCCTTGATCAGCAGGACCAGGCCCACAGCGAACAGAACGAGGGAGCCGATCAGGGTGTCCGTTAGACCGTTGTACCAGGACAAAAATGCGTCAATCATAAATACTCCTTTTCTCCGGAAGTTCTCCGGCGGTAAAATAGGCGAAAAAAATCCGCCATGATCTGTAACCATGCACGGAACCGGGAGCCCATGCACAGCTACGCCGTACACACGAGTCTCGCAATTGAAAGCCAAGCCAGACCCGAAGGCCGCGTTGTTGACCGGCTACGCAAAAAGCGCTTGCTACTCCCTCTATATATGGGAAGATATTACCATGTTATCAGGGAATTGTCAAATAGTTTTTGCCCCCAGTCTTGACAAGAAAGTATGAACCGGATATAATCGTGTTATCTTAATAAGACAGTTCGTAACCATCCTGTCTATAAACAAAACTAGGGATTTGGGTGGGCTTAATATGCCCGCCTTTTTTTGTTTATGGGCAGGAAACTGCCCATTTTTTCTTAAGGAGGGAAGCCCCCTTGTCCAAACGCATCCGCTCTTTGGCCTACGGCGCGCTGATAGCGGCGCTGTATGTGGCCCTGTCCCATCTGCAAAATTTTCTTCTGCCGGGAAGTACCTCCATGGTCATTCAGTTCCGGGTGGCCGAAGCCTTTTGTGTGCTGGCCTTTTTTACCCCGGCGGCGATCCCAGGCCTGACGGTGGGCTGTTTGCTATACAATATCACATTTGCGCCCGCTTTGCCCCTGGACTTTCTCGTGGGCACCGCTGCCACCTTCCTGTCGGTGGGAGGGATGTATCTGACCCGCCGTGTGACCATAAAAGGCTACCCCCTGGTAGGCATGCTGCTGCCGGCCATTTTTAACGGTCTTCTGGTAGGCTGGGAGCTAAGCGTCTACATAGGCGGCGGTTTTTGGCTCAATGCCCTATATGTGGCCATTGGCGAGCTGGCTGTACTGCTGGTTTTGGGAACTGCCCTGTACTACGCCATCCGGGCCAGACACCTGGATAGCCGGTTGCGAAATACCTGAGCCTGTGGTATCATAGACCCAAGGAGTGACGAATATGATCGATTTTCAGCCTTTGGATCCTACCTGCAAGGCACAATATGACCGGATCTTACAGAATTCCGGCGAACGTGGTTGCGAGTATAGCTTTTGCAATCTCTACCTTTGGGGCCGGCAAAAGGCCGCCTTCCTGGACGGAAATCTGGCTTTTTTCTCCCAGTTTAACCGAAAAAGTGTCTACCTGTTCCCTGTGGGACCGGAAGACAAAAAGCCTGTGCTGGATGCCATCATCGAGGATGCCCACCAGCGGGGCATCTCCTGCCGGTTGACCGGCCTGACAACCGATGACTGCGCCGAGCTGGAAGCACTTTTCCCCGGCCGTTTCCGCTATCACTTTGACCGGGATGCCTTTGACTACGTCTATAATATAGATGATCTGGCCGATCTGAAGGGCCGTAAATTTCAGCGCAAACGAAACCACTTAAACCGCTTTCGGGCAGATCACCCGGACTGCATTTTGGAACCCATCACGGAGGACAACCTGCCTGCGGTGCAGGCGCTTGTGCAGCAGTGGTATGCCCTGCGGCTGGCGGAAAATCCCCACGGGGATTACCACATGGAGCAGGCGGCGCTGAAAAAGGCCCTGGCCCAACAGGAAGCCCTGGGGCTGGAGGGTCTGCTTCTGACGGAAAACGGCCAGCCAAAGGCTATGACCCTGGGCTCCCGGCTGTCGGAAGATACCTTTGATGTCCATTTTGAAAAGGCGCTGGATGCCTTTGACGGCACCTATGCCGCCATCAATCAGGGCTTCGCCGCCTACCTGCGGGAAAAATATCCCGCGCTGCGTTTTTTGAACCGGGAGGACGATATGGGCCTGGAGGGTCTGCGAAAGGCCAAGCTCTCCTATTACCCAGACCACATGGTGGAAAAGAACTGGGCCCACCTCTTGGAGGACGGCTATGACTATTGACAAGCCGCGGCAGCTCCCGGCCTTGAAAGCCCTGTGGCAACAGGCTTTTGGAGACACATCGGCCTTTATCGACGGTTTTTTTGAAACCGGCTTTTCCCCCGACCGCTGCCGCTGTCTGTATGTGGATGACAGCCTGGCCGCCGCCCTTTACTGGTTTGACTGTCTGTGGAAGGATAAGCGGATCGCCTATGTGTATGGAGTGGCCACCGACACCGCCTTTCGCGGGCAGGGGCTTTGCCGCCGACTGATGGAAGATACCCACAGCCATCTGCGTCATTCCGGCTATGCCGGCGCGATCCTTGTACCCGGTGAGCCGGGTCTGTTCCGCCTGTACGAAAAGCTGGGCTACATTCCATGCTGTCCCATGGAGACCGTTACCCTATCCGCCGGGACGGCACCCGCTCCCGTAAAGCCGGTTTCTGTTGCGGCCTATGCCGCCAGCCGACAAGAGCATCTGCCTGCAGATGCAGTATGGCAGGATGTCGCCGCCCTTACCTATGGGGAGACTTTTCTGAACTTCTATGAAAGCGCACATTCTGTGTTTTGCGGCACTGTGGAGGGAAATGTTTTCTATTTCCAGGAATTTATCGGAAATGTGGAGGATGTTCCCGGAATTACCCGGCATTTTGGCTGTGAAAGTGGAGTTGTTTTATTCCCCGGGGGACAGCCCCGGTCCATGTATCTTCCCCTGGACGAGGATACGGCCCTGCCCACATATTTCGGTATCCCATTCAACTAAAAGACGGAAGGCAACACCTTCCGTCTTTTCTATTCAGATCAGTCCGGCCACCAAGATCACAAGGATCAGTACCGGCAAAACAAACTGGAAGTAGGGCTTGAGCCACCGGGGCAGCTTAATGCCCTTACCTGTGTTGGCCTCTTCCATATATTTATCGAAGCCCCAGCCCCACTTTGTCACGCAGAACAGCAGGAACACCAAAGAGCCGATGGGCAACAGCAGATTGGACACGATAAAATCCTCGCTGTCCAAAATATCCATACCCTTGATGAAGGCAACGTTCTTAAGCAAGTTGTAGCCCAGCAGAGCCGGCAAGCTCATTACCAGCATGGCCACGCAGAAGATCACCGATGCCTTTTTCCGGCTCCAGCCAAAATTCTCAATACAGCCGGCGATAAGATTTTCAAACACCGCTGTTACAGTGGAGAAGCTTGCAAAGATCATAAACAGGAAGAACAGACTTCCCCATATCCGTCCACCAGCCATATTGGCAAACACCTTCGGCAAGGTTACGAAGATCAGTGAAGGGCCGGAATCGGGGCTGACATTGTAGCTAAAGCAGGCAGGGAAGATAATCAGACCGGACATCAGCGCCACGAAGGTATCCAGTCCGCAGATCCGTACAGATTCGCTGGCCAGGGTGTGATCCTTGGACATATAACTGCCAAAAATCTCCATGGAGGCAATACCCAAACTAAGGGTAAAGAATGCCTGGTTCATAGCCGCCACGATCACGTGGAAGATCCCCGTTTCCCATGCCTTGGCAAAATCGGGCAATAGGTAGAACTTGAGGCCCTCCTTTGCGCCGTCCAGGGTCAGGCTATGTATGCCCAGCACCACGATCAAGCCCAGCAGACACAGCATCATAACCTTGTTGATCTTCTCCAGGCCGTTCTTTAGTCCAATGCTACACACCAGACAGCCTGCGATCACGACGATCGCCATCCAAAGGATCATCTCCAGCGGGTCTGCCAGCATGGCAGAGAATACACCGCCTATGGCATCCCCCTGGATGCCTTCAAATGTACCGGTTGCAAACTTCACAAAATAGCCCAGCATCCAGCCGGACACGGTGGTATAGTACATCATCAGCAGGAAACAGCCAAGCAGGCACACCCAGCCGTGAATATGCCACTTAGCTCCGGGCTTCTGCAGCGCCTTATAGCCGCCGACAGCGCCCTTGCCGCTACCCCGGCCAACTGCCAACTCCATGGTCAGCACCGGCACGCCCATAACCAGCAAAAACAGCAGGTAAAACAGCACAAATGCGCCGCCGCCGTTTTGACCGGCCACATAGGGGAACTTCCAAACATTACCTATGCCGATGGCACAGCCGGCGCTCACCAGCAAAAAGCCCAATCTTGAGCCAAAAGTTTCTCTTTTCATGTCGTTACCTCACCTTTTAATATGCCCATTATACTTGCAGAATTAAGATATTACAATCTTTTTTTACACAATCCTGTGCATATCCGTTTCGTTTGAAACAACGTTCAGCACGAATCCTCCAACCGTTGAAAAGACCTCAGCTTTTCTGCTTGGGAAATTATGTAATGCTTTTTGTCAGAGAAACCTACAGCAGCAGGCCGGGGGTCCCATGCTCCTGCAGTACGGACCGCAGGCAGTCAAGAAAGCGCTGTACCGGCTCACTGTCCCGGGTTTTTCGGTTGCACAGGATATAAATTTGCCGGTTCGGAATGGAGAAAGCCGTACGGCAGCGGCGCAAATCCGGGGCATCCCCCAGCGCATCGGCAATACTGTAAGGTACCACAGCCCAAGCATCCGGCTGGGCAACAAAAAGCCGGATCTGACTCATAAGCTCCAGGCGTACCTGGGGCTGTGCATCGGCGCCAAAAACTTCTTGATGCCATTGCAGTACATCATTACACCAAAAGGAATAGACCTCCCGCGCCGGAGACAACGCCTCCAAGGGCACCGGATCCGGGTATTCCGATTCTGCAGCACACAGAAAGGTCATCGGCTCTGACAGAAGGGGAATGGCGGTAATATACTCGGTATTTTTACTCAGCGTGGAAAAGGCAATATCCAATTCGTTTCGGGCAATGGCCTCTATGGCCTCCGCTGTGCTAAGGTCGTGGATTTTCAGTCGGATGTCAGGCCAAAGCTGCGTAAACCGCTGGTAGGCTGAAGGCAACAGATAGCTGCCGATACTGTTTAGGGATGATACACGTATCACTTGTTTTTCCGGTGTAGTCCGTCCCAGTGTCAGCATTTTGTTTTCCAACTCCCAATGCTGTTTCGCCAAGTGCAAAAACTGTTTGCCCTCCGGTGTCAGCTGCATAGCTTGGGTACCCCTGCCCCGGATAAAGAGGGAATATCCCAGCTCCCGTTCCAAGGTCCGCAGTCGGGTGGACAGGGAGGACTGGCTGATATAGAGCAATTCTGCCGCTTTGGTGACACTACCGGTGCGCTGCACTGTGAGAAAGGCTTCAATTTCCAAGCTGGTCATACTCGATTCCTCCTTTATCATTGAGTCTATTCAATATTATACTGTGCAAAACGGCTATTTACAACCCCCTTTTTGCCGTCTACAATAACGTAAAGCGTTTTAAGGGGGATCTATTATGAAAGGAAAAATCGCAAAAGCCGTAATATGCGCCGTTTTAGGTAATATTCTTTGGGGCTTCAGCTTTCTTTTTATCCGATTGAGCCTAGATGTCGCACCCGATCCTAATGTCATGCTTTCCCACCGCTTTTTGCTTTCCACCTTGTTTATGGTCTTCCCGATCCTCATAGGAAAAGCAAAAATCACCCTGAAGGGCAAAAGCTGGAAACCCCTTGTGATCCTACTGGCGGCCCAGTTGGCCTACTACGTACTGGAGACCTACGGTCTGCTTTACACCAACACTACCATTTCGGGAATGGTGCTGGCTGTGACACCTGTGGTAGCCATCGGCACCGGCGCACTTTTTTTGCGGGAATACCCCACCCGGCGACAAGCGCTGTTTTGTATCTTGCCGGTAATCGGTGTCATCATTATGGTGGCATCCGGCAAAGAGCTTGGCGTGGTAACCACAGTGGGCATTGTATTGCTACTGCTGGCAGTGATGGTCTCTGCCATTTTTAAGACTGCCAACCGCAAGACCTCCGAATCCTTCAGCCCCTTTGAGCGCACTTTTTTTGTGCTCAGCGTGTCAGCAATATTCTTCACCTTGATAGCGCTGAATTCGGTGGGCTGGAATGCTAAGGCTTATTTTGCGCCGCTGCTTGAGGGAAAATATCTGCTGTCCGTGCTGAGCTTGAGTCTGCTTTGCTCCATTCTTGCCAACCTGCTGGTCAATTATGCCGCCGGAATTTTGTCGGTGTTTCAGCTATCCTCTTTCGGCGCATTGTCCACACTGTGTTCGGCCTTTGCCGGGGTGGTATTTCTCAAGGAACCTATCAGCATCCCTTTATTGCTGGGCGCGGTGCTGATCCTGGTGGGTATCCGTCAGGTTATAAAGCCAAAATGACCAATTTGGCGGTTGCAATATAGCTTAAGGAGGCACATCCCATGTATGACATTCTGATTAAAAACGGCCGGATCATTGACGGCACCGGCAGTCCCGCTATGGGCGCGCAGGTGGCGATCAAAGATGGTAAGATCGCAAAAATCGCCCGGAAGATCTCTGCAGAAGCAAAGACTGTGATTGATGCCACCGGTAAGGTAATCACCCCCGGCTTCATTGACTCTCATAGCCACTCTGACAAGCAGTTCTTCACCTGCCCCCTCCAGACCGAAAAGGTAGAGCAGGGCATCACCACCTCCATTGCCGGCCAGTGCGGCGGCTCCATCTGTGGTAAAGATACTGCAGAATTTCTGGATAATGCCCGGGGTGTAAAGCTGGGTGCAAATATGGCAATGCTCATAGGACACGGCACATTGCGCCGCGCCGTTATGGGCACGGAAGACCGTGAGCCTACGGAACAAGAATTGGCGCAGATGAAGGACATGATGCGCAATGCTATGGAACACGGCGCTTTGGGCGTTTCCTTCGGTCTGATCTATGCGCCCGGCTGCTTTGCAAAAACGCCTGAGCTGGTGGAGATCGCCAAAGTGGTTGGCGAGTATCAGGGCATTGCCGCCATTCATATGCGCAGCGAGAGTGTCCGTTTGGTGCAGGCCCTGGACGAATTTATCAGCGTTGTTCGGCAGTCCGGTGTCCGAGGCGTCGTGTCCCACCACAAGGCGGCTGGTATGCAGGAAAACTGGGGCAAAGTCCACACCACCCTGCGTATGATCGAAAAAGCCAATGAAGAGGGGCTGGAGGTCTATATGGATGTCTATCCCTACACCGCCACCTCCACCATCTTTTCCTCCATGTTTATTCCTGCCGCTTGGCGCGCCGGCGGCAAAGAGGAGCTCCTCAAGCGGGCCGACGACCCTGCCTTGGTGGCGCAAATCCGCGAGGAGTACTTTTCCAAATATCCCGATTTCAGCTTTATCCAGGTGACTTCCTGCCCCGGTGCTCCGGAATACGAAGGTCTGCGGGTAAATCAGATCGCCGCCCTTCGGGGTCAGGACGAATTCACCACCGCCATGGATATTGTGCGGATATCCAAGGATGCCGCCAGAGCTTGTTTCTTCACCATCTGCGAAGAAGATGTGAAGGTTGTCATCGCAAATCCCCGCACAATGATCGGCACAGATGGTGGCGTCGATCCCAAGGGTACCAGCTTCCACCCCCGGACCAAGGGTACATTCCCCCGTGCCATCGGCCGTTATGTCCGGGAAATGGGCGTAGTCTCCCTGCCTGAAATGATCCGCAAGATGACCGCCATGCCGGCGGCTGTCTACGGTCTGAAATCCAAAGGACTGGTTTGGGAGGGCTTTGATGCAGACCTGTGCATTTTCGACCCGGAGACCTTTACGGACCGTGCCGACTTCCAAGATCCTACCCAACGCTGCGAGGGTCTTGCGTATGTGATAGTAGGTGGCAAGGTCTCTGCAGTGGATGCCGTAGCCACCGGTGAGCTGGGCGGCACTATGCTGTTTCGCGATCTGTAAAAAATCCATCCCGCTTTTGATAAGCGGTTATGTTGTTAGGAAGATGTTTTATTACGAGTAACAAACGATTTCCACAGATTCAGGTGAATCTCGACGCAATTAGAAAGAATACCGAAGTTTTGTGCGGCATTTGCGCCCGAAACGGTATCCGTAAGGCTGTGGAGGCAGCGATTGGCAGAAAGTTGGATATTATATCAGGAGGCAGCTCTATCAATCTTCTGCTTTTGGCCGATGGCAAAAATCAAATGCCTGCAAGAATCAACCATCTGCGTCTAGGCGGCTCCATCGCAAATCCCATCAATATGCGCTTAACGAGAAATATCACCTTTGACGGCATGAGAGAGGACAGCATAAAGATCACCGGCGATACGATCACATTCAATGCAAGATATTCCGCCATACTGTATGCCTTTATGGGTCAGCATGTTTCGGTCTGCTACACCCACGATCAATAAGAATACCATTACAGCAATCGGGGAGATTTCCCCTACAAAGAGCAGTGCTTCAGAATTGAAGAAGAAATGCTCAATAAGATCGCATATATTGCAGAATATGAGGGTAGAAGTGTAAACAGCCAGGTGCTCGTTTTGATTCGGGAGCATATAAAAGCTTTTGAGAAAGAAAACAGACCCATCACCGGTAATGTCACCCCCTCTTCCAATGTAAAGCCATCCCGCAAATAAAACCTGTTTTTCTCTGCGGCAACAAACGCAAAAAAATCCTCCCGAATTTCTTCGGGAGGATTTTTGATTTATAACACAGATTACTTGTTGCGGATCGCAGACTGTGCGGCAGACCGCAAAAGTGGGAAATCAGTATGCGTTACTATAAAAATAGATATTGCCCTTTAGATGTTCGGTGTAGAATGTGTTGCCGCTCACTATGCATTGATAACCGTCACCATCTGGTGAAAGGTCAGCGGCATAACGCACAATGCCTAAACTACAATCTACCGTTACAGGCGAATTATCTTCGGAGTAATAGAATCCATAGTCTTGAGAAGATGGCGCAATGCCTGCCCCCTTGCAATAGACCAATACATATCCATCAACAATGTTAACCTGCGTGACTCCGTCAATGGCAAGAAGCGCTTCAGAATCTTTGTTTTCGCAAGCAGCTATAATTTCATTATAGTTGTTCTCAACGAGATTAAAAATATCCTTTTTCGATTCCTTTGCACCACAACCCGCAAGGATAATAACAAAGGAGGCTACCAAAACAAAAGCAATTATTCGTTTCATAGATACTACACCTCCTTGTTTTTATTATAGTCTTCGCTTATAACTGTGTCAACAAAAATCGCCGCCCAGTTCGCCTTCCCTAGAGATCTATGCAAAAAACATCGTAGGGACACCCCTCCCGGGGTGTCCGGGGCGACCGGTATTGCGGACACCCGAGGACGGGTGTCCCTACAGGCTCTATCCAACTGCATACAAAAACCGCCACCCGGCCGGGTGGTGATTTTGTTATTGGGAATTAGCTCTTGATGGCAGACTGTGCTGCTGACAGCAAAAGGGGGAAACAACGCTGTTTATTCACCCCTTGCATCATACTGAAAGCATCAATTTTTATTCAGCCCAAATTCCCTTGATTTTAGTGTTTCCTTCCACCAAGACTCTCTCTTCAAAACATAGTGGTCATCCATACGTGCATTGTAATTTTCCAAAATAGAATACTGAAAGTTTTCCTTTACGTAGTCGAACCCTTCTTCCGAAATAACATCTTTCAGACCCTCATTACCACCGTGTCCGTTATTTACATAATTTGACCAACGTTGCAGCAACATACCCTGTTGCGCAGTAGCAGATCCAACATATAGTTTTCCGGTGTGGGTGTCAGTAATCAAATACACAGCTTTTTGGTTTTGTAATGCGGCGATCCACCCTGGCAACTGTCTGTCAATTACCGTTTTTAATTGGCTGTAAGACAGGCGGACATTTTCGTATCCGGGAAAATCATTTCCGGTAAAATGGTCATTGAGCACCTCTAACACTTCCAATTCATCCATAAGTGATTCATAGGTGCGTCCCATAGATTTTCCAGTATTATGATACTTGACCAAAACTCTCCCAAAATACTTTCTGTACTTTTCCAGCTCGCTTGCCTCGTATCCGATGCCACCGCTCGGTGGAACATCTAATTCCTTGGTTATTTCCTTAATCGTAGTTAACAGCCATACATCCGCTGCTATTCTCAGAAAACAAATAGCAATACGTCCTTTACGAAAATATCTGCTTTTTTCATGCCATAAAAACCATTCAATATTCACCTTATCTGGATTTTCTTTGTATAGCTCCAATGGGTCTGTGTATCCGTTGTGAATATTAAACTTAATCTTTACGTTTTTAATTTCATCTTTACTAAACTGCAAAATATCATTAATCAGAATTTTATCCATAGTAATTACCTCTCTTTACTGATCTTAACAACACATTATCATATTTATTTTTGTATTTCAATGGAAAAATCCCCACCGAGAAATCGGTCGAGATTCGTTATTTGGAAATATTAGCCCTTAATAGCAGCCTGGGCAGCAGCCAGACGGGCGATGGGCGCACGGAAGGGAGAGCAGAACACATAGTCCAGGCCGATCTTGTGGCAGAACTCGATGGAAGTGGGATCGCCGCCGTGCTCACCGCAGATGCCGCAGTGCAGGGTGGAGCGAACAGCCTTACCCTTAGTAACAGCCATATCCATCAACTGGCCCACACCGGTGGTGTCAAGACGGGCGAAGGGATCAGACTCGAAGATCTTGCCGGCGTAGTAAGCAGGCAGGAACTTGCCGGAGTCGTCACGGCTGAAGCCGAAGGTCATCTGGGTCAGGTCGTTGGTGCCGAAGCAGAAGAACTCAGCTTCCTCAGCAATGGCATCGGCAGTCAGACAAGCTCTGGGGATCTCGATCATGGTGCCGACCTCGTAGTGCAGCTCCTTGCCGGAAGCAGCGATCAGCTCGTCAGCAGTCTTGACGACCACATCCTTAACGAACTTCAGCTCCTTCTTCTCGCCAACCAGGGGGATCATGATCTCGGGAACGATGTTCCAGTCAGCATGACGGGCCTTGACAGCCAGGGCAGCCTTGATGATGGCCCGGGTCTGCATAGCAGCAATCTCGGGGTAGGTAACACTCAGACGGCAGCCACGGTGACCCATCATGGGGTTGAACTCGTGGAGGTCAGCGATAACCTGCTTGATATATGCAACATCCTTGCCCTGAGCCTTGGCCAGAGCCTCGATGTCAGCCTCCTCAGTGGGAACAAACTCGTGCAGAGGGGGATCCAGGAACCGGATGGTAACAGGATAGCCGCCCAGAGCCTCGAACAGGCCCTCAAAGTCGGACTGCTGCATGGGCTCGATCTTAGCCAGAGCAGCCTCACGCTCCTCAACAGTCTCAGCGCAGATCATCTCACGGAATGCGCCGATACGGGAAGGATCGAAGAACATATGCTCGGTACGGCACAGGCCAATGCCCTGTGCGCCGAAAGCAGCAGCCTGCTTGGCATCGTCGGGAGAGTCGGCGTTGGTACGGACACCCAGGGTCTTGTACTTGTCAGCCAGCTCCATGATGCGGCCGAAGTAGCCGGAGTTGGGGTCAGCAGGAATGGTGGGGATCAGCTCGCCGTAAATGTTACCGGTGGAGCCGTCCAGGGAGATGGCGTCGCCCTCACGGTAGGTCTTGCCAGCCAGGGTGAACTGCTTGTTCTCCTCGTCCATCTTGATGTCGCCACAGCCGGAAACACAGCAGGTGCCCATGCCACGGGCAACGACGGCTGCGTGGGAGGTCTGGCCACCACGGACAGTCAGGATGCCCTGGGAGAACTTCATGCCCTCGATGTCCTCGGGAGAGGTCTCCAAACGGACCAGGACGACCTTCTCGCCGGCCTTACCCTTCTCAGCAGCGTCCTCAGCAGTGAAGACCACAGTACCGGCAGCAGCGCCGGGAGAAGCGGCGATACCCTTACCGATGGGCTGTGCCTTCTTCAGGGAAGCGGGATCGAAGGTGGGGTGCAGCAGCATATCCAGGGACTTGGCATCGATCTGCATCAGAGCCTCTTCCTCGGAGATCATGCCCTCGTCGATCAGATCGCAAGCGATCTTGATAGCGGCGGCGGCGGTACGCTTGCCGTTACGGGTCTGCAGCATATACAGCTTCTTATCCTCGATGGTGAACTCCATGTCCTGCATATCCCGGTAGTGGTTCTCCAGGGTGTTGCAGACATTCAGGAACTGCTCGTAAACCTCGGGCAGGATCTCCTTCATCTTCTGGATGGGCATGGGGGTACGAACGCCGGCGACAACGTCCTCGCCCTGGGCGTTCATCAGGAACTCACCCATCAGACCCTTTTCGCCGGTAGCGGGGTTACGGGTGAAGGCAACGCCGGTACCGGAGGTATCGCCCAGGTTGCCGAAAGCCATCATCTGGACATTAACGGCAGTACCCCAGGAGTAGGGGATGTCGTTGTCCATACGGTAGATGTTTGCACGGGGGTTGTCCCAGCTGCGGAAAACAGCCTCCACAGCCTTGAAGAGCTGCTCCTTGGGATCGGAGGGGAAGTCAGCGCCCAGCTGAGTCTTGTACTCAGCCTTGAACTGGTTGGCCAGCTCCTTCAGGTCCTCGGCGGTCAGGTCCACGTCCTGGGTCACGCCCTTGGCTTCCTTCATCTCGTCGATGAGTTTCTCGAAATACTTCTTGCCGACTTCCATAACCACATCGGAGAACATCTGGATGAAGCGGCGGTAGCAGTCGTAAGCCCAGCGGGGGTTGCCGGAGCGGGCAGCCATAACTTCCACGACTTCCTCGTTCAGACCCAGGTTCAGGATGGTGTCCATCATGCCGGGCATGGAGGCGCGAGCGCCGGAACGGACAGAGACCAGCAGAGGATTCTCCAGGTCGCCGAACTTCTTGCCGGTAATGGCTTCCATCTTCACGATGTTTTCCATGATCTCAGCCTTGATCTCGTCGTTGATCTTGCGGCCATCTTCGTAATACTGCGTGCAGGCTTCGGTGGAAATGGTGAAGCCCTGGGGAACAGGCAGGCCCAGGTTGGTCATTTCGGCCAGGTTGGCGCCCTTACCGCCAAGAAGCTCACGCATCTTGCCGTTGCCTTCGGTAAACAGGTAAACGTACTTATGAGACATTTGTGTACCCCTTTCGTTTTTTTCTTGACGAATTTTTCGCCAAAACTTTTATTTTTTTACAGATATTGCTTTTTTGCCCGAATAGTATAGCATATATCTGCAGAAATTGCAATTGGTTTTGCATATTTTTTTGTTTTTGCAGGATTCTGTTCACATCTTGCAAAAAGGGCATACCGACACCGGTACGCCCTTTGCTCAATATTCCCTTACCACGGCCTTCACAAGGCCGATCAGCTCCGCTTCCGTGCCGTCGATCGGCGCATAGGCAGGGTTTTCCGGCAGTAGCCAAACCTGACCATTCCGCCGGGAAAGGCGCTTAACCGTGGCCTCATCGCCCAACCGAGCAACAACGATCTGTCCGTCGTTGGCCGTGGGCTGTGGACGCACCACCACCTTGTCGCCGTCCAAAATACCGGCGCCGATCATGCTGTCGCCCCGTACACGCAGGGCAAAGCAGCCGGGATCTCCATCCCAGGCCATGGTGCCCTCCTGGTTTTCCACCGCCAGGATCGGCATGCCGGCAGTCACCACACCCACCACCGGGATCTGTCCGGGCCGCTGGGCCGTGACGATGGAACGCTTGCGCCCCTTACCCCCGGATGCCTGGAGCAGGCCCTTTGCCTGCAACTGCTGCAGATGGTAGCTGACCGAAGCTGTGGAACGCAGACCCACCGCTTCACCGATCTCCCGGACAGACGGGGCGTATCCGTTTTCCTGTACGAACTCATTTACAAAATCCAAAATCAATTGGGCTTTATTGCTGGTTCTGGCCATAGGCTGGACCTCCCGGATTTATTCCTGGGTTTATAATAGCACATTTGACCGAAAATGCAAACAGATTTTTTAAACATCCAGCCGGGATTCCAAGTACAACAACTGTCCTGTGACCGGGTGGGGAAATGTTAGTGTTTTCGCGCACAGGGCTTGGGTGAACAAACCCATCGCTGCAGAGGTCAACTGGGATTCCGGGCTGCCGTACTGGGGATCGCCCAGGATGGGATAGCCCCGGTAGGCGCAATGGACCCGTAGCTGGTGGGTCCGGCCGGTGATGGGCTGTAACGCCAGCTTACTATAACCCGGATGCCGCTCCAGTACCCTGTATTCTGTCCGGGAGGGTTTCCCTTCTTGGTTTACATAACGCAGAAGGCTGGGTAGTGGGCGTCTTGCGATAGGCGCATCGATGGTGCCCTGTTCCTCTGCCGGGCCTCCGTGAACCAAGGCGTGGTAAGTCTTGCAGATCGCGCCCTTGCCATGGGCCTCGTTCAGCAGAGCATGGACATGGGCGTTCTTGGCCAGCAGCACAATACCGAAGGTATCCCGGTCCAGCCGGGTGATAGGATGGAATGCGCTCTGCTGTCCGGTTTTTTGGTAGTAGGCCAGAACACGGTTGGCCAGTGTGCCGGTCATGGTGGCTCTGGATGGGTGGATCAGCATACCGGCCGGCTTATCCACTGCCAAAATATGGTCGTCCTCATACAGGACCGACAACGGCCCCGCCTCTGCCGGGTAGTCCGGCGTGGGCTCTGCCAGGGGAACGGTAATCACATCCCCCGGCGACACGGCGTAATCCGTATGGACCGCCACCCCGTTGACAAACAGCTTGTCCTGCCATTTGAGCCGGTTCATAAGGCCTGTAGACATGGCCATCTCCTCTTTCAAAAAGGAGGACAGCCGCCCGGCCCGGGCCGCAATATGCTTCAGCTCCATCTTCTCACCCCCAGTTGAGAAAAAAGACCCTGCCAAAGCAGGGTCTTTTAGAAATCTTACTTCAGAGCAGCCTTAGCCTGCTCAACCAGAGCGGCGAAAGCGGCGCTGTCCTGGATAGCCATCTCGGACAGGCTCTTGCGGTTCATCTCGATACCAGCCTTCTTCACACCATTCATGAAGGTGGAGTAGTTCAGACCGAAGGGCTTAACAGCAGCGCTGATACGGGTGATCCACAGACGACGGTAATCACGCTTCTTCAGCTTACGACCTACGAAAGCGTAGTTGCCGGACTTCATGACCTGCTGCTTGGCCATCTTAAAGTGCTTAGACTTAGAACCCCAGTAGCCCTTAGCCAGCTTCAGGGTAGCATTTCTTCTCTTGCGCGTCATCATTGCGCCTTTAACTCTTGCCATTTTTCAACATCCTCCTTCTCTTACTTGTAGGGAATCATCTTCTTGACAGCTGCGACGTTGGTCTGATCAGCGTAAGCAGTGGTACGCAGACGACGGGTACGCTTGGTGTCTTTCTTGGTGAGGATGTGGCTCTTGTAAGCGCGTGCTCTCTTAACCTTACCGGACTTGGTCAGGTTGAATCTCTTCTTTGCACCGCTATGGGTCTTCAGCTTGGGCATAGTAGGTTTCTCCTTCCAAATTTTTATTTACTA
>JAZREX010000063.1:0-6095 GCA_045661025.1 Faecousia sp. | reverse complement strand
TCGTCAATGGCCTTTTCGGGCAGCACCGTCAATCCTTCCTCGCTTCGCACTGGGGACAGGGACTTTGCGAAAATAGTGATAGGTTTCTGTGCTATCGCCAGCATTTCCAATGCCGGGGCAATCTCAAAATTGCAGAATTGATTGTAAATCAGCACCGCAGTCTTTTTCATAGTTTCCTCCAATCATCTCCCAGCAGACCGTAGAAGTATAGATCTACCCAGTTTCCGTGCAGATCTTTAGTCTGGCTCCGTTGGATGCCCTCAAGCTGCATACCCAACTTTTTCATCAGTCCGACTGACTTCACAGCATCGATTGCTTCGGCAAATACCTTGTGAATCTTCAGTTCTGTAAAGGCATAGTCGATCACAGCCTTGCAGGACTCATAGGCATAACCTTGCCGCCAGTAATTACGGTTGTAGATCCAGCCCACTTCATACACATCCTCGTCATACTCTTTGAACAGGATGTAACCCATCATTTTGCCGCTTTCCTTATGAACTGCCGCAACAGCGCCATTACGCCCGATGCAAAAAGAAGTCAGAAACTCCTTCGTTTTCTCAAAGTCGTATGCCGGTTCGCAGTTCTCCATTGTTTCATCATCACCGAAGATGTCGTGAAGATCAGCGGCATCCTCCGGTGTAAAGTTACGGATGATCATCCGTGGAGTTTCTATGTACATGATTTACTCCTTAATTAGCTTTGCGTATTCCCGCAGTGCAACCACATCACGGGCTTTCAGATACTTGCCTTGCACCCGGTCAAACTCTTGCTCGTTGATAAGGCGCACCATTTCATCAAAGGTGTGCCACTCCACAACCGTGCGGCTATCCTGTTCCGCTTCTGTTAGATGGTTCTTACCGGGGGTGTGGGTGGTTGTGACCACAAAGTAGTAGTTGATCTGGGTGTAGTCCAGGCTTGCTCGGTTTTCTGCTACGATACCTAATTCCCGGATCTCATCGCAGACACATCCGGTTTCCTCATAAACTTCCCGGCGCAAGGTCGTTAGCACATCCTCGCCGTCCTCCACACCACCACCGGGCAGGCTATGGAGCTTGAATTTATCTGCATACATGACAGCATAAAGACCGTCCTGGTTCTTTACGATAGCACGGGCAGTAATCCGGGGAGCTTTGGTGGACAGTCCTTCCGTACCCAGCACAATCTTATCATTAAGTTCACATATCTGTTTCATAGCATTTAGTCCTTTTGGAAGATAAACTCCCAATGATCTCTTTGATTCTTGAATCGTACAGTATGAATTTCCTCTAATGACACCGTGTTGAACTGGCTGAAGAACTGGTCGAACTGCGCTCTGTTGAACAACCGAATGTACCGCTCCCCGATCAGATAGTAGTTTTCCTCCAACACTTTTGCCTTGTCCTTGACGATCTCATAGGCAACGCTTGAATTGACACTTCCGATGAATAATCCACCCGGTTTCAGAATCCGGTGAATCTCCCTAGACAGTGCTAGGGTGGTTTTCTCGTCAAAATAGTGGATTGACAGATTGGCGAATACCACATCAAAAGTGCCGTCCTCAAAGGGTAATGGCTTGCTCATGTCGAGTTCCACTGTGGTCGCAGACGGTGTTCTTTCTTTCAGTGCGCTCAAAGCATTTACAGAAATGTCGGCAGAAGTGACTTGGAAGCCATTATTGATCCAGTAGTCCGTGAACTGGCCAATACCACAACCCAAGTCCAGAGTATGACCCTTATTCAGTTTATCAATCAATTCTTGGTGCTTACCGATCCACAGTTCCTCAAAGATGTCCATTCTTTCCGGTTCTGCTAAATGTCTGCGCCAATAATTGTCGTTCCAATAGTTTCCCAATATTCTCACTTCCGTTTATGTATATAATAATCCAGAATGACTTTCTTGCCATTCTTCATCAGCTCTGCTTCTTCGGAATGGGAGTAGGTAAAGCCGCAGGACAGGGCGAGCTGCTTCGATGCTGTATTCTGTGTAAAGCAGTCGTAGGCAACTTCTGTTGCGCCTAATTCAAATGCCAACTTCAATAGAGCTGTGACGATCTGCTTTCCATATCCCTTACCTTGGAAGTCCGGGCCGAGGGCAATATCGGTGATTGTCCACTTTCTGGGCTTCAGCTCCTTGATACCGGCAATGCCGATGACTTGCCCGGATGCCTTTTCAATGACAAAGAACTCTGTTTTCACTTCTTCGTGCATCACCGCATAGGCACCAGTCCTTGCCGCTGCGTGTTCTTCGCTGGGGCAAGGATTTTTGAACATATATTGGAACACTTCCTCACGGCTCCACAAGTTGCGGTATAGATCCTGCCAGTCATCGGCAGCCCCTTGCCGGAGGATCAAGTCTTTTGCTCCTATCGTCATCGCTGATGCTCAGTCCTTCCTCAATAACACGGACAATTCCCCGTGGTTATTCGTTATTTCACACAGCACACCAACTGGAATGATTTCGTAAACCTCTTCTTGGCTATACGGATGGAAAACCATGCCGTTCCATTTACCGTCTGTGAACACATAATCGCCATCTTCGTTTACAATGTGCGTTTCTGTTTCGTATTCTTCGTCCAGAGAATCCAATGTAAAGAGAACAATACCGCCGGGTTTTGTAATACGGCATAATTCTTTCATTGCAATAATGGCATCTGCCTTACTTATGTGATCAAGTACATCCCGGGATAACACACCGTCGAACTGATTGTCCGCATATCCGGTATCCAGGATGCTGGCAGCTTTGAGATCAGCAGAATATCCCGCTTTCTGAATGGAACCTTGTGCAATCTCCACGGCATAGGCGGACACATCAAACCCGCTGACAGAAAAGCCGTTTGCAGCAAGTTTTGCGGCATAGATTCCACATCCACAACCTGCATCGCAAACACTTTGTACACCGTACCGGTGCAAAGTTGCAATCAAATTATCCTCGCCCATGTCAAAGGTGCCTATGTACTCTGCTATCCGGTTAGGATCAACGCTTTTCCATGAACTATTCCAAAATGAGTTCATTGGGTAACGGATATAATACCGGTCGTTTCCTTCCATGGCATTCACAGGAACAAATCCGTGGCGCTCATAGAATCTTGCTGCACCGTAGTTATCTTTGTGGACACCCAACGCAATGGGTCGCACACCGTATTCTTGGTAGATAGCATCAATAACCCGTTCCAGCACTTTACTGCCAATGCCCTGGCTGCGGTAACGGTTATCGATCACAAAACCCATGAGCCGGTAGAACGGCTCAATTTTCATTTCCTCCGGGTCGGTTTCCCAGGGGATGGCTTCACCAAGCAGGATGACACCGATATAGGCAGCATCCTGTTTAACCGCATAGGTATGCCCGATGCAGTTGTGTTCCAGTCCGTACTGGGTCAGCTCCCATAGGGTGTCCGCATCGTCTACCCAGCTGACAGGAATATCTTCCCGGTGGATGGCACGAACAGCATCTATATTTTGCTCTGTCAAAAGCTCCAGGTTAATCATGGCTCGCTTCTACTTCCTTATTGGTCAATTCCTCAATTTGCCTTTGCAGTTCATCCCAGTGAGAGATCGTCAGCACATCATCCTCTCCCTTGGGATCAGCAGTTGCTCCAATATACCATACTGGGAAAATCCCGGCGCTTCTTGCTCCAACCACATCGCAAAGGTAGTTATCACCTATGTACCAAACATCCTCCGGTTGCAAGTCTGCTTTTTCCAGAGCCAGCTCAAAGATCCTTTTATTTGGTTTGCGGAACATATACTCGCTGGTGGCCATGATGAACTCAAAGTTATGCTTTGGCAGCAGATTGTTAATACGATCTATCACCGCATCACCACAGAAAGTTATATTAGTAATGACACCGGTACGAATGCCCTGTTCTTTCAAAAACACCAAAAAATCTTCGATTCCATCTGAGGGGACTCCGGGGGAAGCGGCATTCCAAAAGACTCTATCAATGTCCTGAGCAGTCAAAGAAATTTCAATACCCAGAGACTGATAGAGATAGGCAGTAAACATATGATTTGGAACTTCAATTTGAACAAGGTGATGCTTGGCATCGGCAATCTCCATGTTGATGGCATCTACTGCAGCCATCACATCTTCGGCGGTATGATTGTATTTGTTCTTGGTTGCATATTTCATAACTGCCTTGGTTCCAGCAATACCATCAAACTGTTTTTGATTTGCCAATGTCTGGCCGTAATCAAACAGAATCATCTTAGGCTTTCTCACAGATATACACCTCACTTAATTGTTGATCCAATATGCTTGTCCAGCCGCCATTGGGGAGCTGCGCCATCATCGCCCCAGTATTCATCGACAGAGGCAATCTTTCCATCCACCACACGAATGAAGGATGTAGCATGACAGGAGATACATCCATCCTTGCTGAACACATGAGTGGCAGTAATGATATGGGTATCGGTTGTAATAATCTGCTCCACATCTCCATCCCACTCGCCGGGGTATTCACAGTTTGCCCGGATAAACTCCGCTACGGTGAAATGCTCATTGGTATTATGCCAGTTTACCCAGGCATCGGGGTGGAAGTATTCACGGATAGCATCTGCATCCTGCCGCAGAACAGCATCCCAAAATGCTTGTATGTTCATTGTATTTCGTCCTCAAAATGATGATTTACTTCTTTGCTCAAGATATTTTGCAATTCCATCCTCGTCGTTGCTGCCGATCACAAAATCAGCGGCCTCTTTTACGGTATCGATTGCATTGCCCATGGCAACACCGGTTCCACAAAGTTTCAGCATACCAATGTCCGGCGCATCGTCACCAAATGCGGTCACATCCTCTAAAGCTATGCCGCAAATCTCGCAGGCTTTCAAAATTGCATTTTCTTTTGTAGCTTCTTTCTTTGTGAATTTATACCATTCTGTTCCTGCGAATTTAAGACAGTCGCAATCCGAAAGATAATCAGCCAATCTCTTTGCCACGGAATCGTCAAAGATTTCAACGCAGAATTTCAAAGCCTGTTCTGCGTAATCAGAAAAATCCGTATAGATTGTATCGCCCCATGTGGCATCCGTTTCCTTCGGATCTACCTTGTAATTCCAGTAATGGGCATCGAGTGTATCAATCGTGATTTCGCAATCTGAACCACAGATTTCTCTTGCTGCAAAAATCATTTTTTGAGTTTCCTCTACGGTAAACTCAGCAGTATAGATGTATTCTCCGTGGTACTGGATCACAGCACCTCCGCTGGCAATGAAAAGATCCGGCGTTAATTCAGGCAGAAAGGTCATGCAATTGTGTACAGCCCGTGAAGTGGAAATGCCAATCAAGATGCCCTGTTCTCTGCATTTGCGAAGTGCATCCAATGTCCGTTTTGAAATTGTCTTATCGCTACGCAATAGCGTATCATCCAAATCAAAAAGCAAAAGCATTTTTCGGTTGTTCATGCACATAGACCCTCCTTATTTCAGAGCATACTTCCACTCATTTCCATCTTGGTAGTAGAAGAACTCGCTTAAATCTTCTTCCGTAAAAACCCGGAGCATATCATTCATATCCAAAGATAACTTGAGATTGGGCAGGTTTGCAATATCCTCCCACCAAACTTCACCTTCGGAGCTGGAACACAATTCGCCCTCAAAATGGGTTGTCTTATAAAACAACACTACATATCTGCACTGATCTTCGCACCAGTCTTTGATACCACATAACTGTGGGGAACGGATATTAAGTCCGGTTTCTTCCTGCACCTCACGAATTACTGCATCCGAAAAGGATTCTCCCGGCTCCACATGACCACCGGGGAAAGTAACACCCGGCCAGTCCTGCTTTTTTCGGTCTATCACCACAACTCGGTTGCCATCGCAGATCATGCACATATTTGTAAATTCAACTTTTTCGATTCTTGACATAGTGCTTCCCCTTATTTCATTTTCAGATACCAAGAAGGCACCACATTTGCCATTCCATCGTACCACTCAAGTACCTGAGCAGCCTGATTTCGCATCACTTGGATTTCTTTTTCTCCGAAGGGAATTGCCCAGGGAAGTGAACTAAGGGTGTTTGAGCAGATGTATAGAGCCAACAACTTCCAGAAGTCCATCGGAACCTCTCCGGTAAAATATCCATCCACCATACCAGACGCAAATGCTGGAGCAGCCTGG
>JAZREX010000062.1:0-2265 GCA_045661025.1 Faecousia sp. | reverse complement strand
CGCGGCATTTTCTATGCTTGAGGGAATGCGGTGGCTGTTTTTGGTGATTTTCTTGGCGTTGACTGCAGGCATTATTTGGGAATTTTCCAAAAAGCGGCTGCCTTTTACCACCTTTGAGCGGTGGTGTATCGCCGCTGTCTTTGCCGGCGGCTTAGGCAACATGATCGACCGGGTGCGGCTGGGTTATGTGGTGGATATGATCGCTGTGGAGTTTATAGAGTTTCCTGTGTTCAATGTGGCGGATTGCTTTATCTGCTGCGGCTGTATTCTGTTTATGCTGCACTTGGTAATCTTTAACCGGGAATTTTGGAAGGAAGAGAAAAAATGACCCTGATTGCAGAAAGTTCCGGCCAGCGTCTGGATGCTTTTTTAGCGGAAAACATGGAAAATATGAGCCGCAGCGGCGCCCAGAAGCTGTTGGAAGCAGGGCTTGTGCTGCGTAACGGGAAACCGGCAAAGAAAAATGACAAGCTGCAGCAGGGAGATCAGGTTTCCGTTACCCTGCCTGAGCCAAAGCAGGTAGACATTGTTGCCAAGGACATTCCTCTGGATATTGTATATGAGGATGAAGATGTGCTGGTGATCAATAAGCCTAAGGGCTTGGTGGTGCATCCGGCGGCAGGACATCAGGATGATACCTTGGTCAATGGACTTTTGTATGCCATGGGAGATTCTCTTTCCGGCATCAATGGGGAGCTTCGCCCCGGTATTGTCCACCGGATCGACAAGGACACCTCGGGCTTGTTGGCGGTGGCAAAAAATGACCTTGCCCATACAGTGCTGGCTTCTCAGCTGAAAGACCACACTATGGCAAGAACTTATGAATGTATCGTCTGCGGCGGCTTCAAAGAGGACAGCGGTACGGTGGATGCCCCCATTGGCCGCCATCCCACCGACAGAAAGAAAATGTGTGTTACCCAGCGTAACAGCCGCAACGCCGTCACCCATTGGAAGGTGGTGAAGCGCTACCGGGGGTACACCCATGTGCGCTGTCGTTTGGAGACTGGCCGTACCCACCAAATCCGTGTCCATATGGCATCCATTGGCCATCCTATTTTGGGAGATGTGGTCTACGGTCATAAAAAGCCGGAGCTGGGACAGTCCAGCCAGGTGCTTCACGCCGGGCAGCTTTGCTTCCGCCATCCCAGGGATCAGCGGCCGGTGATGGTGTTTGCACCGTTGCCCGGGTATTTTACAGAAGTTTTGGAAAAGTTGGAGAGGATGGGATAATATGTTTTCCGATGTGCTTTTGACTGTGGATTTTGACCGCACTTTAACAGATCCCAACACCATCATCCCCCAAAGAAATTTAGATGCCATTGCCTATTTTATGGAAAACGGCGGCACTTTCACAGTGAACACCGGACGGACTGTGCCCAATTTTCGTAAATACTTGACCACGATTCCGGTCAATGCCCCTTTCATTATGTATAACGGCGGCGCTGCCTATGACAATGGAGTGCTGACCCAGGCGGAGACCCTGGATATGGACCCCTGGGAAACCTGGCTTATGCTCCAGGAGAAATTCCCCGATGTCAGCGTGGAGATCCACGGCATGGATGCTCACTATCTGCACAATCCTTCCCAGCAGACGATCGCCCTGTATGAAAATGCCGGTTGGGAGTATCAGATCGTAAAGCCAGGGGATGATTTAGGCCCGTTTATTAAAATTGCGGTTTTTGATGAGGTGGAAGAACCTCAGGTGTCTATGCTTTATCAGCAGATTCCGGAGCGAATGGATAGATTTACAGAAATCACCCGGCAGCTGGAGCAGATGATGGGCAGCAAGGTAGAGATATTCCGTCCTGCCGCCAGAATCCTGAATATCAACGCCAAGGGCGTTTCTAAGATCCGGGCAGCCCGGAATCTGCAGAAGCGTTTGGGGAAAAAGATCCTGGTTTGTGTAGGCGATGCGGAAAATGATATTCCTATGCTGGACGGAGCAGACTACGCTTTTTGCCCCTGTGACGGCGTGGTGGCGGACCGGTATCCCAATGTGTGCGATTGCGCCCAAGGCGCAGTTGCAGATGTTATTTATAAAAAAATACCCCAAATCCTGGCCATTTCCCCTTGACAAGGGATAAGTTCTGTGCTAAAATCAGCTAGCTGAATGCGCCGGGACTTACGCGGGTGTAGTTCAATGGTAGAACACCAGCCTTCCAAGCTGGATACGCGGGTCCGATTCCCGTCACCCGCTCCATAGAAATGCGCCAGTAGCTCAGCTGGATAGAGCAACTGCCTTCTAAGCAGTAGGTCGGGGGTTCG
>JAZREX010000061.1:0-4271 GCA_045661025.1 Faecousia sp. | reverse complement strand
ATCCCGGGTTTTGGTCAAACCCGCTTTGATTTTATCAAAAAATCCCATGTACGACTCCTATTACTCGGTAATTCCCAACTGCTCCTCGATCTGGTTCAAGTCCAACCGCAGCAGCTTACTAACACCCTGCTCCTGCATGGTGACGCCGTAGAGCACATCGGAAGCTTCCATTGTACCACGGCGGTGAGTGATCACAATAAACTGGGTGTTTTGGCTCAAATTATGCAGATACGAAGCAAACCGTTCTACATTGCGGTCATCCAGAGCTGCGTCAATCTCGTCGAGCAAGCAGAAAGGCGTGGGCCGTACTTTCAAAATCGCAAAATACAGCGCTGTTGCCACAAATGCCTTTTCACCGCCGGACAGCAAGGTGATGGTTTTTACCTGCTTTCCGGGAGGCTGAACACGGATCTCAATACCACAGGTCAAAGGCTCCTCCGGATCTTCCAAAATCAGCTGACCCTTACCGCCGCCAAACATTTCTTCAAAGACCTGACCGAAGTGATGGTTGATCTTCTGGAATTCGGCCACAAAGATCGTAGTCATCTCCTGGGTGATGTCTTTGATGATATTCTCCAATTCCTTCTTGGAATTAAGCACATCATCCCGCTGCTCCACAAGGTAGCTATAACGCTCATTGACCCGGGCGTATTCTTCGATCGCGCCCAAGTTCGGTGTTCCCAAGCCGGAGATCTTCCGCTTCAATTCACTGATACGGCGGTTGCCGGCGGCAACGGATTCGATTTCGCCCCGCTTCTGTACGGCAGTACCGGGAGTCAGCTCATAGGAATCCCACAGCTTATCGATAATCTGCTTTTCTTCCATGGCGCTTGCCATTTTCTTTTGTTCCAGCAACGCGCAGGCCCGCTCCATATTCAGAATATCCTTATTCTTCTCCTGGGCATCCCGCTCTGCTTTGGTCTTGGTAGCCTCTGCCTCAGCACGCTGGGACAGGGCATTTTCCATGGACTTACGCATCCGGTCAGTATCCTGATCATTTTCCTGCTGCTGGGCCAGAAGTGTTGCGATCTGGGCCTCCAGCCGCTGGGTATCAGCCTGGATAGATGCCATAAGGGCCAGCTTCTTTTCCCGGTCACCTTCCATATCCCGACACAACGCCTGCAGATCGGTGATATGGTTCTGAGCAGTGCTCTTTTCTGCTTCCAAGGCTGCTTCTTCTGTTTTTAGTAGCGTCAGCTGATCGCCAATTTCCGACATCACCCGGGTAGCATCCTCCTGGCTGCCTTCCAACGATGCCAGTTCCTGCTGGGTCTGTGCCAGCTGAGCCTCAAAGACCTGGATCTTTGCCTGGTGGGAAACAAAGCGCTCTCTGTCTACCTTATCCCGGGCATCCAGGGCGTCTTTCTCCCGCTGGGCAGAAGCCATGGCATCGGCAATGGCCTGCACCATGATCTCATGCTGCTTTTCCTGACCCTGCAGACGAAGCACCTGATCTTCTGCCTGTCGCAATTCCTCAGCGGCGGCATTCATCTGAAATTCCACCTGATCCAGGCTGCGGCGAGCTTCCTGAAGTTCCAGCTCTACTTCCTTCTGCTTGCTTTCCAGTTCCCGCTGCCGGGCGGTCAGCTTTTCCAGTTCGTTCGCCCGGCTAAGCATGCCGGCTTCCTTATTTACAGAACCACCGGTCATAGAGCCGCCGGGGTTGATCACCTGTCCATCTAAGGTAACGATCTTAAAACGATTGGCATACTGCTTTGCCATGGCGATGGCAAAATCGATATTTTCTACAATAACAATTCTGCCCAACAGATTGTCAACAATGCCTTGATAGCGCTTTTCACAGCTAACCAATTCTGCAGCAACGCCTACAAAACCCCGGCACTGCTGCAAGCCGTTCTCCTTCAACTCCTTGCCCTTAGTCACAGAAATGGGTAGGAAGGTTGCTCTGCCCCCACCGGTGCGCTTCAAGAAAGAAATGGCCGCCTTAGCATCCTGCTCCGTATCCACTACGATCTGCTGCAAAGCGCCGCCCAAAGCAATCTCAATAGCAACGGTATAAGCATCCTCTGTGCGGATCAAGCGAGAAACCGGGGCATGAATATTCCGCAATGCACCCCGCTGGGATTCCTGCATGACACTACGAACAGATTTCTGGAAATTTTCATAATCCCGTTCCATTGCCCGGAACACCCGGGTCTTGGCCTGGGTACTGTCCAGCTGGCTGGTAATATCCCGCATACTTCCCTCTAAGGTCTCTACCCGCTTACTCCGGGTATCCCGGCGGAGGGTGTAGCCGGAGATAGTATTGTTGGCAGCGGTCACATCCTCCTGGGCTGCCTTCAACTGTTTGCGGCAATCATCCCAATCCTTTTGGGCCAGAGCCTTTCGGGCTGCGCCTGCCTGCAGGTCGCTGTTTAACTGTGTAAGCCGCTGGGTATTTTCTTCCAAAGCGGTTTCCAGACCCCTAATATCTGCCTGTCTGCCGGCAATATCTGCAGTCAGGTTGCTTTGCTTGCTTTGCAGCTGTAAAAACTGCCGGGTAATGCCCTGGGCATTGGCAGTCAGTGTCGTCATTTCCTGCTGCAAACTTTCCTGTGCGCTGCGCTTCTGACCCAATTCTTTTTCAATTTCGGCAATTCTGACCCGAGCCTGCTCCATCTGGGCAGCAATACCGCCACTGCGGTCCTGCTGTCCCTGCAGTTCCTCCTCAATCCGGGTAATATTGCCCTGGTTATTTTCCACATTGCTGCGGTAGACAGCCATCTGGCCGTCTAATTGCTGATGGGTCGCTTCCAGGAAGCTAACCTGGACACGGATACTTTCCAATTCCTCATCACGATGACGCAGGGTCGCTCCCATCTGTTCAGACTTGGCATAGAGCTTGTCCAAATCCTCGTGGGCCTGTTGCAGCACAAAGGAAGCCGAAGCGTAATCCTCTTCCGCTTTCTTCGCCACCTGGGACAACTTCTCCAAGGTGTCCAGCCATACAGCCACTTCCACGCCCTGCAGTTCCTCTTTAAACTCCAGGTAACGCTTTGCCTTTTCAGACTGCTGCATCAAAGGCTCCAACTGCAATTCCAATTCAGAAACCTTGTCGCCAATCCGCAGCAGATTATCTTCAGTATGTCCCAGCTTCCGCTCAGTTTCTTCCTTGCGGTGGCGGTATTTGGAAATGCCGGCAGCCTCTTCAAATATCTCCCGGCGATCGCCGCTCTTCAGAGATAGAATCTCATCAATACGGCCCTGACCAATATTGGAATATCCCTCGCGACCCAAACCGGTATCCATAAACATCTCATGGATATCCCGCAAACGGGCAGACTGGCGGTTGATGTAGTATTCACTGTCACCGCTGCGGTAATACCGACGGGTAACAGAAACTTCATCGGCATCATAAGAAAGCGCACGATCTGCGTTGTCCAAAATCAAAGTGGCTTCCGCAAAACCCACGGCAGCCCGCTTCTGGGTGCCGCCAAAAATCACATCTTCCATTTTTGCGCCCCGGAGGGTCTTGGTGCTTTGTTCACCCATGACCCAGAGGATGGCGTCAGAGATATTCGATTTACCGGAGCCGTTAGGTCCTACAATGGCGGTAATATCCGCGCCAAAACGAATTACGGTCTTATCCGGGAAGGACTTAAAGCCCTGTACTTCCAATGCTTTTAAATACACAACAATACCTCTTACAAAATAGTTATAACAAATCACTTTATTATACCGATTATCCTCTAAAAAATCAAGTGCTGACAGACACTTTCTGCCTGTTTTGTATAAGTTTTTCCAAATTGACAGAAGCCAATTCTACACATATAATGAACAAAAAGGAGATGAGAAAATGGGAATCGTTTTATTGACTGCCCTTGGCGTTGGTTCTGCCACCATCTTGGGATCTGCTATTGGATTTTTATTTAAAAAAATATCCCATCGCTTCAGCGATATGGTGCTGTCCTTTGCCGCCGGTATTATGCTCTGCGCGGCCATCACAGGGCTGATTATGCCCTCTTTGGAATATGAAGGGGCTGCGCCTCTGGCAACCACCATTGTAGGCATTATCCTAGGCGCGCTATTTCTTAATGTTCTGGACAAACTTGTGCCCCACCTGCACCGTCTGGCAGGTACTGAGCAAGAGGACCACCCCAAAAATGCAAACAAGCTTAACAAAGTCCTTCTTTTTGTCATGGCCATCGCCATTCACAATCTCCCGGAAGGCATTGCCGCAGGTGTGGGTTTTGGCGGCGGTAACAACCCCCAGGCCTTGACCATCGCTGCCGGTATTGCTCTGCAAAACATCCCCGAAGGCATGGTGATTA
>JAZREX010000060.1:0-1776 GCA_045661025.1 Faecousia sp. | reverse complement strand
TGCATTGATCTGGGGCTCTACCAACCCCAACATGTGGTCCCGTATCACAAACATTATCAGAACACTGTTCTTCTCCAAGGAAGGCATCCTGTCTACCCCTGTGAATGTTTGCTCTAAGTACATCGTGATGTTCATCATCTTCGGCGCATTCCTGGAACGCACCGGTATTGCAGATTTCTTTATCCAGATCTCCAATGCTTTGGTTGGCCGGTTCTCCGGCGGTCCTGCAAAGGTGGCAGTTGTGGCTTCCGCTATGGAAGGCATGGTTTCCGGTTCTTCCGTTGCCAACACCGTTGGCTCCGGCGCTGTGACCATCCCCTTGATGAAGAAGACCGGCTTTAAGCCGAAGTTTGCTGCCGCTGCAGAAGCTGCTGCTTCCACCGGCGGACAGATCATGCCCCCCATCATGGGCGCAGCCGCTTTCTTGATGGCTGAAACTGTGGGCGTACCTTATTCCAACATCGTGCTGCGGGCCATTTTGCCTGCTGTTTTGTACTTTGTAGGCGTGTTTATCGCTGTGCATCTGGAGGCCAAGAAGGAAGGTTTGCGGGGTCTTAGCAAGGAAGAAATGCCTAAGCTGCTGCCTCTTTTAAAGCAGACCTACTTGCTGTTGCCTTTGATTCTGCTGATCTACTTGGTTGGCACCAGCAAGCGTTCCATCGCTTACGCAGCGGCGATTGCTGTGGTGGTTGCCATTGTGGTGAGCCTGTTTAACAAGGAGCATCGGATCACCCCCAAGCGCTTCTTAGAAGCCTTGGCAGCCGGCGGACAGGGCATGATCACCGTAGCGGTAGCCTGCGGCATCGCAGGTGTGATCGCAGGCCTGATCGGCGTGACAGGCTTGGCTTACATGCTCTTTAACGGCATCGTTGCGCTGGCAGGCGACCAGGTCATTGTGGCGCTGTTTTTGACAATGCTTTGCTGTATCGTGCTGGGCATGGGCGTTCCCACCACAGCAAACTATTGCATCATGCCCGCTACCTGCGCCCCTATCTTAGTGAAGATGGGCGTTCCCATGGTGGCTGCCCACTTCTTCGTGTTCTACTTCGGCATCGTTGCTGACCTGACACCCCCTGTGGCACTGGCCGCCTACGCAGGCGCAGCCATCGCCCAGGCAAACCCCATGAAAACAGCCTTGACCTCCACCAAGCTGGCGGTGGCCGCTTTCATCGTGCCTTACATCTTCGCCCTGAGCCCGGAGATGCTGTTCCTTGGGGACAATGTCACCATCGGCAGCGTGGCGCTGATCTCTGTGTCCGCCATTTTGGGTATCGTTTCTATCAGCGCGGCTTTGGAAGGCTACTTCCTCTGCGACATGCAGTGGTACGAGCGGATCGGCTGCGTGGCTGGCGGTTTGCTGATGGTCATCCCCGGCATCCTGACGGATATTGTGGGCTTGGTGATCGTGGCAGGCGTGGTGGTACTGCAGTACCTGTCTAAGAAGAACAATGTTCCCATTCTGGAAAAGTAACAAAAATGACGGACCGAAAGGCCCGTCATTTTTTATTTCGTTTTCTTACAGGAGAAAGTTGAAAAGTTCCTGATTTTCTAGTATAATATACTGTGAAAATTCGTACCGAGCATGGTACTTGCGAATATGGATGAATAAAATGATCAAAATTAGTCTGTTACAAAATGAATTAGGCGCAGCTTTGGCAGAATCCCTAAAATCGGTGCTTCCGATCTTTGCCATTGTTCTGGGCTTAAGCATTTCCCTGGTGCCTATGAACCCCGGCATTTTGGTGATGTTCCTGTTTGGCACCATCCTGCTGATCG
>JAZREX010000059.1:0-11298 GCA_045661025.1 Faecousia sp. | reverse complement strand
ATTGCCGGTAACTGGAAAATGAACAAGACCCCCAGCGAGACCAAGGAATTCATGGTACAGTTTAAGTCCATGCTGCCCAAGGGCCGTTGGTGTGATATCGCTCTGTGCGTTCCCGCTGTGTGCATCAGCACCGCTGTGCGGGCTATGCGTGAGACCCGTGTAGGCATCGGCGCAGAAAACTGCAACGCAAATCCCAGCGGCGCTTATACCGGTGAGATCTCCACCGCTATGCTCACCGACGCTGGCTGTAAGTATGTGATCATCGGCCACTCCGAGCGCCGCGCTATGGGCGAGACCGACGCAGAAGTCAACGCAAAGGTTCTGGCTGCTCTGGAAGCTGGCCTGACCCCCATCCTGTGCTGCGGTGAATCTCTGGAGCAGCGTCAGGCTGGCGTTACCGCTGAGTGGATCACCATGCAGATCAAGCTGGCTCTGCAGGGCGTTTCCGAAGACAAGATCCGCAAGGTCGTTATCGCTTACGAGCCCATCTGGGCTATCGGTACCGGTATGACCGCTACCCCCGAGCAGGCACAGGAAGTTTGCGAACTGGTGCGTACTGTTGTCCGTAAGCTGTACTCCTCCAAGCATGCTCGTGCAACCTCCATCCTGTACGGCGGCTCTATGAACGAGAAGAACGCTTTTGAGCTGATGGCTCAGCCCGACATCGACGGCGGCCTGATCGGCGGCGCTTCTCTGGTTCCCGAGAAGTTTGTACAGATCATCGAGGCAGCTAACCAGCCTACCCTCTAATTTTGTAACCTGGAGCAGCTGCGCCTTTTGCAGCTGCTCTTTTCTAAACAAAGGGAATCCGAACCCCGATTTCACACCGGTTAAGGAGGTGTTACCATGGAAACTGAAATCTTATTATCCACAGCGCCTGGCTGCGCAGAAAAAGCAGCCAAATATATTGCCCAGGGCGAACTGGTGGCCATTCCCACAGAAACGGTTTACGGTCTGGGGGCCAACGGGTTAGATCCTGACGCCGTTGCCAAGATTTTTAAAATCAAAGGGCGTCCTCAAGATAACCCTTTGATTCTGCATATCAGTGATCCGGAAGAACTGAATGGGCTGTGTCACAGCATTCCGGAAACTGCCTGGCGTTTAGCAGAAGCCTTCTGGCCCGGCCCGCTAACCATGGTACTGCCTGCTAAGGGTTTGATCCCCAAATGCACCACTGCAGGTCTGCCCACGGTGGCTGTCCGGTGTCCCGACAACCAGATCACCCGGCAAATTATCGCCCTTTCCGGCGTGCCCATTGCCGCACCCTCTGCCAATCTCTCCGGCAAACCCTCCACCACCACCGCCCAGCATGTCTACCATGACCATGCCGGAAAGCTACCTCTGATTGTGGACGGAGGAGCTTGCCAGGTAGGTGTGGAATCCACCATTGTGGATCTTACTGAGCAACCGCCCCGACTGCTGCGTCCCGGTGGTATCACCCCAGAGCAGCTAAAAGATGTGTTAGGAGAACTGACCATCGACAAAGCAGTTACCGCCCAAATCGACAAAGATACGGTTGTAAAAGCCCCGGGTATGAAATACCGCCACTATGCCCCCCAATGCCGGGTGGTGATCGTAGGCGGTAGCCGGGATGCTGCTGCCAAATATATCTGCCGCCATTGGACTGCAAAGGATCGGGTATTGTGCTTTGAAGAAGAACTGCCTTTCTATCAAGGATGCAATCCGCTGGCCTACGGAAAAGAAGCCGATGTTTCTACCCTTTCTGCAGGTCTGTTTGCTGCTTTGCGAGAACTGGACAGTCCGGAGATCCAAACAGTTTATGCCCGTTGCCCCCAAGGCGGTGGTGTGGCCTACGCTGTGCAAAACCGTCTGAAAAAGGCCGCAGGGTTTGTGGTGATCGAACCGGAGGAATGTGTATGATTCTAGGAATCACCGGCGGCACCGGCTGCGGCAAGACCACCCTGCTAAAGCTTCTTGAACAGCAAGGCGGCATGGTAATCGACTGCGACAAAGTCTATCATCAGCTTCTAAAAACTGACCGCACCCTGCTGCAGCAGATCGAAACACGCTTTCCCGGGGTGATCCGGGAAGATACCCTGGATAGAAAGAGATTAGGCAGCATTGTCTTTGCCGACCCCAAGGCACTGCAGGACTTAAACGCAATTACCCACAAGGCAGTTAAAAAAGAAGTTTTGAAGCTGCTGGAAACTGCGCCGGCCCTGGTTGGCATCGATGCTATCGGGCTGTTCGAAGGCGGTCTAGCAGAGTTATGTCAACTAACTATCGCTGTGGTCGCCCCGGAGCAAGCCCGGATCGCCCGGCTTATGGCCCGGGAAGGAATCTCAAAGGATTATGCCGCTGCCCGGATCGCAGCCCAGCGACCTCAGGAGGAATTTTCCGCTTTGTGTGATGTCACTCTGGTAAACAACGGTTCTTTGGAAGATTTCCAAAACAAATGCCTTGCCTTTTTCCGGGAACAGGGTATAATAACTTTAGATACCTAACACAAAAAGGAGATTTCTTTTATGAATATTGAACAGTTGAAAGAATCCTTGCTGATGGCCCCCAAGAACGGCTACAGCAAGCTTACACAGTCACAGCGGGAAGAAATGGAAGCTTATTGCAAGCGGTATGCCGCATTTATGGACGCTTGTAAGACCGAGCGGGAAGCCACCGCATGGGCCGTCGCCATTGCCGAGGAGCATGGCTTTAAGGCGCTGGTGCCCGGCATGGCGCTCAAGCCCGGTGATAAGGTCTACCGGAACAATCGGGACAAGAGCATTTTGCTGGCTGTGATCGGCAGCGAATCTCTCAATGCTGGCGCAAACATTTGCGCTGCCCACGTAGATTCCCCCCGGATGGACTTAAAGCCCAATCCTTTGTATGAGGACTCCGAAATCGCCTACTTCAAGACCCATTACTACGGCGGCAGCAAGAAGTACCAGTGGCCCACTGTACCCCTGGCGCTCCACGGTGTAGTATGCAAGAAGGATGGCACTACTGTGACTATTACCATCGGCGAGGACGACAACGATCCCATCCTGGTGGTCTCCGACCTGCTGATCCACCTGTCTGCAGACCAGATGAAAAAGACTCTGGCCGAAGGCATTGCCGGTGAGCAGCTGAATGTGATCCTGGGCACTGAGCCTCTGGAGGGCGAAGGTTCTGATCTGGTGAAGCTGCACATCATGAAGCTTCTCAACGAAAAGTACGGCATTGTGGAAGCAGACTTCCAAAGCGCCGAGCTGAACATCGTACCTGCCGGCAGATGCCGCGAGGTCGGTTTGGATCGTAGCCTGCTGGGTGCTTACGGCCATGATGACCGGGTCTGTGCTTATGCAGAGATCGAACCCCTGCTGGAGATGGGTACTCCCACCCACACCGCTGTATGTATTCTGGCTGACAAGGAAGAGATCGGCTCTGTGGGCGTGACCGGTATGAAGAGCCAGGCTTTTGACACCTTCATGGATGATCTGTGTCAGGCTACCGGCGCTGAGCTAAACCGCTGCTTTGAAAATTCCTTCTGCCTGTCTGCTGACGTTTCCAACGCCTTTGACCCCAACTTTGCCGAGGTCAGCGACAAGCGGAATAACAGCCAGCTTAACTACGGCGTGGCGATCTGCAAGTACACCGGCTCTCGCGGTAAGAGCGGCGCCAGCGATGCCTCGGCAGAGGCAATGGCCCATGTACGCACCACTTTGGACAACGCAGGTGTGCAGTGGCAAATGGCTACCCTGGGTAAAGTCGACCAGGGCGGCGGCGGTACGGTTGCTGCCTATATGGCAAACCGGAACATCGTCACTGTGGATGCCGGCGTGCCTGTGCTGTGTATGCACGCACCTATGGAGATCGTCTCCAAGCTGGACTGCTATATGACCATGCTGGCTTGCAAGGCCATCTACCTGGCATAACATCTAAATAACAAAAAAGCCTTGGGCATCACTGCCCAAGGCTTTTTATTTACTTTTACTTCTCTTGGGTGCGCATTTGCAGTTCCTGGCTTTTTAGTGTAACCGTAGTGCCGGCGGGGACAGATTTTGTAATAAAGGCGCTGGAGCCTACCACGCAATCTGCGCCGATTTCCGTTTCGCCGCCCAGAATAGTAGCATTGGCATAAATGGTCACATTGTCCCGGATGGTGGGATGCCGCCGCTTGCCCCGCAGATTCTGTCCCCCACGGGTGGATAGGCCGCCCAGAGTCACGCCCTGGTAGATCTTCACATTGTCTCCGATCACTGTGGTTTCACCAATAACAATACCGGTGCCGTGGTCAATGAAGAAATAGTTTCCAATGGAAGCGCCGGGGTGAATATCGATACCGGTCATAGAGTGGGCATACTCTGTCATCATCCGGGGAATCATAGGTACACGGAGCTGATACAGCTCGTGGGCCAACCGGTATACCGTAATAGCGTAAAGACCCGGGTAGGAAAAAATCACCTCTGCTTTTCCCGTAGCTGCCGGATCTCCGTCGTAGGCTGCCTGCAAGTCTGTCTGTATGATCTGTCGGATCTTTGGAATTTGGCTTAAAAACTCCAAGCAAATTGCGCTGGCTTTTTCCTCATCCTGTTCGAGCACCCGGCAAATCTGGCGGCTGAGGTTGTACATTACATCCTCAATGAGCATAGACAGGTTATGCTTTGCATTATAGATCCTGTAATTCTTTTCCCGAAAATATCCGGGGAATACAATCCGCCGCAATTTTTCAATTACGTCAATCACAACATCCTTATCCGGCTGCAAAGACAACTCCATCCGGTCAATATCCCGCTGATGCTGATAATCTTCCAGAATGATGTCTACTACCTGTTCAATTTGCTTTTCCAGTTCCGCGCGTTTTCCCTGTTCCATTGCGGTTTTACTCCCCTCATTCTACTTGCTTGTTTTATATCATATGCCCCAAAGAAAGTCAATGTCCCGTTGACAAAACCATTCGCTCCGGGTTATAATCTGGATAAATTCATTCGGAGGTACTTCTATGGGAAAGATATACAATTCACTGTCCCAGTTAGTAGGAAATACCCCTTTGCTGCGGCTATGCCAAATAGAGCAGGCAAATGGGCTGTCCTGCAAAATTCTTGCCAAGCTGGAACGCTTTAATCCCGCCGGTTCTGTGAAGGACCGGGTTGCTTTGGCAATGATAGAGGCCGCCGAAGCAGAAAGCAAACTCCAGCCCGGGGGCACAATTATCGAACCCACCTCCGGCAATACCGGCATTGGTCTTGCCGCCATGGCAGCCGCCCGGGGTTATCAAACCGTCATTGTCATGCCCGACTCCATGAGCGTGGAACGGCAGCAGTTGATGAAAGCCTACGGCGCGCGCCTGGTGCTGACCCCCGGAAAGCTAGGCATGCAGGGCGCAATCGACAAGGCCCAGACCCTTGCTCAGGAAATCCCAGGCAGTATCCTTGCCGGGCAATTCGAAAACCCTGCCAACCCTGCCGCCCACATGGTTGCTACCGGTCCAGAAATCTGGAACGACACCGACGGCAAAATTGACATCTTCGTGGCAGGCATCGGCACTGGCGGCACTGCAACCGGCGTTGGTAGATATCTAAAAGAAAAGAATCCCAACATCCGGATCGTAGGTGTAGAACCTGCCAAATCTCCCCTGCTGACTCAAGGCTATACTGGCAGCCACGGGCTACAGGGCATTGGGGCAAACTTTGTGCCAAAGGTACTCGATACCGATGTGTTAGACGAAGTGTTACCAATGACCGAAGAGGAGGCCTATGCCGCAGGAAAACTGTTAGCAAGTAAAGAGGGTGTATTGGCCGGTATTTCCTCCGGTGCAGCCCTCAGCGCCGCCATAAGCCTGGCAAAGCGTCCGGAAAATCAAAACAAGACCATTGTGGTACTGCTGCCGGACACCGGAGAGCGTTATCTGTCCACCGCCATGTTCCAAGAATAATAAATAAACCCCAAAAGCAAAATCTGCTTTTGGGGTTTTAAATTATGGTTTTTGATCTTCTACCCGGCTGATCTTCGCGCCCAGGTTGGTGAGCTTACCAATGATGTTTTCATAGCCACGTTCTACAAAGTGGATGTTTCGCACATAGGTAGTGCCCCGGGCTGCCAAGCCCGCAATAATCAAAGCCGCGCCTGCACGCAGATCCTTGGCAGTAACCTCTGCGCCCCGGAGGAACTCATGGCCGGTTACCATGGCGGTTTTGCCATTGATAATAATATCCGCGCCCATACTTTGTAACTCCGTGCAATAACCAAAGAACCGGGTCTCATAAACGCTTTCTGTTAGGCGGCTGACACCGCTGGCCAAGGACATACACACACAGATCTGGGCTTGCATGTCTGTGGGGAAACCGGGATAAGGTCTGGTCTTTACAGTGGTATAACGCAGACGGCCATCGGCTTGAATCCGAATGGCATCATCATAATTGATAATTTTTGCGCCCATCTCCTGAAGCTTGGAGGTGATGCAGTCCATATGCTTGGGAATTACATTCTTCACCAGCACATTACCGCCGGCTGCGGCTACCGCTGCTAAGTATGTACCTGCCTCGATCTGATCGGGGATAATGGCATAATTGCCGCCATGGAGCTTTTCCACGCCCCGGATCTTCACAGTATCTGTACCGGCGCCAGAAATCCGAGCGCCCATAGTATTTAAAAAGTTTGCCAGGTCCACGATATGGGGCTCTTTGGCTGCGTTTTCAATAATGGTCTGACCGGGAAGTAAGGTGGCCGCCATAATGATGTTAGCAGTTGCACCAACGCTGACCACGTCCAAACTGACCCGGTTGCCCCGAAGTCCTTCCTCGCCGGCAAACAGCTTTACATACTCCTCGCTCTCCTCTACCCCAGCACCCAGAGCACGGAAGCCCTTGATATGCTGGTCAATAGGACGGGAAGCAAAGTTACAGCCACCGGGCAGCGCCACATCTGCCTGACCAAAACGGCTCAGCAGCGCGCCCATCAAATAATAACTTGCCCGCATCTTCTTTACCAAAGAAGGCTCGGGATGGGTTTTGGTTATCAAGGAGCAATCCAGCACCACAGTGCCGGGGGCTTCATGGGTGATCTTTGCACCCATATCCTCCAAAATGTCCAGCAGAATCCGAACATCGGAGATATCCGGAACATTCTCCACCCGGCAAATGCCATCCACCAAAATTGCTGCCGGCAGAATTGCTACCGCTGCATTTTTGGCACCGCTGATGGTCACTTCGCCCTGAAGTGGTGTTCCACCAATAATTTCATATCTGGCCAAGGAATAGCCTCCTTGCAAAATTCATATACGCTTGGTTCTTACCACTGAAAATTATATCATAATAACATTATAGTGTAAAGTATATTTTTCCGGAGATTATCGCCGTAAACCCTTAGGATAATGATTTTTCAGGACATTTTTGTCCCCTTTTCCCCAGCCGGCGCTATACCCATCCACAGTAACCAAGCACCAACCCTGGCAGGATGTGGCAATGGTATCTCCATGAAAATACGAAGATACTCTGGGATCTTCCAGAGAAAGGGGTTCTATATTCTTGGCAGTTTTGAGCCATAATGCCAAGGCGTGGGCAGGCTGGAATCGACCTTTTTTGACTTCTCCCAGTTCCAATCCTGGGCGCAGCACACGCACACCGCGGATGGCAGGCATTTGTGCAGGGGCCCAATATACATTCTGCCCAAACATCACTGCCTTTCCCTCCGGCAGTTGAATATCATTCTCCCGGGCAAAGGCTGCCCATTCTCCGGGGATTTTCTGCGTCGGCTCTAAAGAAACTCGCGCTTCTTCACCGCTTGTTTTTTTCAGCACCGCACCAAAATGCCCCTCCCCTTTTAGCTTATGAGGCCACATCCGAAATGACCCGTTAGGACCGGGATCAAACCAAGGCGCATCCACTTGCTCTGGCTCGAATTCCGGATGATCTTCCAAAAACGCCTCTATGGCCATCTCATTTTCCTCCGGAGCGAAGGTACAGGTGGAATACACCAGCCGTCCACCGGGGCGCAGAAGCTTTGCACCCTGCTCCAAGATCTCTGCCTGTCGCCGGGCGCACATTTCCACCGTTTCCTGACTCCAATCGGTCACAGCAGCTTCCTCTTTCCGGAACATTCCCTCCCCGGAGCAAGGGGCATCGATGAGCACCCGGTCAAAATAGCCTTCGTAATGCGCCGCCAGATTCTGCGGACTTTCGTTGGTCACCAGGGCATTAGCCACCCCCATTCGCTCCAAATTGCTACTGAGGATCTTTGCCCGCTTGGGATGGATCTCGTTACAAAGCAAAAATCCCTGCCCCATCATTTTGCCGGCGATCTGGGTGGTCTTGCCACCGGGTGCGGCGCAAAGGTCGCAGATCCGCTCCCCCGGCTGGGGTTCTAACAACGCCACCGCTGACATTGCGCTGGCCTCTTGTAAATAGTATACGCCTATTTCATGGTAGGGGTGCAAACCGGGGCGGGCCTGGATATCATAATAGTAGCCCATAGGCTCCCAGGGTACAGGCTCTGTAGCAAAAGGCAGTACAGGTATCTTCCCTTTCAAGGGATTTACTCGCAGGGCCACCGCTCTTGGACGCTCTAAGCTTTCCAAAAACTGGGGATATTGGTCACCTAACTGGATCTGCATCCGGTTTAAAAAGGCTTCAGGCAGCATATAGTTTCTCCTTAAGCGTTGTTTTTCTACAGTATATCACAGAAGTCTTATTATTTCCACAGAAAAAGGGCGTGCTGCAAAGCAACACGCCCTTTATTTTATCAATCCTCAGCCTGTCTGGCTTCGTCAATAATCTTTTGCTGATTTGCCTTAGGCACTTCCTCGTAACGGACAAATTCCATTGTAAAGGAGCCTCTTGCCTGGGTCATAGCACGCAAGTCGATAGCGTAGCTGCCCATTTCAGCCATGGGAACTTCTGCCTCAATGACAGTGTTGCCATCTGCATCCGGGGTCATACCCAGAGGACGGCCACGGCGCTTACTCAAATCGCCCATCACATCGCCCACATAGTTTTCCGGGACAGTGACAGCCAGTGCGCCGATGGGCTCCAATAATGTGGGAGCGGCATTGGGCATAGCTTCCTTGAATGCCAGGATCGCAGCCAGCTTAAATGCCATTTCATTGGAGTCAACAGGGTGATAAGAGCCATCGTACAAAACAGCCTTCAGGTTCACCATAGGGTAGCCTGCCAGAGGGCCCTTCAAAACAGCTTCCTGGATACCCTTTTCTACTGCGGGGTAGAAATTCTTGGGCACGGAACCGCCAAATACTTCCTCATCAAAGATCAAAGCGTCCTGCTCTTCCTGGGGCTCGAAACGGACCCAGACATCACCGAACTGACCGGAACCGCCGGTCTGTTTCTTGTGACGGCCATGGGCCTGGACAGTCTTCTTGATCTTTTCCCGGTAAGCAACCTTTGCCGGGGACAGCACTGCATCCACACCGAAGCGGCTCTTCAGCTTTGCTACCAGCACATCCAGCTGCTGATCGCCAGTGCCGGAGATCACCAACTGGTGGGTCTCAGCGTTGTTGACCAGGCTGAAGGAGGGATCTTCTTCATTCAGACGGTTCAGACCTGCAGCAACCTTTTCTTCCTGACCCTTGGTCTTGGGAGCAATGGCCATAGAGTAGCAAGCAGGTGCATAGGGCAGACCCTTCAAGCTGACCACCTTACGGGCATCGCAAAGGGTATCGCCGGTCTTTACCTTGTCCATCTTACCGATGGCACCGATGTCGCCACAGGACAATTCCTTCACTTCTGTAGCCTTTTTGCCGCACATCGCATACAGGCGGCCCAGCTTCTCTGTCTCGCCGGTACGGGCGTTAACCAGAGGGGTGTCAGAGGTGATGGTGCCGGAGAGCACCTTGATGAAAGAGTACTTACCGTACTGGTCAGAAACGGTCTTCCACACGAAGGCGGAGGGAACGCCACCGGGAGATACGACGAACTCCTCAGTAGTGCCGTCAGCCAAAGTTGCCTTGTGGTAGTTGCCCTCTACAGGATTGGGAAGCAGGTCAATGATGTGATCCATCAGCATCAGGCTGCCCAGGCAGTTCACACCGGAGCCGCAGAGCACAGGGAACAAGGTGTGATCCAACACACCCTTATGCATACCCTTGATCATTTCTGCATAAGTAAAGTCTTCACCGCCGAAGAACTTATCCATAAACTCGTCACTGGTCTCAGCAACGGATTCCTTCAGAGCGTCATTAAACTCAGTGATAACATCTTCTTTGCCCTCGGGCACTTCGATCTCTACCCGCTTCAGGTTCTGCATCTCGTAGGCGCGCTTATTCAGCACATCGATGATGCCGGTGACCTTACGACTGGAATCCCAAATGGGAACGACCACGGGAGCAACCCGGTTGCCGTACTTTTCACGCAATGCGTTAAAGGTGGCATTGTAATCGGCATTGTCCTCATCTACCTTGGAGATGTAGATGAAACGGGGCATATTCCGCTCTTCGCAATATTTCCATGCCTTTTCAAAACCAACTGTGATGCCGTCCTTGGCAGAACATACCAGGATCGCTGCATCTGCAGCCCGGAGGGCTTCTACAACAGCACCGGAGAAATCAAAACCACCGGGGGTATCCAACAGATTCATCTTCGCGCCCTTGTATTCCAGAGGAATCACAGAGGTGGAGATAGAAATATTACGGCGAATCTCTTCCGGATCATAGTCGCTGACAGTATTGCCGTCGGCATTCTTACCCATACGGTCGATAACACCGGTCATATACAGAAGGCTCTCAGCCAGTGCGGACTTACCGCTGCCGCTGTGGCCCAACAGACAGATATTACGAATAGAATTAGCAGTGTACATATATGTTCAATCTCCTTTCGTGGAAGGCATCCCTTCCAATATGTGGTGGGTCAATACCACAATAAGGACATTATACACGAACAGAGCCGGAATTTCAATGCCTTTTTTGTCAATTCTGCAAAAAGCGTAATTTTTAGGAAAACATATGTCTTTTTAGGGCAGACATAGCCTTTTTACAGGAAATACTTGGATTTTTGACCTTTTCTGCTTATGGGATAAAAATAAAAAGAGCGTGTCGGTTTTGACACGCTCTTTTTTCTTGTTATAAAACCGGATTACACCAGCTCGATCACTGCCATTTCAGCAGCATCGCCACGGCGAGGGCCGGTGCGGGTCACTCTGGTATAGCCGCCGTTACGGTCAGCATACTTGGGAGCGATCTCCTTGAACAGCTTCTGCACTACGTCTTCCTTGGTGATGTAGGCCATAGCTCTGCGGTAAGCAGCCAGGTTGCCCTTCTTACCCAGGGTGATCATCTTTTCCACCACGGGCTGCACTTCCTTAGCGCGATAGAAGGTAGTCTCCATCTTGCCATTTTCCAGCAGATCGGTGACC
>JAZREX010000058.1:0-17928 GCA_045661025.1 Faecousia sp. | reverse complement strand
TGATTTGGAGCAGGGTACGGGAGTCGAACCCGCCTTCACGGCTTGGGAAGCCGTTGTATTACCGATATACGAACCCTGCAGTTACAGGTATTATAACAAAGCCACTTGTAGAATTCAAGTGTTTTTTAGGTAAGCGGTAATTGCAAAAACCCACCCTTTGAAGGGTGGGTTCTTTTTATAGCATAGTGGCCCGGAGCTGTTCCGGAGACAGGGGAGACAGGTCTCCCGGTGCGATGTCAAACACAGTCTTGCAGCCGTAGTCCTGCCGGCAGTACAGCTTATGCACTGCCCGGGCGTAGGCAACTAAGACGCTGGCGGTAAACTCTGGGTTGGAATCTAGGGCAAGGGAGTATTCAATGGTCTGGTTGTGCTGAGCGTCTACACCGGTTTTGCCCGTGGAGATCACGCAGCCGCCGTGAGGCAGACCTTTGTGGTTTTTGTCCAGTTCTTCTTTGGTAATAAAGGTAACGGTGGTGTCGTAGTCAGCAAAGTAAGCAGGCATGGTAACAATGGCCTTTTCGATGGCAGCCAGGTCAGCGCCTTCCTTTGCCACCACATAGCATTCCCGCTTGTGCTTTTGTCGGGTGGTAAGGGCAGGAGCGTTTCCGGCTCTCACTACCTGGATGGCTTCTTCCACCGGGACAGTATACTGCCGGGCATCCAATACGCCGTCGATCCGGCGGATGGCATCGGAATGTCCCTGGCTGACGCCCCGACCCCAGAAGGTATACTGGCTGCAGCCGGGAAGTACTGCGGCGGCGTAGGCGCGGTTTAAGGAGAACATGCCCGGATCCCAACCGGCGGAAATCAGCGCCACATGGCCGGTTGTAGCAGCGGCGTTGTCTACTTTGGCAAAGTGAGTGGGAATCTGGCTATGGTTGTCAAAGGAATCCACCACATTAAAATCTTTTGCCAGGGCAGGGGTCATCTCCGGTAGGTCGGTGGCGCTGCCGCCGGCGATGAGCAAAACATCGATTTTATCTTTGTAGTTTAAAATGTCTTCGGCAGCATATACCCCGGTGTCCGGATACAAAGGGGTAATGGACTTAGGATCCCGGCGGGTAAAGATGCCTGCCAGAGTCATATCCGGATTGGCCTTGATCGCCACTTCCAAGCCCCGGCCTAAATTGCCGTAGCCGTAAATTCCAATCTTCATAATGTCCTCCATGATTATGATATAGGTATTATACCACGCAGATGAAAAAAAGAGAAATATTTTTTTATTTTTCTGTTGACAAAGAAAAAAGGGTGTGATATATTCTAGATGTAAATAAGAACTATTCTTATTTAGAAAGTGAGGTGGCAACATGGAACCTTCCAGTAAGCAGTTTCGCAAGCGAAATGCCATACTGACCTGTTTGTGTAATTCCAAGGCCCATCCTTCCGCGGAAAGCTTATTTACCCAGCTGAAGCCTCAGATCCCGGATCTGTCTATGGGTACGGTGTACCGGAACTTGACGCTTTTTAAAAAGCAAGGGTTGGCCGTCAGCGTAGCGACCGTGAACGGAGTGGAGCGATTCGATGGAAACACCCAGCCCCATGTGCATTTTATTTGTAATGATTGCGATGCAGTAATCGATCTGGATGAACTTTCTGTTCCCCAGGAGCTGAAAGCTCTGGCAGAGGGCTGTTGCGGCGCCCAGGTCCAAGGTTGTCAGCTAAGCTTTACCGGCACTTGCCGGGATTGTTTAAATAAAGTAGAAACCGCGTAATAAAAAATAATAACATTTTTGGAGGAAATTGATTATGAAAAAGTTTGTATGTTCTGTTTGTGGCTATGTACACACCGCTGATTCTCTGGATGCTGATTTCAAGTGCCCCGTATGTAAAGTTCCCGCTTCCAAGTTTGTGGAGCAGCAGGGCGAGATGAAGTTGGCTGCTGAGCACGAGTACGGTGTTTACGGCGCAACTGTAGAGAACAACCCCGATATCTCTCAGGCTGACAAGGATTATATCAAGGAGCAGCTGTTTGCCAACTTTAACGGCGAGTGCAGCGAGGTAGGTATGTATCTGTGCATGGCTCGGATCGCTCATCGTGAGGGCTACCCCGAGATCGGCCTGTACTGGGAAAAGGCTGCTTGGGAAGAGGCTGAGCACGCTGCCAAGTTTGCAGAGCTGCTGGGCACCACTCTGGAGCCCAATATGAAGGCAACCACCAAGGACAACCTGGCATGGCGTGTAGACTGCGAGTTCGGCGCAACCCAGGGCAAGTTCGACCTGGCTGCCTGCTGCAAGAAGAATAACCTGGACGCTTTGCACGATACCATCCATGAAATGGCAAAGGACGAGGCAAGACACGGCAAGGCGCTCCAGGGCCTGCTGAACCGCTACTTCAAGTAAGACATTGACCCCTTTTGAGAGGACAGAGTTTCGGCTCTGTCCTCTTTTTGTTGTTTTTTGAAAAATTCTTGCCTTTTCGCGGTTTTTCCCCTATAATGGGGACGAAAATAAATTTTGGAGGATTGTTTATGTCTGCAACTGTAACAAAAACTGCCAATCCCGGCCCTCTGGGTTTGCTGGGTTTTGGCATGACCACTGTGCTGCTGAACCTGCATAATGCAGGCCTGCTGCCGTTGTCCATCGTCATTGTTGCCATGGGCGTTGCCCTGGGTGGCCTGGCACAGATTATTGCTGGTATCCGGGAACTGAAGCAGGGCAACACCTTTGCCGGTACTGCGTTTACCGCTTACGGCCTGTTCTGGTGGAGCTTGGTGCTGATTTGGGTCAATCCCTTTGCTGCTGCCGGTATCGAAGCTGCCAGCAAGGTGGCTATGGGCTACTATCTGCTGCTGTGGGGCATTTTCACCGGCTTTATGTTCATTGGCACTTTGAAGCACAACCGGGCGACACAGGTAGTCTTTGGTAGCTTGACTGTTTTGTTTATGCTGCTGGCTCTGGGCGATTTTGGGGGCAACCACACCATTACCATGATCGCTGGCTTTGAGGGTATTTTCTGCGGTCTGTCTGCCATTTACAGCGCTGTGGCGCAGATCGTCAATGGAGAATACGGCAAGACAGTTCTGCCCTTGGGCTAAGAGGATGATTCGATGACAAAACGCTTAATTTCTATCTTGCTGGCAGCTGTGCTGGCACTGGGTCTTCTGACAGCTTGCGGCGGCAAAAAAGCTCTGACCCCGGACGATGCCAAGAAGCTGGTTCTTAAGGATCTGGACATTCGGGAATCCGATGCAGACAGCTTTGATTACCATGTAACCACCGTGGACGGAAAGGTCTGCTATGCTATGTTCATTTCCGTTGGTGATCACCACTGGGAATACACCATTGTGGGCGCAACCGGTGAAGTTTTGGACAAGACCCAAGCAGAACACGGCCACAGCCACTAAGAAAACATGCGGGGAGCTGGGATCAGCTCCCTGTTTTTTTGATTGCTTGACAAAAGAAAGGGCAAAAGCTATCATATTTTTAGTATGTTGCGGGAGGTGAGGCTGTGCTGCGGGATAGAAAAATAAAATGGCATATGCTGCCTGTTATTTTGGCGCTGGCATGGCCCACCATGCTTGAACAGCTGATGCAAACAGCGGTGCAGTATATTGACACCGCTATGGTTGCAGTGCTGGGCACACAGGCCACCGCAGCGGTGGGGGCGACAAGCACCGTCAACTGGTTGGTGGGCAGCACGATCTCTGCCCTGGCAGTAGGCTTTCTGGCGGTGATCGCCCGGGCCTATGGGGGCAAAGACTTAGAAAGAACAAAAAAAGCTTCTGCCCAAGCGGTACTGGGGGTTCTGACAATGGGAATCCTGTTTACCGCGTTGACCTTGGGATTAAGCGGGCAAGTACCCCGCTGGATGCAGGTGGAAGCGGGGCTGCAGGATATGGCCGCCCGGTATTTCTTTATTTTATATTTACCTATGCTGCCCCGGACAGCCACCATTATTTTTGGCACAGTGCTTCGGTCTGTGGGAGACACCAAGACCCCCATGGGGGTGGGATTGCTGGTCAATCTTTGTAATGTGGTTTTAAACTTCTTCTTCATTTATCCCACCCGGATGGTGCAGATACTGGGAAGAAATATTTTATTGCCTGGCTGTGGTTGGGGCGTTGAGGGCGCTGCCTTAGCAAGTTGTATTGCATTTACTCTGGGCGGCATATGTATTACGGTTGCTTTTTGGCGGCATAAGGTGGTGTCGCCTAAAGGACAGCGTTTTCGCCCAGACGGGGATATTTTAAAGCCTTGTTTAAAGATCGCTTTGCCCAATATGCTCCAGCGGTTTGGCACATCTTTGGGCTATGTGGTGTTTGCTTCCATGATCAATGCTCTGGGAGAGGTGGCCATCGCCGCCCACACCATTGCCAACACAGTGGAATCTGCTTTTTACATTCCCGGTTACGGCATGCAGACCGCGGCAGCCACCTTGACCGGCCATGCCTACGGGGCAAGGAATAAGCAGAAGATGAAAGATGTTGCGGCTATGTTTTTGCCTCTGGAAGTGGTGCTGATGGTGCTCTCCGGCGGCTTGCTGTTTTTAGTAGCCCCCTGGATGATGGGGCTGTTTTCCAAAAATCCAGAGGTCATCGCACAAGGCGCGCTGGTGCTGCGGATGGTGGCGGTGAGCGAACCTTTTTATGGGGTAACTATTATTATCCAGGGCTTTATGCAAGGAGTGGGGGACACCAAGACTGCCTTTGTTTACGATATCTTTGGCATGTGGGCGGTGCGGATCTTAGGAACATTTTTGTGTACCCGGCTTCTGGATCTGGGCTTTGTGTCTGCCTGGGGCTGTATGATCTTGCACAATATGCTGCTGTTTGGTCTGTTTTTGCGGTATTACCTCCAGGGCCGTTGGAATCCGCTGGAGAAAAGAAAAGTTATGTAAACCGGCAATTTTTTCCGGTTCTTTTTCTTAACAGAGTATGATAAGATAATATTGGAGGCGATCATATGGAAAATAGTCAGTTTTCCTCCTTAGTGGTAAAGGCAGAGAAGGAAATGGATGTGTACTGTCCTATCTGCCATAAGATATTGCATGTACTGCCAGGGCAGCCGATTCCTCGGTGCTGCGGCAAGGTCATGGTTCCTATGTAACAGAAAAGACCCTGTAATCGTGAGATTACAGGGTCTTGATTTTTGGAATTTACACAGTGCCTTGGCAGAGCATAGCGTTGGCAACCTTTAAGAAACCGGCAATGTTTGCACCGGCCACATAGTTGCCCTCCATGCCGTACTGCCGTGCGGCATCGTCCAGATTGTGGAAGATGTTGATCATAATGCCCTTGAGCATGGTGTCCACTTCCTCGAAGGTCCAGCTCCGACGCTCGGAGTTCTGGCTCATTTCCAAACCGGAAACGGCTACACCGCCGGCGTTGCAGGCTTTGCCGGGGCAGAACAGCACGCTGTTTTCCTGCAGGTACTTGGTAGCTTCCAGAGAGGTGGGCATGTTTGCGCCTTCACAGACGGCGATACAGCCGTTTGCCACCAATGCCTTGGCATCGTCGATCAGCAGTTCGTTCTGAGTAGCGCAGGGCAGAGCGATATCGCACTTGCAGGTCCATACGCCCTTGCCCTCGTGGTACTGGGCATTGGGACGGGCCTTGGCATACTCAGTCAATCTTGCCCGGCGGACTTCCTTTACATCCTTCAGCAGGGCAATATCGATGCCATCGGGATCATAGACCCAGCCGGAGGAGTCAGAACAGGTGATGGGCTTTGCGCCCAGAGCCAGCGCCTTTTCGATGGCATAGATGGCCACGTTACCTGCGCCGGAAACGGCAACTGTCTTGCCGGCCAAAGATTGACCGTTGCACTTGAGTAGCTCGTCGGTCAGGTACAGCAGGCCGTAGCCGGTGGCTTCTTTACGGGCCAAAGAGCCGCCGTAGCTCAGACCCTTGCCGGTGAGGATGCCGCCCTTGTACGCGCCGCGGATGCGACGGTACTGACCGAACATGTAGCCGATTTCCCGGGCACCTACGCCGATATCACCGGCAGGAACGTCTTCGTCTGCGCCGATATAGCGGTAAAGCTCTGTCATAAAGCTCTGGCAGAAACGCATGATCTCCCGGTCAGACTTGCCCTTGGGATCAAAGTCAGAGCCGCCCTTTGCGCCGCCCATAGGCAGGCCGGTGAGGGAGTTCTTGAAGGTCTGCTCAAAGGCCAGGAATTTCATAACGCTCAAATTAACGGTGGGGTGCAGACGCAGACCGCCCTTGTAAGGACCGATAGCGCCGTTAAACTGCACACGGTAGCCCCGGTTGACCTGTACCTGGCCCTTATCGTCAACCCAGGGAATGGTAAAGGTGAAGTTCCGCTCGGGCATGGTCATCCGCTCCAGCAGCGCTTCCCGGCGGTATTCAGCCTCGTGGGCTTCCACTACCGGCCGCAGAGACTGCAGGACCTCCACAACAGCCTGGTTAAATTCGGGCTGGCTGGGGTTTTGTTGGGCCACCCGCTCCATAATTTCATCTACATAACTCATTTTCCTACCTCCTAAAAAACAATTGCCCCTATTCTAACAGATTCTAAGAGAAGATGCAATAGATTTTTTCAAAAGAATGCAAGAAAATTTTAAAATAATTTCAAAATAACCCGGTGGAATTTGCAAAAAGCAGGACAATCCTGCAAAAGCTGACGGAAATGAATTGAAATCCTGCAAAACAAGAGATTTGTGCCTTCTTCTCTTTAGGACTTTACTTTTTTTTCGAAAGGCTGTAAAATAAGCCAAAAGGAGTGATGAAATGAAAAAGTGGATGTACAATGCGCTGATTGCCATTTTTTCTCTTATTTTTTTGGGAAGTCTTGGCGTTTTGGGAAAGTATTACTATGATGCCTATGTCCAAGCCAACCGCTTTGATGATCTGTCGGCGCTGATGGAGGAGGCTGGCACAACGCCCCGTCCTACTGTCAGCGAGGAAATGGAAAAAATCCCCGAAACCTTGCCGGAAGAGCAGACTTTACTGACAGAGGTAGTAGATCCGGAGACCGGAGAAACAGTATCCTTGCTTCCGCAGTTTAAGGAATTGTATCTTTTAAACCGGGATATTGTGGGTTGGATCAAAATTCCCGGCACAGACATCGATTATCCGGTGATGCAGAACTTAAAGACCACAGATTATTATTTAAAACGAAACTTTGACAAAGAGCCCAGCGCCCGGGGTTGTATCTATGTCCGGGAGCTGTGCAATGTGTTTACCCCTTCGGACAATCTGACAATTTATGGCCACCGGATGCGTGATCGCTCTATGTTCGCCCAGTTAGACCAGTATATGAAAAAGGACTTCTGGGAGGAAAACCCCTACATCTACTTTGACACCATCCGCCAATTGCAAACTTATAAAATTATCGCGGTGTTCAAAACCTCCGGTACTGTGGGCCAGGGCTTTGCCTACCATGAATTTATAGAGGCAGAGACGGAAGCCGAATTTGATGATTTTGTGGCAAAGGTAAAAAAACTTGCCCTGTACGACACAGGCCTGGATGCCAAATACGGCGATAAGCTGATCAGCCTTTCCACCTGTGAATATTCCCAGAACAATGGCCGTTTGGTAGTAGTTGCCAAGCGGGTGGCATAAGAAAAAACCGGAAAGCTCAGCTTTCCGGTTTTTTTATTTCTTCGGGAATTTCCTGCATAATGCCTTCTTCAAAAAGAAGCTGCGTACCGTCTGCTTGGGTCAGATACCCAGTGTACAGACAGCCGTTTTGGGTAAAATAGCGGCTTTCACCCTCGATTTCCTCCCAGCCTGTGGCAAGCAAGCCATCAGCATGGGCATAATACCGGATACCCAAATGGGTAAACCAGCCATGCATCGGTTCTCCGTTTTGGTAAGCATACCACTTGCCATCCTGCCACACAAGGCCATCCAAAGTGGCATTTGCATCGGTGGGAGAGCTGCCTTTTGCGGTGATACCGGTGAACTTGCCGATCTGCAAGGTGTTTTGATATAATAGCATGTCTTGAGTCACCACATCCAGCTCTGGGCCTTGACAGGTGACATACTGGGATGTTCCGTAGATGGAAATTTGATAAGTTCCTTTTTCTAAGGTTTCCAGCCCCAGGCGTAGCTGGGAAAGATCTGCGGTTACGCAGCCACCCTCTAATTCTGCCTGGCGCAATACATTGCCCATGGGGTCTGTAACTTTCGCAGTCACCTTTTCCAGATTGCCTCGGACTGCGCTGATATAACCAGACAGGGCGATGTCTCTGCCCTGGGGGATTCCAACAGGAATGCTGCTGTCATGCATCACCAGATTTTCTTGATTTGCCTGTAAAAACACAGTGGCATTGGCCATCACAAAGCCAGGTTGCCCATCTTCCAGAACTTGATAATAGGTTTCACCCAGATCGTTTTGGAAGACACCCAGCACATGCAGGATCTCTCCCGGCTTTAGATCCCGGATCTTCTCACATCCATTGTCCTGAAGCAAACAGGGCTGGCTACGCAGGGCGCTGGCAAACCGGGTGCGGACAAAAATATCGGTCTCAAAACTTTGGCAGTGATCGGCATAGTTGCCGTTTCCAAAGTGGATCACACCCTCTAAGGTCATCCAGGAGGCAAAATATGCATCCATTTCTTCGATGGAGCAAGCGATGACAGCACCCTCCGGGCCTGCCAGAGAGGTGTAGAAGCTTTCCACAAAGTAGACTGTGCCGTCAATAATGGCGTTGATCATACAGGCGTGGCCGTAAATCGCGCCGGAGGCGGTGTTGGTTCTTTCAAATCCTACAAGAATGTTGTAGGCATCCCGGGTGCCGTTGCGGGTAATGGCGTTGAGGGCTTGGGCCAAGGTATAAGTATCTGCGCTGTAGGCCGTGGGATAGAAGCCCCCGGAGGTCTGCTCCTTCTGGGCGTAGGTATCATACTGCTTGTTGCCGTCATACACTTCAATGCCGCTGTTGATGCCCATATGATACAGCTGATGGCTCACCATCAGTCCGCAGAAGCCCTGGAAAGAATCCCGTCCTGCGGTGGAAAGGCTGTAGTAGTAGACACGCCGGGCTTCTGTGCGGATGCTATCGATCTGGGAATTGGTTTCCGTGGCCCGGGCAGTATCCGGCAGCAGACAAAACAACAAGCTAAGACAAAGCAGAAGGCTTAGAAGCTTTCGCAAAACGCCACACCCTTTCGTAAAATACACAAATGTTTTATGTAAACGCTCATTATATCCACTATAACATGGCTATTTGTAAAAAGCAAGAAAAATTAGAAAAAATATACACTTAGAAGAAAATATCCCATATTTTTTGCATAAAAAAGCATCATAAAAAAGGTGCGATGGGGAAATTGCCCCATCGCACCTTGTATTTATGTGGTTTATACTCGGGCATGACCCTGGCTGCAGATCACATCTACCACCTGGTCTACACAGGCTTGGCAGAGGTCCTTCTCCGGGGCTTCCACCATGACGCGGATCACCGGCTCTGTACCGGACTCCCGCACCAGGATTCTGCCGGTGTTGCCCAGTTTCTGGGCTACATCTTCTACGGCCTTCTGCACTTTCGGATCGTTCTGGGCAGCGGGCTTATCCAGAACTCTGACATTTTTCAGCACCTGGGGATAGATAGTCAAATCCTTGCACAGCTCGGACAGGCTCTTCTTCTGCTCCATCATCACTTCCAGCACCTTGAGGCTTGTCAGAATGCCGTCGCCGGTGGTGGCGTACTTGGAAACGATGATATGGCCGGACTGCTCACCGCCCAGACGGCAGTTGTTCTGAACCATGTATTCATAAACATACTTGTCGCCAACCTTAGTCTTGGCATAGTCGATGCCAGCCTGGTCAAAGGCCTTGTACAGGCCGAAGTTGCTCATTACAGTGGTAACAACGGTGTTGTTGTCCAGCTGGCCCTGCTGCTTCATATAAACGCCCAGCAGGTACAAAATGTGGTCGCCGGTGATCACCTGGCCCTTTTCGTCCACGCACAGGCAGCGGTCGGCGTCGCCGTCGTAGGCAAAACCCAGATCCAGCTCATTTTCCACCACAAACTTCTGCAGGTTTTCGATGTGGGTAGAGCCTGCATCCTCGTTGATATTCACGCCATTGGGGGCGTTGTTGATCACATAGGTCTTTGCACCCAGAGCATCGAACACACTCTTGGCAATGTTCCAGGAAGCACCGTTGGCGCAGTCCAGACCTACCTTGATACCCTTAAAGGAGTACATACCCAGGGAGATCAGATAGCCAATGTAGCGGTTTCTGCCGGCTACATAGTCCACAGTCCGGCCAATGGCTTCCTTGGTGGCAAAAGGCAGCTGTGCAAAGTCCTGACCAAAGGCGTGGAGCTTGCCGTCTAAATAAGCTTCCACCAGATCAATGACAGAATCTTCCATCTTCTCGCCGTTGCCGTTTAACAGCTTAATGCCGTTGTCATAGAAGGGGTTGTGGCTGGCGGAGATCATCACGCCGCAGTCAAATCCGTCGATCCGGGTAACATAAGCAACGGAGGGGGTGGTGGTAACATGCAGCAGATAAGCATCTGCGCCGGAGGCGGTGATACCGGCAGCCAGAGCATACTCAAACATATAGCTGGAGCGGCGGGTGTCCTTACCGATGACGATCTTGGCAGGTTTGCCTTCCTTCAGCTGCGTGTAGTACCAACCTAAGAATCTGCCTACCTGGTAGGCGTGGTCAGCGGTGAGGTTTACATTGGCTTCTCCGCGGAAGCCGTCAGTTCCGAAATATTTTCCCATAGCAAAACTCCTTATTTCTTAGGGACAATGTTGCCCCGGGATTTATAGATACTGTTTGCCGGCACAGCGCCCCGGACTGAGCTGGTGGGGTAGATGTTGCTGTTTCTGCCGATGACAGTGCCGGGATTGAGCACGCTGTTACAGCCCACTTCCACGAAATCACCCAGCATTGCGCCAAATTTCTTCAGTCCGGTGGGGATATCGGTGTCAGCATGGACGACCACCAGGGTCTTGTCGGACTTGACATTGGAGGTCAAAGAGCCGGCGCCCATATGGGACTTGTAGCCTAAGATACTGTCGCCTACATAGTTGTAGTGGGGCACTTGCACATTATCAAACAGGATCACATTTTTCAGTTCCACGGAGTTGCCTACTACACAGTTTGCGCCAACCAGAGCGCTGCCGCGGATAAAGGCACAATGGCGCACTTCGGTTTCAGGGCCGATGATACAGGGCGCACCCAAAAATGCAGTGGGGGCAACCTTAGCGCTTTCATGCACCCAAACCTGGGGGGAAACCTCCCGGTAATCAGAACCCAGCTTAGCGCCCAAAGCGCAGATGGTGTCCTTGATGCCCTTCAGAGCCTCCCAGGGATAAGTAAAGCCAAGCAGATAATCTTTTGCTATGGTATGGTCTAAATTGTAAAGGTTTTTTATGGTATACATATTCTCAGATCCTTTCCAAAAATATTTTACCACGGGATATGAATTTTGCAACAAAAAAATCATATCCCGTGGTAAAAAATAAAGGGGCACACCAAAAATGGCCTTGGAAAAAGCCAACTTTTTGGGGTAAATTTTTCTAAATTTTACATATTTGCCTTGATGGTAGAAATGAGAATATCACCGGCAACCACCCGGTCCTCTGCGGCAAACCCTTCGGCAAAATTGTCCGAGTAGATTACCTGGGCGCTGGGGGGGAATTCTTCGTCACCTGCCCACATAAGGATCTGCATTTGATAGTTGTCGATCAGAGTGAACTGGTAGCCTGCATCGCCGTGGGGAAGCTTCACAGCTCCCATTTTTTCACAGGCTGCCCGGAAAGCATCTAAACGGAAACCAAAGGTGAAAGCGGCCCGGGTGAGCACTCTGCCGGTGTAGGGGGTGATGTACATCTCGCCCCAGGGCATTTCCCGGAAGGTCTTCCACAGACCGCACCAGGCTACACTTTTGCTCTCCAGCAAATACCGTAACAGGAAGGTCTGGCAGGGCAGAGGCGGCACAGCACCGCCATCCAGAGCAAGAATTTCATACTTGGGGTGGCAGATCTGGAAACTCCGGCCAAGCAGGGTCAAGGTAAACGCCTTGCCGTCCCACCGCACATCCGGCAGGCGGGTTAGTGCCTCCTGGGGATCAAGGTCGGCAAACTTTTCCTCATAATAGGAAAAGGGTACTTCGTCTTTATTGTTTTGTTGCGCAATCATGATTAAACCTCCTGGATACTGCTGGGGAACAGCCGGGCATCGGTGTGGGGAAGGAAACAAGCAGCCACAAAGCTGTCCATATATCCGGGGTAGGTGCTCAGCTCCAGATAAGTCATGTTAGCCCCTACTTCGTGGCACTTCCGTGTTGCCTCGTCGCTAAGTACCATAGTGTAAGCACCGGTGAGGCTGGAGTTGCCGATATATTTGAATTTTTCCAGTTCCACATCCGGCAGCATGCCGATGTTAACAGCATTTTTCATATTGATACCGGAGCCGATGCCGCCGGCAACATACACGGTGTCGATCATGTCCACCGTCATATCCACGCTCTGTAGCAGTGTGTCAATGGCGGAGAAAATCGCGCCTTTGGCCCGGATAAAGTTGTCGATATCCACTTCGTTGATGGAAACTTCCCGTCCGGTCTCCGACTCCTGGGCGGTGGCCAGGATGTATCTTCCCATGCCGTGCTGATCCCGGGCGATCCGGCTGCCTTCCCGGACAAACAGACCCTTGGCGTTGATCATGCCGCAGCGGAACAGCTCAGAGATAATATCAATAATGCCGCTGCCGCAGATACCTACGGGTTTTTGTCCGGCCTCACCTACGATGGTTAAGGTAGGTTCCATTGTTGTTTTATCAATGGTGCAAGCTTCCACAGCGCCGTCGGTGGCACGCATACCGCAGGAAATGTCGCCGCCTTCAAAGGCAGGACCTGCAGAACAGGCGCAGCTCATCAGAAAATCCCGGTTGCCAAAGACGATCTCGCCATTGGTACCCAGGTCGATAAACAGGCTCATTTCGTCCTTATCCCAGATCATAGAGGCCAATGTGCCGGCGGTGATATCGCCGCCTACATAAGAGCCGATATTGGGCGCAATGATCAGCGGGGCTAAGGGGTTGGCAGGCAGGGATAAGTCGCCGGCCAGCAGACCCTCCCAACCAAAGAAGCTGGGGATGTAGGGATCCATACGGATGGGGTCGGCATCTACACCTACAAGCAGATGGTTCATGGTGGTGTTTGCGCCAATGCACAGCCGGACGATGGAAGTAGCGCCAATACCGGCAGACTTGCACAGGTTGGCAATAATGGGGGTCAGGGTTTCTTTGACAATGGCATCCTGAAGCTTTTTCTTGCCACCGGGGCGGCTTTGTTCAATGATCCGGTTGATCACATCTGCGCCATAGCGGATCTGTCCGTTACCGGAAGAACCCTTGGCAAGGATCTTGCCCTGTGTCAGATCCACCAGCACCATAGAAACGGTGGTAGTGCCGATGTCGATAGCACAGCCCACCAGTGCGGTGTTGCCGTAGGCGGTGATGTCCATGCACTGGAAGGTATTTTCTTTCAGCATGCCCTTCACACAGACCCGGAAATTTTCTTTCCGCAGGGTAGCTGCCAGCTTTTTCATAACACAGAAGGGGATCTCTACTTTTTCCACACCCAGAGCGTCGCAGATTCCCCAGGTCAGCCGCTCATTATCGGGCATGGTGTCCTCAGCAGAGGGCTCTTGTAATTCTAACTGGACAGCCCGAAAGCTGTTTTCAAGACTCATGCCGCCTGCTTTCAAGGCATCTTGGGCTTCCTGGAAGATGGCAACCTCCTGGGGAGAGGACAGGTCTGCGGTTTTCATACGGGATTGGTAGGCAGAAGCGATGTCCGGCACCAACACAGTGCAATCACCCACAACTTTGCAGTTGCAGCTTAAGCGCCAGCCTTCCTTATATTCCTCGTCAGTGATATGGCGGGAGGGGATGCTTTCCAGCTCTCCTTCCAAAAGCTTTACGCGGCATTTGCCGCAAGAGCCGTTGCCGGAGCAGGGCGCGTCAATGGCCACATTGCCACGGCGGGCCAGTTCCAGCAGGTTATCACCGGCGTTACATTCCATAGTTACAGTATTTGCGTTCTCTATTTGAAACGTGACTTTCATAGTGGAAATTCCTTTCAGGGGTGGGGGGCGGCTTTTGCCGCCCCCGAAAAATTGTGCTTTACAGCAAAGGTTCCATACCCAATACAGGGTGGCCCTTTTCGGTCAGCCAGTTCAGCAGCTCCTCGCCATCGGTAGTGATGGTCTCGTCTGCTACCATGTCGATAAAGTTTTCGATGCCATACAGCTCCTGCGCGGTCTTGTTCAGACGCTGGGCTACATCGTCTTTCAGTTCCTTGGGCATCCAGACGATTCTTTCAATGCCGCCTTCTGCGGAAATGAACTTCTTGGAGCTGATAAAGTGTCTGCCGTGGCCCATATAGCCGGGAGTCTGTACACCGCCGCCGGTGCAGCTGGCCAGCTCGCCAAAGGTCATACCGGCAGGGGTCATACCCTTAAATTCCCGATTGACCACGATAAAGCCGTTGCTCATAGGCTCGATGCAGCAGATACACTCGAGGCAACCGCAGGAGGTCATGGGGTCTTCCAGGATGGAATACAATGTAACACTTTCCACAGCGCCGTGGGTGGCGTCGGCAATGGCCTTATCTACAGAATCAAACCGGCCGGTACGCTGGTCGGTGCAGCCCTCCTTGAAGATGGGCTGGCAAGGACCGTTGGGATCCAGCTCGTTGGTTGCCTTGGCATCCAGCCAGGATACTGCGCCACACAGGCCCAAACGCTCGGGGGTAACTACGCAGCAGTGGGCGGGAGCGAAGGACTGGCAGAGGATACAGGTGTAGTAGCGGTCCACAGCTTCGTCGGTCATAGAGGCCAGACGGTCATCACGCTGGGCGTAACGGGGCATGGCTACCTCGTCGCGGAACTGACCGGCCTGTACAGGATCGGTGATCAAAGTAACCTGACACTTATCCACAACGGCGTCAAATTCGTCCATGATCATTACATACAGAACCTGGGCAAAGTCTTTCAGCCGCAGACCCTTTTCGAAAGCGTCCTTGGACACACGGATACGGACCTGATTCCGCTGGCCGGTGTGCATAACGCCTTCCATATAGTTAAACCATGCATGGAACTTTCTTTCGATAACAGATTCGAAGTCTTCCTGCATCTTTTTGCCGGCAACTTCTACATAGGTGGCCAGAGCAAACTCTGAGCCGGCATCCAGATCTGGTCCGATGATGTTGATCTTTCCGTCTTCAATTTCGGACATTTGGCGCATCACCACCAATTCAGCGGTGGGGTTCTTGCCGGAATAGAATTCGGCATGCATGTCAGATTTGCGGATAATCTCGCCTTCAAAGGCAGCGGCAAAGGCTACGGGGATGGGCAACTCTTTGACTTTGATCTTGATTTCCCGCAGCTCCAGGGATTTTTTTACAGTTTCTGCATGATCGCATACAGATTCCAGAGCGCCGGGTACTTGGTTTTCGCCCAAGTCGATGTCCACAACCACAGGGAAGCCCAGAGCGATAGCGCCTGCGCCGGCAGAAACCACCACTTCGTTCAGCGCACCAAAGGTGTTGACGAAGGCGGGAACACGGTCCTTGGTGTAGCTGAGCAGTCCGCCCAGATCACCGGGCTGGACATTGCCGAAGATCAGCGCAGCACGGACAGCCACCGTAACAACATGAATCACGGAAGTCACATCGTGACCCAGAGGGATCACCCGGAATTCCAGACCCATCTTCACGCCGCCCTCAGCGCACTGCTCGATCACATCGCCTACCAGAAAGGTCATAATGCCCTTGCTCTGATAGTCCTTTACTACATTGACCACATCGGAAGCATCCTCTGCCTTGCCCAGCACTACAGCAACACCGGGGATATCACCGGTAACCAGAGGAACACCCAGGGAACGGATGATGGGATCGGGGACAAAACCGATACCGGAGTCTTCTGCATAGGGATCGGCACTTTCGACATACTTCAGACCTTCTAAGATCTCTGCGCCTACAGCGGTGGCAAGACCGGCATTGAGGGCTTGACCCAGGTCCTCTTGATTGGTAATCAGGCTTTTCAGCACCCCGACACAGGCAGGCAGGTCGCCTAAGGTTTTTACTTTAACACCGGTGGCTGCGTAAATGGTGGGGAAATAATAAGCGGTATCCGGGAATGCAATGGCTTTGTCCGGGCCGTACTTGGCGATGGCATCGTTGACTGCACCTTCGGTCAAGCCGGCAACAGCGTTACTGCCGCCGTAAATTAAGTCGGTTAATACGCTCATAATAAATGCCTCCTGAAAATTATAATACAAAAGTCTTACGACTGGATATACAAAAGGAAATTATTTTAACAAGGAAAAGATTCCATCTACAATACGGAAATCTGTAAATTGGGGAAGCAGATATGCATCTGCAAGGCCGATCAGCCACAGGAGCAGGAATAAGCCCATGATGGAAAGAACGGTAATCACACTGGCTTTCATAATAAGGGGCATACATCCAGAGCCTGGGCCGGCAGGACCTGCATCATTCCAGTCATAATCGGAATTAGACATGGTTACTCCTTTCCAGATCCCCGGTGGGGGAAGTAGAGATATAAGCAAAAGGGCCGGGAGGGAGTTACCCTCCCGGCCTTTGATTGCGGGAAATGAATTACAGATCCAGGTAGCTGTCAGAGTACAGCACGTGGTTCTTGAAGATATCACAGGACTTGATGGTCTCCATCAGTCTGCGGTCGTTGGGGTTAACGATAGCGGAGGTCAGACCCTGCATCATACACATAGCGACCAGAGCGGAGTCCATGATGGGACGCACATCCTTAGGTGCACCGTTGGAGTTGTTGGACAGACCACCGGTGGACTTTAAGCCCTTGTCGGAGAACATCTTGATGGCTTCCAGAACTTCCATCTGCTTATCCTGCATACCCTTGACAACCAGGAACAGGGGGTCGAACCACAGGTCGGTAGCATCCATGCCCAGGCTCATGCCGCGCTCGAGCATGTTGTCGCAGTGGACCATACGCTCTTCGTTGTCCTTAGCAATACCGTCAGCGGAACACAGGGCGATACAGATAGCATCGTTGGCAGCAGCCAGATCGATGTAGCCGATACGGGAACCGGCGTCAGCAGAGTTGACGATCGGCTTGCCGTTTGCGCGGTTGTAAACCTTGATACCGGCTTCGATAGCCTTCATGTTGGCGGTATCCAGTGCCAGAGGAACGTTGTTGAAGTTCTCCTGCAGCAACTTGACAGCCCACATCATACGCTCGGGACCGTCCTTCTCAGCAGGTCCGATGTTCACGTCCAGGTAGGTGGCACCGGCAGCGATCTGCTGAGCAGCACGCTCCAGGATGGGCTTGGGATCACGCTCGTCCATTGCTCTGCGGATGGAAGGAGCAATGCAGTGGATGCGCTCGCCGATGGTAACGAAGGTCTTGGCCTCGGGGTTGTAGCCCTTGTAGGAAACGCCCATGTCCACCACTTCGATGGCGGGAACCTTGGTCTCCAGCAGCTCGTCGAAGGACAGCTCCTTAACAACCTCGGTAGCACCTGCAGCAGCCTTAGCAGCATTTTCAGCAGCAGCGGCAGCAGCGGCAGCTTCGTACTCCTTGTCCTTCAGGTACTTAGGCAGCTGAACAGCTTCCAGAGGACCAACGACAACATTCCAGTTGGGCAGCTTCTCCTGAATCTCGCCCTTCATAACGGCAACCTTGCCGGGGATGATCAGGGTGCGGTTCTTGATCTTGTTTTCCAGATCCAGCTCATCAAAAGTCTTCTTGATGGTGGAGGAGGAGAACTTACCGGCAGCCCAAGCAGTCAGAACAGACATGCCGGAAGCGTCGGAAATAACCAGATTGACGGGGGCGTTGGAACGCTCCATTTCGCCGGAGACCAGGAAGTAGGTCAGAGCGAAGTCAACAGTCAGAGCAACAGGTGCATTCTCGTCAGCGCCGTTCAGGGGGTAAACCTTAGCTTCCACCTTCATGGGCTTCTGAGGATCGGTGTAGATGTTCTGACGCAGACCGTACAGAG
>JAZREX010000057.1:0-4293 GCA_045661025.1 Faecousia sp. | reverse complement strand
CCTTCATGTACTGGCTGGACAGAGCCTTTACCAAATCCATATCTTTGTCCTCCTTAATATTAGGCGTTCTTGCAACGTTACACCCGGCGATATGGTTCCCGGCGTTGTAGAGGACTCACCTTGATTTCAGACCGAGTTATTCTAGCACATCATTTTATAAAAATCAAGTAGTTTTTACAATATTTTTTCCATTTTTTGCAAATATATACCAAGAAAAAATCAAGAAACAGGACATATCTACTTTCCTGCTCTGATCCCAGTGTCAATTTCGTATGAAACTACCAAAAAAGAAAAAGCAGGAAAAAGCTTTGCTCTTTCCTGCTTTTTGGTCCGAGTGTCGAGATTCGAACTCGAGGCCTCTTGAACCCCATTCAAGCGCGATACCAAACTTCGCCACACCCGGATTTTGCTTGCGTCTTGTCGACCGCTTGCATATATTAGCACACACCGCCGAAAAAAGCAAGCATTATTTTTATATTTTTTTAATTTATTTTAGCCGCCCATATCCTGCTTAATAACTTTACCCATATTCCACAGCTGAGCCACCTGTTTCTCTGCAGAAACCTTCTCAACTTCATTGCTATATTCAATATAGATGGTATGGGCGCTGCAGTCAGCGCATTCCACCTGAACATTCCAACCGCCCTCATGAACAACAAAGCCATTTCCCCGGCAAATCGGACATTCTTCCAACAAAATATTAGGATTTACTTCCATAACAATTTCTCCTTATCGAAACACATTTTCATCGGCATCATAAATTTCCAGCCGTTCGCATTTTACAAAGTCTGCCTGCAAGTGCGGCAGATAGCGCCGAATCGCCGCATCCAGTTGCATAGGATTCAGCGTAGGATTTTGGCAACAGGCCAGCACACGGATTTTTAATTCCTGAGGTGACATCTGTTCCAGAGAAAGCCTGCGGATCATAGATATGATATCCTGTTCCTGGATGCCACTCTTGGTTTTCTTTTCAACCAACAAGGATGTTTGCTGAAACAGTGTCTGAATTTCTTGCAGGGCATTCTCCGGCACACCACTATCATACTCGAAGTTTACATCACAAGATAACAAAGCCAGATCCCGTATCTTTCTGCCGTTATCATATACCTTTAGGACCCGAATACCGTCTGTCAATACCGCATTTAGCTTTTCTGCAATATCTTCCAGCGTGCAATTTTGTTCCACCAGATCAAAATCCAGCAGCTCACAGTTACTTTGAATACCCACAGAAAGCGGCAACGCAATAGACACAGATGGTCTGGGATTAAATCCCTGGGTATGGGTCAAAGGTAATCCTGCCCGTTTGAATGCCCGCTGAAACAAACGCATCAGATCCAGATGCGAAATCCAAATAGCATTCCCCTTCTTCTCAAACAGCAATCTAGGCATCACACTTCACCTCCTGCAGCAAGCAATTTGCACCACAACCACTACAACCGTGGCGGCAATCAGGGGTAATCGTGCCTTCATAGGCCCTGTGACGCTCTCTCAAAAGAAAATCTTTCCGAACACCAACATCTATGGTATCCCAGGGCAAACACTCCCGTTCACCGTGGCCTCTGGTCGTGTAGAAGTCAGTATCTACACCACAAGCTTCAAAGGCCATCATCCAGGTTTCATAGGAGAAAAATTCATCCCATCCATCCAGGCGTGCACCCATCTGTACGGCCTTTTCGATCACCGCACCTACTCTGCGATCGCCCCGTGCCATAACGGCTTCCAGGCGGCTAAGATCCGGCGCGTGGTAATTATATTCTACGCACTTTGCATACAAATGACTCTTTAGCAATTTACACCGACGCAAATATTCCTCCGGTGTAATTTGTTTCTCCCACTGGAAGGCAGTGTGAGGCTTCGGCACAAAATACGCTGTTGCCACATGCACACGCAGCCCCCGCTTCTTATTGGAGGCATTTTCTTTCCAAACATTGATGATCTTGTGAACAAGCTCTGCAATTCCCAACACATCTTCATCGGTTTCCGTAGGCAAACCCAGCATAAAATACAGCTTCACATTGTTCCATCCGCCAGAAAACGCATTTGTGCAGGTCGTAAGAATTTCTTCTTCTGTTAAATTCTTATTGATAACATCCCGAAGTCTTTGGGTACCTGCCTCCGGTGCAAAAGTCAGTCCGCTTTTTCGCAATGTCTGGAGTTTCTGCATCAGCTCTCTGGAAAAATTATCCGCCCGTAAGGAAGGAACAGACAGATTGATCTTATGCGCTTCACAATACGGAATCAGTGCATCCGTCAATTCCGGCAATTGCCGATAATCAGAGGTAGAAAGGCTGGACAGCGTGATCTCATTATGCCCGGAATCTTCCAAGGTCTCAACAGCCTGGCGATATAAAACATCGGCACTCTTTTTCCGAACAGGACGACAGGAATATCCTGCTTGACAAAAACGGCAACCACGAATACAGCCCCGGAACACTTCCAAGTTTGCCCGATCGTGGACAATTTCTGTGGAAGGAACAATCATCTTTGTGGGATAATATGCCTTATCCAAATCCTCAACAATACGCTTGGTAACCACGCTAGGCGCATCGTGAATGGCTTCCACCTGGGTAAGAACCCCATCCTCACCATAATGATGGACATAGAAGGACGGAACATAGATACCAGGAATTTTAGCAACCTCTTTCAGGAATTTTTCCTTTTCCCAATTCTGCCCCTTTGCGCAGGCGTAAAGAGAAACAATTTCCCGGGTAATATCCTCGCCCTCTCCCAAAGCAAAAAAGTCCACAAAATCCGCCAGAGGTTCCGGGTTATACGCACAAACGCCACCGGCAAATACGATGTTTTTAAGCTCAGTTCTATCCTTACTACGAAGCGGAACGCCTGAAAGATCCAACATATTTAAAATGTTGCTGTAACACATCTCATAGCCGATGGTAAAGGCGATCATATCGAAATCTTTAACTGGACTTTGGCTTTCCAAGGCCCACAGCGGCAAATGATGCCGACGCATCTGATCTTCCATATCCGCCCATGGGGCAAATACCCGCTCACACCATACGCCATCCATTTCATTCATTACGCCATACAGAATTCGCATGCCCACATTAGACATACCAATCTCATAGGTATCCGGAAAACAGAACGCAACACGGACATGCACATCTTCCAGAGACTTCTTTACCTCATTAAATTCACCGCCTGTATATCTGGCAGGTTTTTGCACAGTAGGCAGAATTCTGTGTAATAAGTCGGTCATATTCAGACACCTTTCTTTTGAAAACAAACATACATTGTCTATTGTACTATTTGTTTGTCTTCTTTGCAAGGAGTTTTTGAGTTTCCATTTCTACACAGAATCCAAAAACCGAGCAGGATCGGCAACAATTCCAACTTCCAAACGAATGCAGCCACACATCCCAACAAAATAAGCATGCCCAAGCATCCATATCGAATTACTCTCTCGATTTTTACTGATCTTTCCACACAGAAAAGCATCTGCAAAATGCATCGTACCCCCCTGCCTCCATCTAACGGATATAACGGCAGCAAGTTATAACAAGACTGTAGCGTTGCACAAATTGCCAACCTGGGAAAATGTCCGGACAGAAACAACATACACAACCCGCATACCGGTCCTGAAAGACTGCATACGAGTTCTTCCGTGACAGACATCGGCGATGTATTCATATATACGCCGGACAATTTAATCCCCACACTGTAAACGGTAATACCACATGCTTTTAAGGCAAAGTAATGCCCTAATTCGTGAATTATGACAGCTGTGAACCAAGCCATTAACCAAGGCAATGGAATTAGAAGAAATGCAATGGCTGCAACGACAAAACTAAAAGCATCAGGAAATGTCCGCATTTTCAATAATTTCCACACAAAAAGCCTGTAGTGCCTCTGATATTCCTTCTCCTCCCCGTAAGTTTGACACCAACTCTGCTGTAGCTTGCTTTGTAACTTCTGCATCGCCTGGAATCAATAATTCTTCCAGCATATGCTTTTGCGGATATATAATTCCCATCAAGACAATCAGGAAAATAAGCGCCAGTGTACATATTGCTTTTGATATATTAAACGTCCTTTCCCGTACCTCTTCCCGCATTCCTGACTTGCTATAATCCACACGGTAGGCCATAACATCACCTCCCCAAATTCTATGAGGTTATGCACATAACCATTCCTTCCAAAAATAAATCGCGACACTTGACATTTGACCAATATTTCTTTATAATAGCAAGGCTAACGGGGTGTGGCGAAGTTTGGTATCGCGCTTGGTTCGGGTCCAAGAGGCCTCGGGTTCGAATCCCGACACTCCGACCAAAA
>JAZREX010000056.1:0-3887 GCA_045661025.1 Faecousia sp. | reverse complement strand
CCCCTCTTAAAGGCAGGCTGATCAATGGGCGTATCATCGTCGGTAATCCGGGCATAGACACGGAGCACATTGCCGTCTACCGCCGGTGTCGGCTGATCATAGGCTATGGAACAAATGGCACCTGCCGTATAAGTACCGATGCCCGGGAGCGCCAAAACCGCACTGTATTCCCTGGGAAACTGACCGTTGTGATTCTCCATCACCCGGATGGCGGCTTTTTTCAGATTCCGGACCCGGCTATAGTAACCAAGGCCTTCCCACAGCTTGTGGAGCAGCTCATCATCGCACGCAGCAAGGGCGGCAACATCCGGCAGCACATTCAAAAACCGGCTGTAATAACCCTTTACCGCCTCCACACGGGTCTGCTGGAGCATGATCTCTGAGATCCAGATATGATAGGGATCTTTATCCTGACGCCATGGCAGATCCCGGTGATTCGTTTTATACCACGGGAGCAGCACCCCCGGCAAAGCGGCTATTCGATCTATTATCTCCACGGGTACACCTCCCTACAGTATTGCGGTTATTTTACAACAGTGGCAAATCCCCTGTCAAGGCAGCTGTTTTTTGAGATTAAAAATTTTTGGTACTTTTTCAAAAAAGTACTTGCATTTGAAGATTTAATGTGCTATTATATGCAGGCGCTTATGTGAGCGTGGTATGCGCCGGTAGCTCAGTTGGATAGAGTGACTGACTACGAATCAGTAGGTCGGGGGTTCGAGTCCCTTCCGGCGTACCATTAAACAGGATATCCCATCCGGGATATCCTGTTTAATTTTTATGTAAGGAAGGGACTCGAACGATTAAATGCGGCGCGGACGAGCGCCGCCGGCGAGGGCTGGACCGAGCCGAAACTTAATTTTCGCCAAAGGCGAAAATACAAACGAGTCCCTCCGGCATACACCCTACAACCATCCGTATAGAATCTCCATAACTTTATAAAAAATCCTTGTCTTTTTTCTCATTTGCGGTTATAATACCAAAAGAAACCTAAGGAGGTCATATCATGGCTGTAAAAATTGAAAAAACTACGATTATTGGCGACATTCTGGATGTAGCTCCTCAGGCTGCTCCTTTGTTCTTTGCTATTGGCATGCATTGCCTGGGCTGCCCCTCTTCCCGGAACGAGACTGTAGAGGAAGCTTGTGCTGTTCACGGCATCGAATGCGAGCCTTTCCTAGCTCAGCTGAATCATTTCCTGGAAGCTTACGAAGCTGACCAGGCTGAGAAGGCCTAAGTAAACCGGCGCTGCCATCCCGTTTGCCGGGATGGCAGTTTTATTTTGAGGTGTAATTATGAATCTACCCCTATCAAACCGGCTTCACGCCTGTTGTAGTTTTATCCAACCCGGCGATCGGGTAGCTGATATTGGCTGTGATCACGGATATCTGGGCATTTACTTACTGACCCAAGGCATCGCCGCATCGGTGATCGCCGCTGATATCAACCCACAACCTTTAGATAGCGCAGCCAGAAACTGCAACAAATTCGGTGTCGCTGACAAAATGAAATTATATCTATCAGACGGCGCAAAAAACATCCCCCATGATTTCGACACATTGGTCTGTGCCGGCATGGGCGCGGATACGATGATTTCCATTCTTGATGGCGCAAAATGGCTGCAAAACAGTCAGTACCGACTAATCCTTCAATGCCAATCCCGCCGGCCGGAGCTTCGCCGATACTTATATGAAAACGGATTCTGTATTATATCCGAAACCCTGGCAGAAGACGGAAAGTTTATTTACCCCATTATGGAAGTTACCTATTGCCCCACAGAAGCCTTGACACCGGCCCAATATCACATAAGCCCCCAGCTGCTTGCCTGCGGCAGTCCCCTGCTGCCTGCCTTTTATCAGCGTGTTATCTCCGGGATCGAAACAACCGTAAAAGGGCTTTCCCGCAGCGGCGGTGAGAAACTGGAAGCTTACCAAAGCATTCTGACAGAGTTAAAAAACATGGAGGCGCAAATATATGGCAACCGTACTTGATATTTGGAGATTTATCGAAACCCTGGCACCGCAAGAGATGAAAGAAGATTGGGATCATGTGGGACTGAATTGCGGACGCACAGACCGGGAAGTTTCTTCTATTTTGGTGGCCCTAGACCCCTTTGAAGCCGTTTGCCAGGAAGCCAAAGAAGTGGGGGTCGACTTACTTGTCACCCACCATGCTTTATTGTGGAAACCAGGTTTTGTCACAGATCTGGATCAGCAAGGCAAAAACACCCTGTACCTCATTGAAAATAACATCGCCCATATCAATGCCCACACCAATTTAGATTGTGCTCCCGGCGGTGTCAATGACATTTTGGCCCAAAAGCTTGGTCTGGAAAACATCCAAGTCATAGCTCCCAAGGGTCTGGATGCCCAAGGACGGCCTTGGGGGTTGCTCCGGTGCGGCTGTGTTGCCCCCCAATCCCTGGAGAGCTTTTTAAAGCACATAAAGGAAGTCTTGGGCTGCAAGGGTCTGCGGTATACCGATAGCAATAAGCCTGTCCACAAGGTAGCTGTAGGCGGTGGCGCATGCGCCGGGGAACTGCAGCAGGTAATTGATAGCGGATGCGACACCTTTGTCACGGCTGATGTGCGTTACAATCAATTCTGGGATGCAAAGAATGCCGGAATCCATCTAATAGACGCTGGACACTTCCATACAGAAAACCCGGTATGTGATTATCTGGTTGCCCAACTGCAGGCAGCTTTCCCCGACATTACTGTCACAAAATCTGCGTGCCATAACGACTGCGCAGAGTTCTTTTAATAAAACACTGCCGAAAATCAAAAATTTTATGTAAAACATTGATTTTATATAGCAAATATGCTAGAATGTTTTGAGTTTTGAAAGCAAATGATATGAGAAGGGAAGATTTTTATGTCCGGACATTCCAAATGGCATAACATTCAAAAAACAAAGGGCGCACAGGACGCAAAGCGGGCTGCCGCCTTTACAAAAATTGCAAAAGAGCTGATTGTGGCTGTGAAAGAAGGCGGCGGCATTGCCGATCCCGCTAACAACTCCAGACTGGCCACTGTTATCACCAAGGCAAAGGCTGCTAACATGCCCAACGACAACATTAAGCGTTGCCTGGAAAAGGCTATGGGTGCTGGTAGCGGCGACGGCTATGAATCCATCACCTATGAAGGCTACGGCCCCGGTGGTGTAGCCGTCATTGTAGAGACTATGACCGATAACCGCAACCGTACAGCAGGTTCTATGCGTCATCACTTTGATAAGTTTGGTGGCAACCTGGGTGCTTCCGGCTGCGTGTCCTGGAGCTTTGATAAAAAGGGCGTTCTGGTCATCGACAACGAAGATGGCGACTATGATGAAGAAGAAGTCATGATGGACGCTATGGATGCCGGCGCTGACGACTTTGAGGCTGAAGAAGGCTGCTTTACCATCTATACCCTGCCCGATGACTTCAACGATGTGGTTGCAAAGCTGGATAAGTACACCTTTGCCTCTGCCCAGATCGAAATGGTACCCCAGAACTACCAGAAACTGGACAACGAAGAACATATCAAGCTGATGGAAAAGCTCATCGACATTATGGAAGAAGACGACGATGTGCAGAACATCTGGCATAACTGGGAAGAATAAAAAAACCCCCTCATTTGAGGGGGTTTTATTCTGCCTTAAGCAAAATACAAGGCGCAAAGCCTTCTTTATTCTCCCACCGCTGCAAGCAGCGGGCCATTGTTGAAATAAAGGTATCATTGGTAGGAGAACGATGAACACAATCCGGAAAATACATCCGCCAAATTTCCCGATTGCCCCGTTCATAAGCAACCCGTATGGTATCTCGGAGGGCTTTTTCTGTCTGAGCAGTGTTGCCACCGCAATGATTTATGACCGAAGGATATAGTTCCTTGGTAATAGCATAC
>JAZREX010000055.1:0-18490 GCA_045661025.1 Faecousia sp. | reverse complement strand
GACGCTGCCGCCCGGTTAGGCTTGACCGGCGACATAGACACCGCCGGCAACCCCGGTAAATAATAAGAAAGAGGTTTCCTGTTTGGGAAACCTCTTTTGCTGTTACTCTGAGAGATATAACTGTTTTTTCATTTTGTAGCCAATGTTTTTCTCACCCTCGGTAAAGGAAATATTGCAAATGCTGGCAACCACGGGGTAGATGCCGAAAGTTAACGGGGTAAGCCAGAAGTAAGCGCCTGTGCGGCATTTATATCCTTCCGGGCGAAGGTTTGAGTGATTGATTATTACGCTTCCGATCCATCCGAACATAAATGTGAGTAAGAAACGAACAATGTTTTTGCTCATAAAGATAACCCCTTTCAATGTTTGATAACAATACTTTTGATATCATTATCTAATAAAATTCTACGGCAAACAGCAAAAAATGTCAAGGTATGCAAGTATAATCAGCCTTGCTTTACAGATACTAACAGCGTAATTTGTAAAAATTGATAACAAGGAGATAGATATATGAAAGCAACAGGAATAGTTAGACGGGTGGAGGAATGGGTTATAATAGGGCAAACTGCCCCAAACCCGCATAAAACAATGGGGTTTTCGATAGTTTGCCCTATTGAACACAAGTCCCTAATTTTACGGCTTTCGGTGGTTTTTATACATAGCAATAGCGGAGTGGAAAACCACTCCGCTATTTTCAGACGGTAACGTCACCGTCGTGCTCCACAAGGGATGTTGATGTGACGCATTCCAGCGCCATTAAACGGTTGAGCAATCCGGACGGATTATCAACGCTTACCTCAATGGCCAGATTCATACCGGACTTAGAAATATTGCGTGCTCTGACCTTGCTGTATGGGCAGAATTCTTTTACGCTCCCCAAAATAACGCCTTCATCTTCGTGGGAAACTGCATTGATCACCAGAATCAGGTTGCCCTTTGCTGCAGGGAACAAGGAAAACAGGACAAGAATGATAGTGAACACAACAGAAGCGATCACGGCTATCATGGCGAAGCCTGCACCGCAGATAATGCCCACACTGATAGCCCAAAACAGGAAAATAAGATCCATAGGATCTTTGATGGCTGTACGGAACCGCACAATGGAAAGTGCACCGACCATACCCAAGGAGACGACGATGTTAGACTGGATGGTCAGGATGATGGCCGCGGTGATCACAGCCATGCCCATCAGGGACATGTTGAAGTTTTTGTTGTAGAAGGAATTCTTGTTCAGACTTTTGTAGACTACGAATATGTACGCGGCGATAGCGGCTGTGCAGAGCATACAAATAAAGATCGTGCTCAGCTGGATGTCGCTGGTAGCGTAGCCTTCCAGGAAGGATTTTTTGATAATATCTTTAATACCCATTTTTTTCTCCTCTATCTTACAGGTGATAAACACGACACATATAGTATTTTGAGAAGGCTGTCCACTGCAGCTGATCCAGAGCCAGAACATCCTTAATATGCAGGGGCATTACCTCATCCCATTTTACCTCAAGGATGCTTTGTCCCAGAGGAAGGATCGGACGGGAGATATATGTCCCATCCAGAAAATGGCTAATGTCTACGGAAGAGGAAATGTTCCGATCAAAAGTGACGCGGACGTTTCCTCCGGGATACACGTATGGGATCCGCTCATAGGAAACAATGACCTTTGGCATCAAGCACCGAAGTTGCATCTCCAGAAACAGATTCTGTTTGACAGACGGCATATCGTCTGTAACCGGGGGGATTTCTCCTTTTACAAAGCTGCGGCATTCCTCTAAGGTAAGCTTGCAGGATTCTTTGAGGGTCATGCCTCTTGTTTTGCTTTTTTTCTCCAGACGAATGTGGGTGGTGTCATTGTTATAGTACCGGATGCGGAACTTTGAACGGGGGTCGGTGCCGGCTTCGTTTTCTTTTGCACAACTGTCATCATAATCGTCAAAGTACAGACTGCGGATAAAGTAGGTTCCGTCTGCCTGCACGTGGGTGTCGCGCATGAGAATACCGTCGGCACGGATTCGTAGGATGCTTTCTTTTGTCCCATCCAAAAAGTATTTATATTCATGGCGGTATCTATTCATTCTGCAGGCTCCCCTTTGCAACATAGGACGCGCCCATCACCTCCAAGTTGCCGTAGACACCCATGGCGTATATACTGCTGTCTGTAATATACAGATCCGAGCTGCAGGATATGGCATATTTGCCACCAATGATTGAGCAGCCACTATCGTAGATTTCTATATTTCCCTTGGCCACTTTTCCGGACTTCGTAGAGTGCAGCCCGTTCCGCTCACTCTGGACGGTGAGGGATTCGCAGCAAACTACGATTCCGTCGTTTCCGTGCAGACCGTCGCGCTTGGACTGAATAAAGCTGTTTCGGTTCAGGATTTTTAGGACATCCTTGGTATGAATGGCGTCCTTGTAATAGCCGGACACATTCAAAATGCCGCCACCGTTTATAGTAAGGTCGCAGGTGCTGTAGATGCAGGCATCTGCGTCAGGCTTGTCCACATAGCTGCCGGAATCCTGGAAGGTGTTGGTCGTACCATCTTTTAATGTCAATATGACCTTTCCGGCAGATAGGATCTCCAGCGCAGGACCCGAAGGAGCATCGACTGTCACATTGTCCATAATAAGGTGTATGATTTGCTCTTCTGCGTCTACCTGAATGGAGCCTGCCAGTTCACCAGAAAGGATATAGGTTCCCGGGGCAGAAATCAGGCACATGTGGTCCAATTTGCTTAAGTCGATTGCAACTGCACCGTTTTCGCTTATATTAGTATCTGCTGTGGTGATTTTGATCTGAGGGGCTAGGGTATCGGAATGGCCGGCCTCGTTTTTTGGGTTGCCGACACATCCAACCAGCCCAAAGATCATAGCTGTGCATATAAGCACAAAGCATATACGCTGCAGCTTGTCAAGATGTTTGTGATTTTTTGAAGATCGCATTAAGCGTAATGCCTCCCTCTTTCAGGACTACTTCTAAAGTAGCTTCTTCGGATTCCACGGAGCCTTCCCAGCCTGCGAATTCATAACCCTCGTGGGCAACGGCTGTTACAGTTACCGGATAGTCAGTATAATACTGTCCTGCCCAGGAGCCTTCCGTCAGGTCCGGGGTGATCGTGTTCAGCTGAACATAACCGCCGCCAGAATTGTTTGTTCCCAAGGAAAGTGTTTCCAGAGTCCCGGATAAATCAAACTCTTCTGCCATATACGGAACAATATATTTGGCTCTGTCCCGGAAGAATTCGGCATAATAGGCTTCGGGAGCAGCTCTGTTATAGGTGTGGAATACTTCTTCTACATTATCGTATGCAAATTCGTTATTGACCAGATCCATAAAGGTGGTCACAAACTGTTGCCGGAATAAAGCATTTTGCTTCAGTTGCGTGAACATAAATTGCTGGTTGACGGCTCCTGCAAACCGAGGCTTCAGTTTGAAGGTGTTTTTTTCTGCTTGTGTGCCAAGTCCCCAGTATCCGGCATCGTTCCATTCCATTGCGTCCAGATCATACAGTGCCAATCTCCATCTTCCATCGGAATATTCACCCAGTCCGGGAGTACGAGCCTTCCACGCAACGACATTCTTATAGTCGTCAAAGTCCATATTGTCAATGTAGATATTGATACACATATAATCAATATAGCTTTGAAGGTCTACAATATCATTGAGTTTTACATATTCTTCGTGCACAGATACATCGTGGCTCTTGAGATAGCCATAAACATCACCCCAATATGTGCTGTCATCAGCTACTCCTTCGGAAATTCCATAACTGTCGCAGACAATGATATTCTCCGGATCAATCCCATAATGCTGCTGGAAATAGTAGTCATCATATTTTTCCATAAGGTTGGTTTTGTACCAATACTCTCCGTTCAGAAAAACAGTTACGGGCGTAGATCTTTGAATAGCCACATTCCGGTTTTGGGTAATTGCCTGACAAACAGCATTGGCTGCTCCGTCCCGCAGGACAAGCCTGCGGCTGGTGATGTTCTCAATCAGGTTTTCTGAGAAAAAACGGTTTCCACTGTACTCGTTTCGCGCATATAATGAGAAACGCTTGAAAATGTTGTTTCGTGCAGATGCGCCATTGATTCGCATTCCGATCATCTGATCAAAGCGCAGCTTTTGTGAAAAATAAGAGAAGGAGGCATCGATTTCATAATCGCGGCCGTGTTTATTAAAGTTCGGCTCAGGCGCATCGCCGATGCTTCCGTTTATGTACCACTCATCGTATTCTTTTCCGGTTACATAAATGCCATTGTCACCCCACAGATCATCCGGGTCGGCAACCAGAGAGATGACGTTCTGTTGTTCGTATCCTTCCAGACCAACAAAATATGTGGCCGTTACAGGATCGCTGACCGCACCATCTTCGGAAACGGCAATTGCCCGAATAATAAAGGCTTTATCAACCGGTGTTGTGTCCGGGGTGTATGAGAACCATTTTGTCCGGACATTTTGAATGCTTCTGAAGACGTTTTGTTCACTGCTTTTGTCGTAAACAGAAATTGGTTGGGAATAAATGCTGGATTCCGCAGTTGGAATGCTTCCGTCTAAAGTATAATAGACGGTGCATCCGTCGCCGGCGTCAATGTGCAGGTCAAATGCCTCATCATAAAAGCCACTTTCGTGAGAGAACATGGGAGGCGTTTCCAGTTTGACAGTACCGCTGTTGTTGGAGGTGCCGGGCGTGCCGGTAATCTGCGCCCAGGAAGTACCGCCGTCTTTGATGCGGCAGTAGGCAAGGTCCGCTTCCACAGCCCCGGTGGTTATCTGATCGAGAATGTTTCCTGCGGAATCGGACAGAGTGATTATTTCGTTACCCTCTTTTCGCACGGATAGTGTGTTATCATCAAGCTTAATAAGCCAATGGGCCTTTGCAGGGATTCTTCCGTCCGGAACGCTTTTTTTGAGGAGATTCGAGGGGTCATCCGACAGATATGTGCCATATAACTCGCAATCCAGATTTCCGGTATTATACAATTCGATATAATCACAGACCAAACCGGAATCGTCCAATGTGGAAGAAAGGTTATAGCTTCCGACTTCGTTGATCACAAGATTTTGTGTGCCGGCAAAACTGATGTTAAAAAGGAGAATGATTGCAGTACCCATTGCCGCAATAATAGAAAAAATTGCAGCCTTTCCACGGCCTGTTATTCGGATATATTGGAATGTATTTTTGAGTTGTTTTACAGAAGCCCACCGGATTAACAGCCCCAGAATAAAAGAAAATAATAAGCACAGTAAAAGGGAGGTTGGCAGATAATCTAATTCTTGGTAGGTAAAGTTAATCTCTAAAATTGCTTTTGCTGTATAAAGGAAATTCCATCTACCGCGTAAAAGCTTGTGTAAAACCATATACACAAAGAAATTAAGAAGCATACCAATACCAGTGGTCATCCCGCAGATAATTTGGCTGCTGCACGTTTTTCTTTTGTAATATGAACCGGTGGCAATTATGGTAGTAACAACTCCCGGCAAAAGACGAAGGGCAATAACAGTGGTTAAAAAGATAATTCCATAGGAATCCATATCTGGGCCTCCCAGCAGAACAATGTTTGCACATACAATAATACATTATGGCAAAGAAAAAAGCAAGTATGACGATAAGACGTGTCATGTTATAATGTAGTGGACAGATAATTCAATTGCAAAGTATAAACTCCTGTCATTTACAGATACTAACAGCGTAATTTGTAAAATTTGATAACAAGGAGATAGATATATATGAAGGCCACAGGAATTGTGAGAAGAGTAGACGACCTTGGTCGTATTGTAATTCCCAAAGAGATCCGCCGCACCCTGCGCATTCGAGAGGGCGACCCCTTGGAGATCTACACAGAAAAGGATGGGGGTGTGATCTTCCGGAAGTATTCCCCCATGGGGCAGTTGACGGAGTTTGCCGGGGAGTTGTGCCAGGCCATGGCAGAGCGCACCGGCAGCACTGTGGCGGTGTGTGACCGGGATGGGGTCATCGCCCTGGCGGGCAGCCACCGCCGGGAGCTGATGGACAAGCCCAATTCCCGGCAGCTGGACAAGCTGATGGAGCAGCGCAAGACCTATCGGTTTTCTCTGGGTAGTCCGGTAGTGCCTCTGTCTGAGGGCTTGGAAAAGTACCCTCTGGGAGTGGCGACCCCGATTTTAAGCCGGGGAGATTTAATGGGCGCGGTGTGCATTTTGTGGGAGGATACCACCCAGGAGCCGGGGGAGGACTTGCAGCGGATTGCACAAATCGCAGGAGACTTTTTAGGGAAACAGATGGAAAACTGATTTTTTGACAAAATTTTCTTAAATGGTTACGAAAATGAAACCCCTGTAAGGGCCGGGAAATACCGGCTGCTTACGGGGGTTTTCCTCCATTTATAGGGGCTTTTGTTGGGAGAAAAGGGGTGTGGACAGGGATTTTGTTACTTTTCCACATATAAAAAGGGTTGACAAACGGTAACAGGCGTGGTATATTTGTAACCGATTGTAACCGATAGGTTGCATAGAAAGGGTATTTTTATGACAAAGTCTATTTCTTTGGCATTGCGAATAATGAGCTTGGTGCTGTGTTTTGCCTGCTTGGCAAGCTCTGTGCAGCCTGTGGCCGCTGTGTCTGCGGATGTAGCCGTGGAAGCGGCTCAGCCCGCCAGCAATATGACCACCAAGGTGCATAACGCCCCTTACGCTTCTGCCACAGTGATCGGCCAGATGGAGCAAGGCACTTGCGTTACCGTTCTGGGTCAGACCCGGGATTTCTACAAGGTAGATTGCTACGACATGGTGGGCTATATTGCAAAGAGCCAGATCCGTCGGGATACAAACAAAGAGTATTATATCAGCTGCCAGCCTGACTCTGCGGAGACCGGTTCTGTTACTTATCAGTCTCATGAAGAAGCTTTGGCTTTGCGCAGCAGCCTGCTTTCCCTTGCAAAACAGCAGTTGGGCGAGCCCTATGTCTACGGCAGCACCGGCCCTTACGGCTTTGACTGCTCGGGCCTGATGTATTATTTGTATGGCAATCATGACATTGGTCTGCACCGGACTGCCAGCCAGCAGCTGCAAGATGGCATTGTGGTTGCCAAAGAGGGCTTGCAGGTAGGCGATCTGATCTTCTTCCGGGAAACTTGGGATAGCTATCCGGCATCTCATGTAGGCATTTATGCCGGCGATAATCAGATCATCCATGCCGGCAATCGTGGCATTGAGTATGCAGATCTGGATTTTGATTATTTCTATGATTATTATCTGTGCGCCCGCCGCATTGTAAACACCAAGACCGTGGAGGTTGGGGAAGTGGATTCTGTCATTACTGTGGCAAATGTCATGACCCGCACCGCTCCTGTAGGCCGCAGAACCAGCAATTAAAAAGCAAACGGCAATCTCATCAAGATGAGATTGCCGTTTTTTCTGTAATTTCTTTGCCGATGGGGCAGTCTTTGGCGTAGGGGCAGCTTTCAAAGCTGCAGTCCACCTCCACCAAAGTGTCATTTTCGGTCACAAGGCACACGGTGCGGCTGCCGTCTAATACCCGGCAATATCCGGATAAGAAGAATTCCTGTTCCATATCACACCTCCACCACGGCCCAGCCGTAGCTGCCCAGGGTAAGAAGTTCCGGGGCGTCCTGGGTGATATTCTCTGCCAGATGGAGCTTCCCGGCGGGGACTGTCCAAGGCGCTTCCCGGCGGTTTAGGTATAGGTGTACCTGGCGGCCATCCAGATTTCTTGTAATCTGCAGGCAGCCCGGGGCAGGGCAATCAAAGGCAGTGTCGCCTAATTGCCATTGCGGTAGGGTCTTGCGCAGCCGACCTAAGTTTTTAAAGTGGGTCTGCAGGCGGGTATCCTCTTTGCCCCAGGGGAAGGTGCGGCGGTTGAAGGGGTCTTTGCCCCCTTCCATGCCAGCTTCGTCGCCATAGTACAGGCTGGGACAACCGGGCAGGGCATATTGGAGGACTGTTGCCATCTGGAGCATTTGGGCGGCTTTGGCATACTGCTGCTGGGTCATTTTCTTTTCGGCAAGTTCTGCCCGGCTGCCTTCAAAATCTCCGGACAAAACGCTTAAGATCCGGGGGGTGTCGTGGGTGCCCAGCATGTTCATGTTGCAATGGACGACCGGCTCCGGATAATTTTCCAAAACGGTCTCCAACTGCCAGATCACGCCCTTGCCATCGTCCAAACCGGTAACAAAGTCCAAAATGGCTTTCCGGAAGGGATAATTCATCACGCTGTCCAGTGTGCCGTCTACAAAGTACCGACACCGGACACCGTAGGCAATTTTGTTGGAGGCATCCTCCCACACCTCGCCCATGACCAGAGCGTCGGGGCGGAGCTTGCGGACCTGTTTTTTAAACAGATCCATAAAGCTGTTGGGCAATTCGTCTGCCACATCCAGACGGAAGCCGTCTGCCCCGGCCTTCAGCCAATGGGCGATCACAGAATCCTCGCCTGTAATGATATATTCTAAGAAGGCGGGGTCCATTTTCTTCACCGTAGGCAGGGTGTCAAAATCCCACCAGCTTACATACTTGTCAGGATACGCATGGAAGGTATACCAGCTGTGAAAGGCAGAATCTGGACTTTGGTATGCGCCTACACCGGGGAAACTGCCCTTTTTATTAAAGTACAGGCTGTCTGCGCCGGTGTGAGAGTACACCCCGTCTAAGATCACCCGGATGCCCAAGGCATGGGCGGCATCGCACAGGGCGGTGAAATCTGCCATAGTGCCCAGCATGGGGTCGGGAGTCTTGTAGTCGCCGGTGTCGTAGCGGTGGTTGGAAAAGCTTTTACTTATGGGGTTTAAATAAAGGATCTCCACGCCCATATCGGCAAGATACGGTAGCTTTTCTTGAATGCCGCGGAAGTTGCCGCCGAAAAAGTCGTTGTTCAGCACCTCGCCTTTTTCTGTGGGCTGCCAATGGACTTCTTCCTCCCAGTTTTCATGGACTTCATAAGGTTGCAGTTTCCCGGTGAGGTCGCAGTTGCCGGATTTGTAGAACCGGTCGGGGAAAACTTGATAGATCAGCTTGCCCTTGGCCCAATCCGGGGTAGTGAAGTCGTTTGGGATGCAGGTTACTTGCCAGCAATCTCCCGCTTCCATGTTGGTGTCATAGCCTTGGCGGAAGAGCCGGAAAGTGCCAGTGTGTCCGGTGATTTCAAAGTAATAAAAATAAAGATTGGCAGTATCCAGCACCAGATCCCCGGAGAAAACTTCATAGACCCCGATGGTCTTATCTAAGGTCATGGGGATCTTTTTGCACAGGCTGCCGTCTTGGTAGTTTACCACGCAGAAAACAGCAGTCGTCTTGACGGCTTCCGGGATGTGGATATGCAGCGGGCAGCTTTGCCCGGGTGTCAGGCATCCAAAGACTTCTTTATATTGTTTTTTTCTGGAATCAAATAAAATTCTCATAGCGCTCCTATGAAAAATTGCGGGCAAGGCCCGCAATTTTCTTTTTTACATGTGCTGGCGCATATGGACAAACAGATCCATATACCGCTGGGCAGGCTTGTCCCAGCTGAAATCCTGCTGCATACAGCGCTTTTGCAAAGCTTGGAAGCCTGCCCGGTTTTCCCGGTACAGGTTCAGACACTTACAAACTGCGCCATAGAAATCGTCGCCGTTATAGCTCTGGAAGGTAAAGCCCAGACCACCCTCGCCGTTGTCGTCTGCGCCGGGAACGGTGTCCTTCAGACCGCCGGTGGCATGGACTACAGGAACAGTGCCGTAGCGCATGGCGTTCATCTGGCTTAGACCGCAGGGTTCGGATTTAGAGGGCATCAGATATACATCGCCGCCGGCATAGATCCGGGCAGCTAGGTCCAGATTAAAGGTGATCTTGGCAGCCACCCGATCGGGGAATTCCCGCTGCAGTCCCAGGAAGAACTCCTCAAATTGCTTTTCCCCTGTGCCGAGAATCAGCAGCTGACAATCCTGCTCCCACAAAAGCTTTCGGGCAATATAGCACAGAAGATCCAGACCCTTGTGGCCTGCAAGTCTTGTAACCATGACCATCAAAGGGGTGTCCGGTTTCTCCGGCAGACCCACTTCCTGCTGCAGCTTCTGCTTACACACTGCTTTGCCCTCGGCAAAGCTTTCTGCGTTATAGTGGCAGGGCAGGGCCGGGTCGGTTTCTGGATTGAAGGTGTTCACATCGATGCCATTGGTGATGCCTGTGAGCTTCCAGCCCGCATTGGCCAAGATCCCATCCAGGCCATGGGCGTAGTAGGGGTACATCAGCTGTTTGGCATAGGTTTCCGACACGGTGGTGACCATGTGGGCGGTCTCGATTGCGCCCTTCATCACATTCACAGCGCCTTCCATATCCAAACAGGCCCGGTACTGCCAAGGCAGGGACAGCACATCGTCAAAGAACTCCTGGTTTGCCCAACCCTGGTATTCGATGTTGTGGATGGTAAACATGCATTTGGTGCCGGGGAAGATCCGGTGATACCAGGCCGCCAGGAAGGTGGGCACCAGAGCGGTTTGCCAGTCGTTACAGGCAATCACATCCGGTACAGTCTCCAGGGCAGCCAGGGCATCCAGACAGGCCTTGGAGAAGAATGCGAAACGCTCGCCGTCGTCTCCGTGGCCGTAGATCGCCCCATCCCGGCTTCCAAAATAATACAGGTTATCCAAAAAATACACCTGGACATCATCTTTGGGGTTTGTCAGCTTCAGCACACCGCAGTACTGCTGCCGCCAGCCCAGAGATACATGAAACTGGGTGACCAGTTCTGTCTGAAACTTGGGGTTTTCCCGGATCTTCTTATAGTATGGCAAAAACAGCATGACCTGATTGCCCTCGATCCGGGACAGGGCGGAAGGCAATGCTTCCATCACATCTCCCAGGCCGCCAGATTTGATAAAGGGCGCGCCCTCGGAGGCCATGATCGCAATTTTCATACCACTTCTCCTCTGGGGATGATCACAGGATTGGACGGTGTTCCGGTGAGCTGTGTGCCGGGGCGTACCACCACATCCTTATCCAAAATCACATATTTCAGTTGGCAGTTTTCACCAACCACCGTGTCGTTCATCACTACGCAGTGATCCAGTGTTGCGCCGGGGGCCACAGTGACCTGGCGGAACAGCACAGAATCCTTCACATAGCCTTCCAGCATACAGCCGTCGGCAACAGAACAGTTATCCACCTGACAATCTTCGCCATAGTAGGTGGGCACCCGGTCGCGGACCTTGGTGTAGACCAGGTGATTGCCCCCAAACAGATCCTTGCGGACTTCCTGCTGGGTCAGTGCCAGACTGTTGGCAAAGTATTCTTCTACAGATTCGTTGTACATGGCCACGCCATCAAAGGGATAGACATGGATGGTTGCTTGTCCTTTTTGCCACAGGCCCATCACCAGATCCCGGTCCATATGGTACAGGTTCCGGGCAATGTGCTCTTTCACCTGCTGGACCATCCATTTCCGGTTCATTACGAAAATGTCCATAGAGGCCAGGTAGCTCTCATCGGGGGTATAGTCTACCACCATATCCACGATCTGACCCTTTTCGTCTACCTTTACTGCCAGATCCAGCTTCTTGCAGCCGTTGGCGACGCCGGCTTTGGTAACCAGGGTGATATCTGCGCCACTTTTTTCGTGGGCGTCAATGACCTTCTTAATGTCGATGTTACACAGGATAGCTGCATCGATCATAACCAGATAATCATCTTCGTCGCCCCAGTCCAAAAAGGACATGGCGCTGTGCATGCTCTCCAGCTTGCCCCGGTAGGTGGAGGTGGCGGAAGAGGAGAAGGGAGTCAGGTATTCTAGTCCGCCTTCACCCATTTCTAAGCCCCATTCTTCGCCGGAGCCTACATGGTTCAAAAGACTTTGATAATAGTTTCTTGTAATGATGCCAATGTGATGGATGCCTGCGCAGGACAGATTAGACAGGGCAAAGTCTACCTGGCGATAACGGCCGCCAAAGGGCAGACTGGCCATGGTGCGCTTGATAGTCAGATTGCTCATAGAGCCCTGGTTGGCAAAGATAATACCGGTTGCGTTCATGGCGTGTCCCTCCTTACATCATTTCACCGGGCAAAAGCACGGTGTTTACATCTACTACGGCATTTTTGCCGGTGACGCTGATCTTCTTTTCCTCGCCTTCGGCAAATGCGCCGCCCACCACTGCACCCCGGCAGACACGGCTGTCCTCGCCCAAAATAGCGTGGCGGACAATGGCGCCGGGTTCGATGGTAGCGCCGGGCATGACTACGCTGTCTTCCACCAATGCGCCCTCTCCCACGGTGCAGCCGGTGGAGATGATGCTGTGGCGGACAACACCGTAGATCTCAGAACCCTCAGCGATAAAGCTGTTCACGGTCTTTGCGCCGGCATCGATATAAGAGGAGGGTAGGGCATTGTTTCTGGCATAGATTCGGGATTTGTCACCGCCCCGGATATTAAAGGCAGGGGTCTTGCCCAGAAGCTCCATATTGGCTTCCCACAGAGAATCGATAGTACCTACGTCCTTCCAGTAGCCGTTGAAGGTGTAGGCCAACAGTTTGTGTCCGGCGTTTAAAAGGCCGGGGATGATGTTCTTGCCGAAGTCGTTGGAAGAAGCGGGGTCTTCTTCATCAGCGATCAAAAACTGCTTTAAGATTGCCCAGTTAAACACATAGATACCCATGGAGGCGTTGGTGGACTTGGGCTTGGCGGGCTTCTCCTCAAATTCGTAGATAGAGCCGTGGGGGTTGGTGTTTAGGATACCAAACCGGCTGGCCTCTTCCAGAGGCACATCCCGGACAGCGATGGTGCAGGCTGCGCCGCTTTTTTCGTGGTAATCCACCATGTCAGCATAGTCCATTTTATAAATATGGTCACCGGAGAGGATCACCACATACTCCGGGTCATACCGCTCAATAAAGGCGATGTTCTGGTAAATGGCGTTGGCAGTGCCCTTATACCAGCCGCTCTTTTTATCGTTACGCTCATAAGGGGGCAACACCTGGGCGCAGCAGTGGGACTTATTCAGACCCCAGGGCTGGCCGTTGCCGATGTACTCGTTCAGCTCCAAGGGCTGATACTGGGTCAAAATACCCACAGTATCGATGCCGGAGTTGACACAGTTGGATAAGGGGAAGTCGATGATGCGGTACTTTCCGCCGAAGGGAACGGCAGGCTTGGCGGTGTTCTGTGTCAGCACCTTTAGACGGCTGCCCTGGCCGCCGGCCAAAAGCATGGCTATACAGCGTTTTTTCTGAAAATACATAGTTACAACTCCTTATGTATCAAATAATAAATAAACCATAGGCAGATAGATATCTGTCCATATATAACATATCACATTTTCTGCCGGAAGAAAAGAGGCTTTTTGTCGAAAATAAAACAAATTTTCCGGGCAAACTGCACATAGAGCCGTTTTTGTGCCCTGTTGGCTTTGTGTAATGTGCTATGAAATCCCTGCTTTCAGGCAATGAAACCAGGCTCTGGCAAAAATGGTTGACAGAGGCCAGTTTGCAAAGTAAAATAATAAAGTGGTCCAGAATCGATTTTAAAGGAGGGAATTTCATGGACGGTGGCAGTAGTTGCCCGAACCCAGGCAGTCCCAGGTGCCCCCGGCTATGGGAGACTCTGTAACTGCCTTCTAAAACTTGGCGGGGCTTGATCCCTCGCTTTCAGGAGGCGTTTTATGACCGAACGATTTGAGATCCTGGAGCAATCCCTTTGCTCCTTGCTGGAACAGAAGAAGTATCCGGCACTAAAAGCGTTGCTTGCAACCTTGAACCCCAGTGATATTGCCGGGGTCATATCCAGAATGGATCAGCAGCAGCTGCCCTATGTCTTCCGGTTGCTTGGCAAAGAGCCGGCAGCTTTGGCCTTTGCGGAAATGGAACCGGATGACCAGGAGACCCTGCTCAATAGCTTTTCTGACTTGGAGCTGAAGGAACTTCTGGACGAAATGTATATGGACGACGCGGCTGACCTGGTAGAGGAGATGCCCGCCAATGTGGTCAAGCGTATTTTAAAACAGGCTGACCCCCAAATGCGGCGCACCATCAATCAGATCCTGCGTTATCCTGAGGATTCTGCCGGCTCTGTGATGACCACGGAGTATGTATCTTTGCGGCCGGAATTTACGGTCCGGGACAGTATTGCTCGGATTCGTCGCCAGGGCGTGGATAAAGAGACCATTTACACCTGTTATGTCACCGTTGACCGGGTGCTGGTGGGTATGGTCACAGTGAAAGACCTGCTTTTGGCCCAGGACGATGAAATTCAAATTAAAGATATTATGTTAACCAATATCATCAGTGTGTCCACCCATGATGACCGGGAAACTGTGGCCCGTCAGCTCAGCCACTATAACTTCCTGGCGCTGCCGGTGGTGGACGGAGAAAACCGGATGGTTGGTATCGTGACCTTCGATGACGCTATGGATGTTTTGCAGGAAGCAGCCACCGAGGATATGGAAATCATGTCCGGTATGCTTCCCTCGGAGCAGACCTATTTGAACAGTCCTGTTTGGCAGCTGTTTCGTAACCGGATTCCCTGGCTACTGCTTTTGATGGTATCTGCCACCTTTACCGGAATGATCATCACCGCCTTTGAGGGCGCGCTGGCTGCCCAGGTGGCACTGACTGCTTTTATCCCCATGCTTATGGGTACCGGCGGTAACTCCGGTTCTCAGTCTTCCGTTACGGTGATTCGTGCTTTGAGTCTGGATCAGCTCCGGCTGTCTGACCTGGGCCAGGTGATCTGGAAGGAGATCCGCACCGCGGTGCTTTGCGGTTTGGCTTTGGCGGTGGTCTGTTTTGTAAAGATCTGGCTGGTAGATCATTGGCTTCTGGCAAATGAAGATATCACTTTGATGGTAGATCTGGTGGTGTGCCTGTCCCTGCTTGTTACGGTGGTGGCAGCAAAGCTGGTAGGCGCGGCCCTGCCCCTGCTGGCCAAGGCCTTAGGGTTAGACCCGGCGGTGATGGCAAGTCCTTTTATTACGTCCATTGTGGACGCACTGTCTTTGCTGGTTTATTTCTTCTTTGCCCGGAGTTTGTTGGGAATCTAAGACTTTTCCAGCTTCAGTGGAGCAACTGCTTCGTATTTTGGGCATCCCCCTGTTCTTCGTGGAGGAACAGGGGGATATTTTTATGTTTTTTCTGTTTTTTTGTGTTGACAAATGGATAGAAGTGTGGCAATATATTGTGTGGAACGACTTTTTCCGACACAATATATTGTGGGAAGAGAATATAATAAGAAAGTCAGGAAGATTACGATGATTCAGAGTATTATCAAGCGTGACGGCCGTGTGGTTTTGTACGATCAGAACAAAATTGCAGCGGCGATCTTAAAGGCAATGGAAAGCTGCCAGGAGGGTAACGCAGCCGATGCAGCCCGGGTTGCCAACGATGTGCAGCGGAACTTGGAAAGCAAGCTGGGTGGGGAAGCGCCTAACATTGAGCTGATCCAGGACGCAGTAGAGCAGCAGCTGATGAACCATGGGTTCCCTGCTTCTGCCAAGGCATACATCCTGTACCGGGCTAACCGTACCCGGGCAAGAGAGGCAAACACTGCTTTGATGAAGACCATCGATGAGATCACCAACATCGATGCCCGTAACAGTGATATGAAGCGGGACAATGCCAACATCGACGGCAACACCGCCATGGGCACCATGCTGCAGATCGGCGCTGCAGGTGCAAAGAAATATAATGAGATGTACCTGCTTCGTCCGGAGCATGCCAAGGCTTATCGGGAAGGCGACATCCACATCCATGACTTTGACTTTTACAGTCTGACATCCACCTGCTGTCAGATCGATATCATTAAGCTCTTCAAAAACGGCTTCTCCACCGGTCACGGCTATCTACGGGAGCCCCAGAGCATCCAGAGCTATGCAGCTCTGGCAGCCATCGCCATCCAGTCTAACCAGAATGACCAGCATGGCGGTCAGTCCATTCCCAACTTTGATTACGGTATGGCCTTGGGCGTTGCCAAGTCCTACCGCAAGGCCTATGTCCGTCGGCTCACCGACGCGGTGGAAGACTTCCTGGATCAGGACGGTCTGAAAGACCAGGTGGCCACCGTGGTGGACGCTGCAGAAAAGCTCAGCGGCGAAACCGCCCGCCTGGAAAATACCCTCACCTTTGACAATGCAGTCAGCGTGGGTTTGAACACCGCTTTCGGCATCGGGGAAGCTGACGCTATGAAGCTGATCCTGCGCACTAAGAAGCGTGCATTCCAGAAGACTGACCGGGATACCAAGCAGGCCATGGAGGGCTTTGTCCATAACCTGAACACCATGCACTCCCGTGCAGGCGCCCAGACCCCTTTCTCCTCCATCAACTACGGCACAGACACCTCAGCAGAAGGCCGGATGGTCATCCGCAATGTGCTGCTGGCTTTGGATGCCGGTTTGGGTCACGGCGAGACCTGTATTTTCCCCATCCACATCTTTAAGGTAAAAGAAGGGGTCAACTACAACGAGACCGATCCCAACTACGATCTGTTCCGCCTGAGCTGTAAGGTCAGCGCAAAGCGGCTGTTCCCCAACTACACCTTCCTGGATTCCCCCTTCAACCTGCAGTACTATGTCCCCGGCAAGCCGGAAACGGAAGTTGCCACCATGGGCTGCCGTACCCGTGTTATGGGTAATGTTTACGATCCCACCCGGCAGATCGCATACTCCCGTGGCAACCTGTCCTTCACCTCTATCAACCTGCCCCGTCTGGCCATCGAGAGCCAGAAGGACGAGAAGGTGTTCTACAAGAAGCTGGAGGATATGCTGGAGCTGGTGACCCAGCAGCTGCTGGATCGGTTCGAGATCCAGGCGGACAAACACATCTACAACTATCCTTTCCTCATGGGCCAGGGTGTATGGCTGGATTCTGAGCATTTGACTGCCAAGGACGATCTGCGCGAGGTGCTCAAGCACGGCACGCTGTCCATCGGCTTTATCGGTCTGGCAGAGACCTTGACCAGCCTGTACGGCAACCACCACGGTGCGGATGAAGCCTTGCAGAACAAGGGTCTGGAGATCATCGGCTTTATGCGTAAGTTCTGCGATGAGAAGTCCCAGGCGCTGAAGATGAATGTTACCTTGCTGGGCACCCCCGCAGAGGGCCTGTCCGGCCGGTTTATCCGGATGGACCAGAAGCGCTACGGCCGCATCCCCGGCGTTACCGATCGGGAGTATTACACCAACTCTTTCCATATCCCGGTATGGCATAACATTGGCGCTTACGATAAGATCCGTCTGGAAGCACCTTATCACGCCCTGTGTAACGCCGGCCACATCAGCTATGTGGAGCTGGACGGCGATACTGCCCGGAATGTGGAAGCTTTTGAGAGCGTGGTGCGCTGCATGCACGACTGCGGTATCGGCTACGGCTCTATCAACCACCCGGTAGACCGGGATCCGGTCTGCGGCTATGTAGGCATCATCGGTGATGTATGTCCCCGTTGCGGCCGCCGTGAGGGTGAGGAACTGTCCCCTGAGAAAGTAGAAGAATTAAGACGCCTGTATCCCCAAATGCCTGCATTTGCGGGAATCGAGTAAGATCAAGTAAGATCGAGTAAGGAGGAACAATTATGTCTGCTAAGCAAACTAAGAATGAAAAGTTAGGTCAGGGCGTAGGCTTTGAGCGTATCCGCCGGATCACCGGTTATATCGTTGGCACTATGGATAAGTGGAACGATGCCAAGCGTGCCGAAGAGCGTGACCGTGTCAAGCACACCATGGATACCAATGCTTAAACTAAGTAATCTAATCACAGACAGCATCGTCGATGGCCCGGGTATCCGGGCCACGGTGTTTTGTCAGGGATGTCCGCACCATTGTGAAGGCTGCCATAACCCCCAGACCTGGCCCTTTACCGGGGGCACGGAAATGGCAGTAGAGGAGATCTTTGCTATCATTCGGAAAAACCCTCTGTGTCGGGGCGTTACCTTTTCCGGGGGCGAACCCTTTGCCCAAGCGGAGGGCTTTGCCAAGCTGGGTCGGATGTTAAAAGAAGCGGGCTTGGAGGTGGCGGCCTACACCGGTTACACCTTTGAACAGCTGCTGACCGGCACACCGGAGCAGAGAGAACTCCTGCAAACTGTGGATATTTTGATCGACGGGCGGTTTTTGCTGGCCGAAAGAAGCCTGGAGCTTTCTTTCCGGGGTAGCCGCAATCAGCGGATCTTGGATGTACCCCAGAGCCTTTTGGAAGGTCGGGCAGTAGAAACCCGCCAGCTGCGATGGCTGGGAGAATATGAGGTTTAAGTATGGTATATATTGCAGAAAATGCCACCGTCACCGGCGCGGTGACCCTGGCAGAGAATGTGAATATCTGGCACGGCGCAGTGCTCCGGGGAGATAGCGGCGCGATTACTGTGGGCGCAAACACCAATGTGCAGGATAACTGCGTGCTTCATGAACAGGTTACCTTGGGAGAAGATTGCACTGTGGGACACGGCGCGATCTTGCATGGCTGCACCATTGGCAACCGATGTCTCATTGGCATGGGCGCTATCGTGCTGGATGGCGCGGTGCTGGAAGATGACTGTATGGTAGCTGCCGG
>JAZREX010000054.1:0-3542 GCA_045661025.1 Faecousia sp. | reverse complement strand
CCCAGCCGTCGCCACAGAAGCAAGGTTCACGGTTTCCGTAAGAGAATGGCTACTTCCAACGGCCGCAAGGTTCTCGCCAGCCGCCGTGCCAAGGGCCGCAAGGTTCTGTCTGCATAAGCGTTAATTGTATCGGGTGGTTTTTACCACAACAGGACAATCGCTCATAGCGAAATGGGAGTCCATGCGGGGCGAAGGTTATTCGCCCCGCTCCCTTTTTATACGGAACGAAAGTTCCGGATGTAGGAGAAGAATATGAAATTTTCCAGTGCTTTAAAGCTGAATCACATCTTCCGACGGCTGTACCATACCGCCGCATACAGTAATTCCTTTCTTGTGCTTTACGCCAGAAAGAATCACACCGCCACCAATCGGGTGGGGATCACTGTGAGCAAGAAGCTGGGCTGCGCTGTGATTCGCAACCGTGTCCGCCGCCGCCTTCGGGAGGTCTATCGCCTGAATGAACAGCGGTTTGCCCCAGGCTGGGATATTGTGGTAGTGGCAAGAAGCCGGTGCATCCATGCAAATTTCCAAAAGCTTACCGATGCCTACCTGTCCCTGGCGGAAAAAGCCGGAATTATGGAGGCAGAGCAATGAAGAAGCTGCTATTGAAGCTGATCTTGTTTTATCAGCGCCATATCTCTCCCGTTACCCCGGCCTGTTGTCGGTTTCGTCCTACCTGTTCTGCATACGCTTTGGAAGCCATTACCAAATACGGCGCGCGAAAAGGCGGCAAGCTGGCCATGAAACGGCTGCTGCGCTGCCATCCCTTTTATAAAGGTGAAATTTACGACCCCGTCCCCTAAAATGTCCTTTACTTTTTAAGGAGGAAACTCGAATGATTCTCGCAGGACTTGCAGATATCGTACAGGTGCCCTTCGGCTGGCTTTTGGACTTTCTGTACCAGCTGACCACCAACTACGGTGTCTCATTGATCATCTTTGCATTCCTTGTAAAGCTCATCCTTCTGCCTGCCACCGCCAAGGGCAAAAAGAGCTCCATGAAAATGTCCCGGCTCACTCCTCAGGTGCAGGCCATTCAGAAAAAATACGCCAACGACCAGCAAAAACAGGGCCAGGAGCTCCAGGCGCTGTATAAGCGAGAAGGCGTATCCATGGGCGGCAGCTGTCTGTGGAGCTTTGTGCCCATTCTGATTTTGATTCCTTTGTACACGGTTGTCCGTCAGCCCATCGTTTATATGTTGGGTGAGACCCTGGAAAATGCCGAACTGATCGTTGGCATCGTTAAAGAGAAGATGCCGGATCTGATCACCTCTGGCAACCAATTCTACAGCCAGATGCTGGCAGCTGCGCATATCCCCGAATTTGTGGAGGATATCAAGGCAGTTATGCCCGAGGTTTCTGATAAGACCCTGGCTGGTATTAACTTTAACTTCGTAGGTATCAACCTGGGCGAAGTGCCTGTCTTTAATATCTTTGGCAACAGCTGGAAGTGGGATTGGGCCCACATCGGCGCATTCCTTGTGCCCGTACTGTCTGCCGGCAGCCAGATGTTGACCATGTTGCTGACTACCAAGACCAACAACTCTCTGATCACCGACGAAAAGGGTCTGCAGGATAAGGAAACAGCAAAGCAGTCTCAGGCCGGTCAACAGAGCAAGATGATGATGTATATAATGCCCCTGTTCTCTTTGTGGATCGGCTTTACTGTGCCTGCCGCATTGAGCCTGTACTGGTTCGCCCAGGGCATTGTATCCACCGTGTCTGATCTGTACCTGAACCACAAGTATCGGAAAATCTATGATGTAGAAGATGCTGAGCGTTTGAAGAAAGCCCTGGCCGAAGAGGCTGAGGAAGCAGAAAAAGAGCGTCAGCGTGCACAGCGCCGGGCAGAAAACCCCGACGGCATCACCACCAACACCAGCAAAAAGAAAATGCAGCAGAAAAAGCAGCAGGAGCAGGAAGCCATGAAAGCCGCCGCTGCCAAGGAGTATGCTGCCAAGAAGGGTATTATTACGGAAACCGAGGAAGACAACGGCAACAAACCTTTGTCCGGCATTGCCTCGCGTCCTTATTGCAAGGGCCGGGCTTATGATCCTAACCGTTACAATACCCACCATACGGAGGAATAAACAATGGAAAAAACCATGGTTTCTACCGGCAAGACCATTGACCTTGCCATTGAATCTGCCTTGACCCAACTGGGTCTTACCCGGGATGATGTATCTGTACAGGTGCTGTCCCAGGCAAAGGCTGGCTTTTTGGGCATCGGCGCTGCCCCTGCCAAGGTGCAGGTAAGTTATGAAGCACCGGACCCCGTCCCCGCTGCTCCCAAATCCGCATTGGGCGCAGCATCTCGTTCCAAGCCCAAGGCAAAGCCCGAAGTAAAGCCCGCGCCCAAGGTGGAAGCACCTAAGGCTGAACCCAAGAAAGAAGCCCCAAAAGCAGAACCCAAGAAGGAAACAGTGAAACCTGCTCCCAAGAAAGTGGCTGCTCCCAAGGAATTTGCCCCCGCCGCTCCTGGCAGCGTAGAGGAGAAGATCGAAGTATTCTTGAAGGGACTTCTGGAGCATATGAACTCTCAGGCTGTTCCCCATGCCTGGAAGGTGGACGACACCACCTACAACGTAGAGCTCACCGGCGAAGACTTAGGTTATCTCATCGGCCGTCGGGGCGACACACTGGATGCTTTGCAGCATCTGTGTAACTACACCATCAACCGCCATGTGGAAGGCCACATCCGCATTAATGTGGATGCAGAATCCTACCGGGAAAAACGGGAAGATTCTCTGCGCCGCTACGCCACCAAAAAAGCACAGCAGGTGCTGAAAGCTCAGCGCCGCATTACCCTGGAACCCATGAACGCTTACGAGCGTCATGTGATCCATGCCACCTTGCAGGACACCGACCGGATCACCACCTACTCCGTAGGCAGCGAGCCCAACCGTCGGGTAGTCATTGAATACGTCCGCTAAATAAAAGATAACCGGGTGCTTTCGCACCCGGTTATCTTTTTTAGTTATACCAAATTTTTTACCAGGAAATATCCCAGCACCAGTGCGCCCAGCACGATCCGGTACACACCGAACACGCTGAAGCTGCGCTTGCGGACATATTCCATCAGCGCCTTGATCACGACCATACTTACTACAAAGCTAACTACGCAGCCAACCAGTAAAATGACCAGTTCCATAGAGGCTACTTCTGCACCCTCCATCACAAACTTCAAAAGCTTCAAAGCGCTGGCGCCCAGCATGGTGGGGATGGCCAGGAAGAAAGAGAACTCTGCGCCGGCGGCTCTGCCCACACCCAGAATGATCGCACCCAAAATGGTAGCACCGGAGCGGGAAGTGCCGGGAATCAAGCTCAGACACTGGAACGCACCGATGAGCACCGCAGTTTTATAGTCAATGTCATAAACATTGGCGATCTTTGCGCTGCGAGTCTGGTTGCGCTTTTCCATGAGGATAAAGGCAACACCGTAAACGATCAAGGTGATGGCCACCACGATGTAATTGTACAGGTGTTCGTCCATCCAGTCATCCAACAGCAAACCGATCACCGCAGAGGGCAGCACCGCCACCA
>JAZREX010000053.1:0-4891 GCA_045661025.1 Faecousia sp. | reverse complement strand
GTTTGTCCACAGAAAAAATAGGAAAATCCCCTGCAAACCTGGGGTCTGCAGGGGTATTCGACGAAATTTTCCACATTTCGACTTACAGCTGTGGAAATGTTTTTGGTTTACAGAACAACTGTTTAAAACAGCAGTTGGGCAGAGAAAACACGGCTGGGTTTTTCTTCCCCGAGACTGGCAGTTCTGTTGGCATCTACCTCCAGACAAGGGCCGTCGGTGAGCTGCCAATGTAGGGTGATTTCTTCTGCTTCCCGGGCCTCAGACAGGTAGCAAAGGATGAATTCCCGGAGGGGATGTTCCTGGTGGAACTGGGCAGGCAGCAAGTCTGCGATCCAGTCTAGATACCGGGTATTGTTCATGTGCAGATTTCGGTCCAGGTCCGTAAAGCTGACACACCGGGAACGCTGGCACTCCATGACCTTGGGGGTAATAGAGCCAGGGACCATCAGTTCTGTGCCCTGCAAAGTCCCTTCCACGATCACGCCGCTTTTTCCCGGCAGCACCATGGTGCGTTTTTGGATATCCATTAACACCCAAAGACTAACACAGCGAAACAGCTCCTTGCCGTTTTTATCGATGGCCCGGGTAGAGCGGGGAAAGGCGGAACGGGTGGTGGGCATGGGCCAGGTTTCCACCGTAATGGTTTCATCCCGGGAGGGCAAGCGGGTAATTTGTACCCGGTGGCGCAAAACGGCCCAGAATAAACCCTTGCTTGCCAGTGTATCCCAGTCTAAGGACAATTCTTTACAGTGCTGCCCTGCAGCTTCCTGGGCAAAATATAAAATGGCAGAGGGGCGAAGCCGTCCGGTGCAGTCTACATGCAGGTCAGATATTTGAAAGTTTTGGCGGTAAATGGGTTCCATAGGCCCTCCTTACTGGGATTGTCCTAAAGTGATTTCCAGAGAATACTGTCTGCCGCTGCGGTATATGATTACCGTGACTGTATCCCCTGCTTCCTGGGCATACAGGGCAGATTGCAAGGTATTAGTGTCGGTGATTCGGGTATTTCCCATTTGCAGCAGAATATCTCCCGGGGCAATGCCTTTGGCGGCAGCGTCGGAAGAGTCCTCTACCTGGGTGATATAAATGCCCTGGGGTAGGCGGTAATAAAGCTGTTCAAAGCCGGAAACGGTCTGTCCGGTGATGCCCAAAGAAGGACGCCCGGAAACATAGCCCTGGGCGATCAGCTGATCTACAATCTCTTTGACGGTGGTGCTGGGAATGGCAAAGCCTAACCCTTCCACACCGGCAGAGCTCATATAGTCGCCGATCTTCATAGTGTTGATGCCAATGACTTGGCCATAGCAGTTCAGAAGCGGGCCACCGGAGTTTCCGGAGTTTAAGGCGGCGTTGGTTTGGATCAAGGTCATGGTGCGTCCGCCGCTGGTGATGTCCCGATTGATGGCAGACACGATGCCGTTGGTCATAGTGCCTCGTAATTCAACGCCCAAAGGGTCGCCGATGGCCACCACAGCATCCCCTACCCGCAAAGCCGAAGAACTGCCAAATTCCGCAGCAGTCAAGGGGCTATCACTTTCCACATACAGTACAGCCAGATCCGAAGCCCCGTCAGTGCCGATGCAGGTGGCAGGCAAGACCCGGTTATCGGAAAACAGCACCTGGATCTCCCGAGCACCCTCCACCACATGGTGGTTGGTGACCAAATAGCCCTTTGGGGACAATACCACGCCGGTGCCTGTGGAAGTGCCGCCATCGGTGGTGCAGCAAATGGAGACCACAGAGGGGGTGGCTTTTTCATAAATGGCCTGCAAGGACAGGCCGCCTTCCTGGGGAATGTTCTCCACACTCTGGGGGGTGGTGTTTAGCTCCAGAGTTACATCGGAAAGGGTTGCAGGGTCTACCTGGGTTTGCGCTTCTGCGGACAAAGTGTTATCCGGGATAAGTGCTTGTTCCTGGGAAAAGCCTACCGAGGCATCCAAGCCCTGCTGGCTGTCTGCATCAGACTGGCGCAGCAGATGTATATTGAAAAAGCCCAGGCAACTGACAATGCCACCGATCAGCACCACCGCTGCCAGCAGGATCATTACCAGTCCGGTGCGGTGCTTGGGCGGGTGGGTGCTGCCGGTTTCATAGTAGGGTTGCTCCCAGGGTTCGGGGCGATCCCCTTTGTGGTTATGATAAGGATATTCGTTCATAATAAGACCTCAAATCATCAGTTTACCAGAGGTAAGGTAAAGGTAAAACGGGTGATACCGTCTGCGCTGGAAACGGAAATATCTTCCCCGTGTCCGCAGATAATGGTTTTTACAATATAAAGACCCAGACCCCAGCCGTCCCGGTTTTGACTCCGGCTTTTATCCAGCTTGTGGAATCGGTCAAATAGTCGGGGCAGTTCTGCCGGGGGGATGGTGCCCCCGTTGTTGGAGACGGTGAAATAGAGTTTGCTGTCACCTTCTCGGATAGACAGCCCCAGATTACCTCCCAGGGGGCAGAATTTTACAGCGTTATCCAACAGGTTATAGATGACCTGGGTAATATAGTCCTCACAGGCAAAGGTATACACAGGATGCTCTGGCATATCCACATCCACGTTTAGTTCTTTTTGAATGATCTTTTGCTCAAAGGTGATCAGCACCTGTCCGGCGCATTCTTCCATATCAAACCGGGATTTTTTCTCCTCGGGGATACCCTCTTGGTCCTGCAGCCGGGAGATATCCAGCATACTCTTGACCAGCCGGGACAGGCGTTTTGTTTCATCAGATACGATCTGCAGATAATGCCGTTGTTGGTCTTGGGGGATCGTGCCATCGAGAACGCCGTCTACATAGCCGCCGATGGTGGTCATGGGGGTTTTTAGCTCGTGGGACACATTGGCAACAAATTCTGTGCGCTGGTTATCACTTTTTTCCAGAGATTGGGCCATGTTATTAAAGGCCAGGGCCAAATCCCGGATTTCTTCCGGTACGTCCACCGGCACCTGGACACGGGCTTTCAAATTTCCGTGGCCGAAGGCGTTGGCGGTGGCGGCCATATCCTTTAAAGGGGCGCTGTTTTTTCGGGTGTAAATGATCACCGCGATCAGTGCCGCCAGCACCACCAGGATAGAAACAAACAGATAAATATCCGACATGCGCTCCAAAATGGATAAGGTGTCGGACATAGGGGTGGATACCATTACAATGCCGATGATACTGCCGTTAGCCGGATCTTTTACACAGGTGGATACCACATACCGGGCATTGTCGTAAAGGCCATCAATAACACCTTGATTGACCACAAAGTCCTGGGATTTTACCTGTCTGATATATTCCCGGCTGGTGATGCTCAGGCCCTGATGTTCGCAGCCCAGGGGGGAATCAGAGCACAGAAGCAATCTGCCCTCGGCGTTGCAAAGCACTGCATCTGCACCGGAAATCTCCGAAGCAATGGATAGGTTGGTTAAAAATTCTCTGCTGGTCAGTCCAATGTCGCTGTGATAAGCGGCGGCAAGCTGGGCAATGGCGACGCTGTCATTTTTTAAGTCTTCAACGGCCCGATCTTCCAAATAGTTTTTTACCAGCATTTGCAGAGAAAAGCCAACTACCAGCAGCGCAGACAGTAAGATCACCGAAAAGGTAAAGAAGGTGCGGCTGAAGGTAGAACGCATACTTAAACCACCTCGAATTTATAACCTACGCCCCAGACAGTTTTTAAGTTCCATTGTTCGGAAATGCCTTCCAGCTTTTCCCGAAGACGTTTTACATGGACATCCACTGTCCGGGAATCTCCAAAGTAATCAAAGCCCCACACCTCATCCAGCAGCTGATTGCGGGTGTAGACCCGGTTGGGGGAGGAGGCCAAATAGAACAGTAGCTCCATCTCCTTGGGAGGTGTATCCACCTTTTTTCCGTCTACAGTCAGCTCAAAGGCGTCCATGTCGATGGTCAGCTTATCGAAGACCAACCGCCGGGCAGTTGCTTCTGGTGGACAACGGTCGGCCCGGCGCAAAACTGCCTCGATCCGGGCCAACACTTCCTTCATTTCAAAGGGCTTGGTGATATAATGATCTGCCCCGCTGCGAAGACCCATTACTTTGTCATCGGTCTCGGATTTGGCGGTGAGCATGATCACAGGGGTCTGGCTTTCGGCCCGAATGGTTTTGCATAAGGTCCAGCCGTCCATGACGGGCATCATCACATCCAGTAGCACCAGATCCGGCTGGATGGCTCGGAACTTGGCAAGGCCCTGGCCGCCATCGGCGGCAATGGTCACGGCGTAGCCTTCTCTTTCCAGATACATTTGCAGCAGCTGGGCAATATTTTTTTCGTCTTCTACAACAAGAACCGATACAGCCATGGGAAATACCTCCTGAAAATAGTAAAGTTTCATTTTCTTCTATTATAACGGAAAAAAGCATATTTGGGTGAATAAATTATGAAGAGATCCACCTAAAAATGTGAACAACAAAGAAATCCTTGCAAAAAGATGGGTTTGGGAGTATGATAATGGGGTAAATAAGGAAAGGAGTACGCTATGGAAGCTTTTTTTGAAATACTCAAAGCGGTGCTTTTTGGCATTGTGGAGGGCGTTACCGAGTGGTTACCGGTGTCCTCAACAGGACATATGATCTTATTGGACGAGTTTGTGAAGCTACAGGTATCGGATGCATTTTACGAGATGTTCCAGGTGGTGATCCAGCTGGGCGCGATTTTAGCGGTGATCTTGCTGTTTTTCCGGAAGCTCAATCCCTTTGACGGCAAAAAAACTGCCCAGGAGAAAACAAACACCTGGCAGTTGTGGTTTAAAGTGGTGGTGGCGGTGCTGCCCTCTGCGGTGATCGGTTTGCTGTTGGATGACTGGATGGACGAACACCTGTACAATTACATCGTGGTGGCCATCACCTTGATCGTTTACGGTGTTGCCTTTATCCTCATGGAAAAGCGCAACCAGA
>JAZREX010000052.1:0-7525 GCA_045661025.1 Faecousia sp. | reverse complement strand
TGAGGATGTTAAGGCCCGTTTTCATGCCGGGGCCCACCACCAGGGCCCGCAGGCCGATGGTCTGCTCCACCGCCAGGCGGAAGATCTCCGTCAGCGGCGGCACTACGGAACAAATGATGGCGCCCTCAAAGGCCCCAAGGTCGATGCCGTTGTTGGGCAAAATGGACTTCATGCCGGCGGGATATTCATCCTCCGTCTTTTTCCGGTCCGAGACCATGCGCAATGTGCAAAGCACCTTGCCTTCGCTGTCCAGGCAGCCGATGACCACATTGGAATTGCCGATATCTATGGTAAGCAGCATTTGCTTTTCTCCTTACTTCTTTTTTCCCTGGGCGATCAGACGGGTGATCACAGGGGCTAACAGCAGATTGACTGCGAATTCAAGAATGAAATTCACACCTGCCAGGCCCAGGAACATATATGCGGCGGCGTTTTCGTAGCCGGCTGCTGCGCCCCAGGCAGCGACGGTTTCATAGAAAAATAGCTTACAGCCCAGCAAAAAGATGCCTGTATTGACCACAGGACAAATGGCTGCAGCGGCAAACACACCGACAAGACGGCTGCGCTTTGATACCAGGTGATACACAACTCCTGCAAACAGACCGCAGAACATACCCTTGGCAAGCACTGTGATCACAGTACCCAGAGGGTCAACGACCATAAATGCAGCAGCATCGCCTGACAGCAGAACTGCCAAACCAAAGGCAAAGCCTAAAAATGCGCCCGCTCCCGGTCCGTAGACAGCCGCGCCTACTACAATAGGCAAGAGCACCAAGGACACGGAAAACATACCAAATCGAATGCCGCCACCTAAAAACTGGAGTACGACTACGATTGCGGTGAACAAACCAATGCCCACCATGTTTCTTACTTTTTTGTTCATATTTAATTCCTCCTGCTGCCGTTCCCAGTATTGTCGGGATACAGCGCATCGCTTATTATATCCTAAAATATGGGATGTTTCAAGAGGGATTCTGTCGGCAATTTCCCGACTTTACATAAAAGGGAAAAAGGATTATAATAAAAAAAGAATAACAGAAAAGAGATAAGAGGTCTATGAAACACACAGAAAGTCAAAATCGCCGCCGGGAATTGATGCTTACCCAACCGGTAGGCAAGGTGGTATTTCAAATGGCAGTGCCTACCATTGTGGCATTTTTGATCAGCTCCATCTACTCTCTGGCAGATACCTATTTTGTCAGCGGTCTTGGCACAGATGCCACTGCCGCAGTCAGCGTCAATGCATCGTTGGATCAGCTGATCATGATGTGCGGTTCTCTGCTGGCAGTAGGCGCAAACAGCTATATTGCCCGGCTTTTGGGGCAGAACAACGACGAAAAAGCCAGTAAGGTTTTGTCCACCGCATTCATTTTGGCAGCGGCCATTGGTCTGAGCTTAACAGTGGTTGGTTCTATTTTCATGACCCCTATGGTGCGTTTGCTGGGGGCAACAGACACCTGCTTGCAGTATTCTGTGGATTACGCAAGTTATGTGCTTCTGGCCGCTCCCTTTATGGCTACCAGCTTCGTGATGAACCAGTGTCTGCGCTCGGAAGGCAGTGCAACCCTTTCTATGATCGGCATGGGCTTTGGCGGCATACTCAACTGCTTTTTAGACCCTGTGTTCATTTACGGTATGCCTGTTCTGGGGATTCCTGCTATGGGGGTTGCAGGCGCTTCTCTTGCCACGGCCATTTCCAAGTTAGTAAGCTTTGCCATCTTAATTTTCCCCTATGTGATCCGGCGAAGCCTTTTGCATTTGTCTGTTAAGAATTTCCGTCCTAACTGGGATATTTTGTCAAATATTGTCAGCGTAGGATCTTCTTCCATGTTTCGCAGCGCCCTGGCGGTGGTCTCCGGCATTCTGCTGAACAATATGGCCGGGGATATTTCGGATTCTGTGCTGGCAGGTATTGGCGTGACCACGAAAGTGATGATGTTCCCCTTTAGTATTATTTTAGGCTTTGGCGCAGGTTTCCAGCCGGTGGCGGGATTTAACTGGGGCGCAAAGCGGTATGACCGGGTGAAAGACAGTTTCCGTTTTGTTTCCTGGGCGAGCATTGCCGGAGCGGCGGTCATGGCGGCTGTTTTAGTTGTATTTGCCGATCAGGTGATCATCGCATTTGCAGGACAAGACCCCCAGATGCGGCAGATCGGTAGACTGTGCATTATTTTGCAGTCCATTGCCCTGCCTATCCATGCCTGGGTGGCTATGGTGAATATGCTTTGCGCAGGCCTGGGCAACGGTGGCGGCGCATTCTTACTGGCGACTGCCCGGCAGGGCAGCTGTATGCTGCCGGTGCTGTTCCCTCTGGCATATTTGTTTGGTGTTTACGGATTGATCTGCGTCCAGGCAGTGGCAGATGTGCTGAGTTTGGCTTTGGCCATTCCCATCTGCATTTATATGGTTCGCAAGATCCGCCTGGCGCAGCAAGCTCTGGAAGGAGAAAAGGTCTATGGCTAAGAAAACAGATGCCATCGCCGTATTTGATTCTGGCGTAGGCGGGATCAGCGTATTAAAGGAAATGATCCGTCAGATGCCTGGGGAAACCTTTTTGTATTTTGGAGATTCTGCCAATGCCCCTTATGGCACGAAACCTGTCCAGAAGGTTAGAGAATTGACCCTCCAGGCGGCCCAAATGCTCTTGGGTCGCAATGTAAAAGCTTTGGTGGTAGCCTGTAACACCGCCACTGCCGCGGCGATTGATCTGCTGCGGCAGACCTGGCCCGATACCATTATTGTGGGCATTGAGCCGGCGGTGAAAGTGGCGGCAGACCGGTTTCCTGCCGGCAAGGTTGGCGTCCTTGCCACCCCTGTGACCTTACAGGAGGAAAAGTTCCTCCATTTGACCCAGATGTTTCCCCAAATGCAGGTGTTCCCCATTCCTTTGCCGGGATTGGTGGAGCGGATCGAATCCGGCGCACCGGAGGAGGAAATGGAAGCTTTTCTTGCGCCTATTCTTGCGCCCTATGCGAACCAATTAGATGCTGCGGTGCTGGGCTGCACCCACTATCCCTTTGCTGCCGGGGTGATTTCTCGGTTGTTGGGTGCAAACACCCAGATCTTAGATGGCGGTGCTGGTACAGCGCTGCAGACCCGCAGGCGCTTGGAAGAAAAGGGCTTGCTGTCAGAGGGCCCGGGGCAAGTGGTCATTGAAAACAGCACCGGTGACCCGAAGCTGATCACCCGCTGCGCCCAGCTGTTAGAGAATTGAAAAAACCTCCCTCATCAGAGGGAGGTTTTTTTGTTCGCTGTTAGCTTAACTGGTTTTCGTTGGTGATCACATCACCGATCTCGCCTACTTCAAAGTACACATCCAGCATAGCCTTGGCAACTTGCGCCAGGGTAGAGCCGTGACCTACCCGTTCGCCGTAGACGGCAATGGCGATCTGAGGATCGTCTGCCGGGGCGTAGCAGATAAATGCACCGTTGGCAGAGGCGGTGGTAATACCGGTTTCTGCCGTACCTGTTTTGGCAGCCACATCAATGGGATAATCCTTAAAGGTGGAATAGGCAGTGCCGCTCCAGTCATCGGTGCGGTGGGTAACCAGATGCATACCGGTGGTGTAAGCAAGATAAGCATCGTCGGAAATATCCATGGTGCTTAAAATCGTAACCTCGTTCTGGTACAGAAGCTTTCGATAGTCTGCAGATACCACCCGGTTTAAGAAGGTGGCGGCATACCGGGTACCCCGGTTTGCCAGGGTAGCTGCGTAGGAACACAGCTGCATGGGGGTAAAGCGGTTGTCAGACTGACCAATGGCTGCGGTGATCTGGTCGGCTTTGTACCAGTTGGCGCTGTCGCCGGTGTACAGAAGTTCTTTGGTTTCTTCGTTGGCCCGGTGGCCAAGATTTTCCGGCAACTCGATACCGGTGGGCTCTCCAAGACCCAGCCCCTTGGCGGTGGTATCCATGGCGCTCAAGGCGATCCGGTCTGCCAGTTCGTAGAAGAAATAGTTACACGACACCTGCAGGGCCACCGCTGCATTCACATTCTGGTGGAGCATGCCGTAGTTTGTGAAATACAGACAGCTGGGGGTAAAGTCCGGGCCGTACTTTTTGTAAACACCGTGGTCATAAAACTCGGTGCCGGAGTTGATTACACCGGAGTTGATGCCGGCAATGACCATGGACATCTTATAGGTAGAGCCAGGGGGATAGGTGGCAAGCAGCGCCCGGTTATATAGGGGATCATGCTCTGCCGCCAAGATCTGCTCATAATCTTCAAAGAAGGTAGAAAGATCATAGGTGGGGAAGCTGGCGCAGGTCAACACCTGTCCGGTTTTGGCATCCATGGCTACCACTGCACCGCCGGCAGCATCGTAGCCGTCGTTTTTCGGGTCGCTTTTTAAGGTGGCATAGACCTGCTGCATGGTGTCTTCTGCGGCGCGCTGGATGTTGATATCGATAGACACTTCCACGTTAGAGCCTGCCTTGGGCTCTACCAGATATCGGGAGGAGACCAGTTCGCCGGAGGTGGTGACGGTGTCTTCCCGCCAGCCGTCCACGCCGTGCAAGTATTCTTCAAAGGCTTTTTCAAAGCCGTCCTGGCCGATCTCCGAGTCCATAGAATAGTCCGGATCTTGCTTGTACTGCTCCCACTGCTGGGCGTTCATTGGGCCAACGAAGCCCAGAATATGGGATGCGTAAGCGGTGTTATATTCCCGAACGGTGGAAGCTTCCACGTTGAGGCCCGGGATATTTAGTTCCATAATAGCAGACAGATCCTGGTCGCTGACGTCAGACAAGAATAGGTAGTTAGACAAGCTGGGCACACAGCTTCGCAGGTCCATTTCGTATCTTAGACCAATCACCAGCCGGGCTTGCTCTTCTGTCCAGGTTGCGGGGATCTTGTAGTAATCCCGCAGTCGGTCAACCAGCAAGGGAGCGGAAATATCCGAGTCCATTTCCACGACGGTGGCCAGATAGTCCTGGAAATAGCTACGCCAGGAGGCGTTGAAATCATCCAGGGTGTACACAAAGGGGCGTTCCTGGGAAATGGGGAAATGCTCGGTGTAGGCAATGTTTGAATCTTTACAGCGGTTTACCAGTTGGTACAGATAATTGTTGGTGCCGTCTGCAGTCAGCAGCACATAGTGGTTGATGACCAGATCGTAAGAGGCACGGTTGGACACCAGCACATTACCGTTGGTATCCAAGATGTCGCCCCGGGCGGCTTTTACCCGGGTCAGGGTGGTAAAGGTGGTGGTATTGTCGGTGCTGCCACCGGTTTCGATGATCTGCAGATCGTAGAGCTTAAAACCAAAAATCAGCACGATCACCAGAAAAAATGCCAATACAGCCATGGCGCGGCCACGGGTTATTCTTTCCATGCGTCACCTCCGCCAATGGCTTTGATGATGGGATACAGCACCGGAGCAGCCAGGAAGCTCATCGCCGCGGTGAGGACAAAAGAGCCGATAGTGCCGGCTGTTGTCAACCCCAAAAACAGGCCAATGGCATATACCAATAGTTCATAAAGCAGCATGGAGGCACCGGTACATAGCATTGCGGTGACAAAGCCACGCTGTAAATATGCCTGACGGAACAGGCTTACCAGCACTGCGATGCCGGTTAAAAAAACAACGCAGTAGTTTCCGGTAGCAGAGCCGGAAAACAGATACAGAAAAGATGCGATCAGGGCAAATACGCTGCCCCGTTCGCCGCCGATCAGCAGGCAGATCATAAAAATACCGCAGGGCACCAGCTCTGTGGTTGCTCCATAGATCCGCATTCGGCTGAAAAGCACATCCTGCACCACCGACAGCATCACCAGCACCAGGGCATAGAGCACCCATTTGAGCAGGTTGCGCTGTTGCAGCCGGGTCAAAATCAGCTTTTCAAAGAAACCGGAATAGGGCTTATCCGGTTTAAATTCGTACTTTTTTGCCATATCAGCCAACCTCGTACTCGGTGACGATAAACACTTGCTCCAGGCTGCCTACATCGGCAGCAGGCTTTAGTAGCGCGTACTTGGCAACACCGGTGTCATCAAAGCCAGCATCCACCACATAACCTAAGATCAAGTTTCTGGGATACACAGTAGAGCCGGAGGTGACCACCTGGTCGTTATTACGGATAACGGCAGAGGAAGGCAGATAATCCATCCGCAAAAGTCCCTCAAGACCTGTGGAATAGCCGCCCTGTACCATGCCGTTATAGCCGGAGGAGGCCATGGTGGCACTGATTTCCAAGGAGGAGTCCAGCACGGATTTTACCACCGCATAGTTGCTGCCTACCTGGCTTACAAGACCTACCAATTCGCCGTTGGCGGTGATGGCGCACATACCCTCGGTGATGCCTGCGCTGCTGCCCCGGTTGATGGTGAAGGTGGAAGACCATTGCTGGGAGCTGCGGGAGATGATGTAGCTGTCCACCAGTTTGAAATCCTCCCGGGATTCTGTCAGCTCCAGGATGGCTCGCAGATTCCGGTTTTCACGGGCAATGGCATCGGCCTTTCTTGCCTCTTCCTGAATCTGGGCCAGCTCTTCTTTTAGCGCTTCATTTTCTTCCAGCAGCGCCTCATAACCGAAAATATAGTTATACATCTGCTGGGCTTGCTCGGTGAGCTTGGATGCGCCGGTACGAATGGGGGTCAATACCCCTTTGACGACCATATCGGGGAAGGTCAGATCAGTCAGACTGCCTACCACGGTGAAGATCACCGTCAGCAGCACCGCCAAAATCAGCACCACCCGGATGCGGTTGGAAAAAAAGTGTTTCATTGAACTTCCTCCATCATACCACGAAGAATCTTGTAAAGCTTACACACAGGCAGACCCATAACATTGTAATAGTCGCCATTTAAGTGCTCGGCAAACACCGCTGCGCCGCCCTGGATGCCGTAGCTTCCGGCTTTGTCCATAGGCTCTTTGGTGGCAATATAGTCTAGGATCTCCTGATCAGACAGGGCGCGGAAACGAATGTCGGTGATCTCGGTGCAGGAGATAGTATGGCCACCTCTTTTCACAGTCAGACCGGTCATCACCTGGTGAGATCTTCCGGAGAGCATTTTGAGCATCCGGAAGGCATCTGCTTCGTCCTTGGGCTTGCCTAAAACGGTATTGTCACAGACCACAATGGTGTCTGCAGCGATGACGATGTCATCTTCATCACAGACGATGGCTTCTGCCTTGATCCGGCTGACCCGGGCTACCTCGGCAGAGGCATGCTTGTCAGGATCCATAGTTTCGTCAATATCAGCAACCTGCACAGAAAAAGGCAGATGCAAAAGTCCCAGCAACTCCGGACGACGGGGAGATTGGGAGGCTAAAATGATGTTCATATTATTCAAGACCTCTTAGGTAAAGACCACGGGTATAGCTGCCGGGGTCAAAGGATTGGGGATTATCCAAAGAAGCAAGGACACGGTCGACTTCCTTGGGGTTTTCTGTGGTGAAGTACAGACGGATCGCCCACAGACCCAAACGGCTCAGATCGTTTTGCCGATCCAAAAGATTCAGCTTCTTGCCGTTGAGCAAAACGCTGCGAAGTCGGATCGTAGCCATGTCGTTCTGTGAGCCAA
>JAZREX010000051.1:0-40521 GCA_045661025.1 Faecousia sp. | reverse complement strand
TTGTCAAGAACTTTTTTCATTTCTCAGCAATTTTCTTTCCCTGTTTTTGACTCTCTTTTTGCTCCCTCGCGGAAGCGCTCGGTTATAATACCAAACCCCTCCCCAATTGTCAAGACTTATTTTTGCTTTTTTTGACTTTTTTCCACAGATGGATGTTGCACCTACGAGATGCTTTCTAAACGCACCGTTTTTCCATGCACTTGCAGGTATTCCATAGCCATTTTCACTTGTCCTCTCACATCCCAGAGCGCCACCTCTGTACGAGAACTAAGATACGCTTTCATGGATTGCACTTGATCTTCAGTTTCCGGTGCCACCATCAAGTAGCGGGCAGTATCCAAATATACCTCTGCCGGAGTTCTTTCCTTCAAATCCTGCAGAGCCGCTGCAACAGAATCCCCCACTCCCTTATGGCCAGTGTCCGTTTCCAAGACAAGCTGCCCATCCTCATAGTATAAAGCGACCGCCTCAATGGGCAGAAGTTCCTCCACATCTAAGCGTTCAATCGGCGCCAGCAGTGATAAGCCAACGATCACTGCATACAATATAAATTTCATTTTTGATTTCTCCTATCCTGGGGGTTCAGTTTTTTGTCCCGAAGCTTTCGATATTTCAACCGTTTCCTGATAAGATTACCGGTGTGGGATAAATAACAGATCCCCAGTGATTTTAGGCTTACCAGATGAATACCCAGCACCACCGCACCCGCCAACACTCCGTACAATCCTGCAAAAGAAGCCAATAGTGCAATCCCAAATCGCCACAAACGGACTGCATTTGCCAGATCCCGGTTAGGCAACACAAATCCGCAAACACCTGCAATCGAAACCATGATCAAGGCCACTGGGGAAATCAGCCCCGCCTCCACTGCCGCAGTACCAACCACAATACCACCCACCACAGACACAGATTGTCCAATTGCCTGGGGCAGATGAATGCCCGACTCCTGGAGCAGTTCAAAGGCAACGAGCAATCCCAGCACCTCTGCCACGGTAGAAAAAGGCACGGACTGCTTGCTTTCTATAATCGATCGCAAAAGGTGCATTGGAATCCACGCCTGATGGAAGGTTGCCAGAGCAATATAAATGCCAGGTAACAGCAATCCCGCCAGGAGCGCGAAATACCGCAGCACCCGAACCCCCGAAGCGCTTAAATAATCTCTGCCCCGGTCCTCCGGACTCTCCATTAAATACATAAGATCCGCCGGTGCCAAATACCCTAAGGGCAAACCATCTACCAACAGCCCCACCCGGCCATCTAAAATCCCCTGGCAGAAGCGATCTGTTCGCTCCGTATACTGCACCAAAGGAAATGCTGTGGTCCGGGAGCCTGTGACATATTCTTCCACAGCTGATGGGGAAAGAAAACCGTCTACATCGATTTCGTCCAAGCGTTTCTTCATACGCTCTACCAACTCCGGGTTTGTGATCCCCTCCAGAGATACCACTGTGATATTGGTCAAACTGCGGCGACCCACAAAGGTTTCGTATAACCGCAGATCCGGCGAGCGAAGATGACGCCGCACTAAACTGGTGTTACTGCGCACCGTTTCCACAAAGGCATCCTTTGGGCCCTTGACGGTGTTTTCCACCTCCGGGGCAGAAATCCCCCGCTTTTCTCCGGTTTTTACTTCAAATGCCAGAGCGCCCGCTCCCGGGAACAATACCACACAAAATCCGTTTACTAGCTTCATGGCAATGTCATCTAAATCCTTACAGGGCGATACCACCGCATTATAAACTGCTTTATAAGCTGCATTTTCATAGAGTCTGTCCACAGTATCTGCTTTTAACTGCTCTAAAAGAGGACGCAGCACATACTCAGACATGTCCGCGCCAGATATTAGACCGTCAATGGCATAGGCATAGATACTAACACTGCCGCATTCTATCCGCCGTGCAAAAAAGTCCGCTGCACCGGAAAAGATGCCGCGGATCGCTTCATCGGTCATAGGGCCAGGATAGGCAGGGTCTAATCTAGGGGTATAGGGTTCCATTTTCTCACCTCCCGACTATCTTATCCCAAAAATGTTAAAATCATACAGATTGCAATTAGATTCCCACCATGTTATAATAAATGGAAATCATTTTAAGAGGTACTTCTTATGTCACATGTAATTGCCGCAGTTTCCACCGGGAACCAGGTCTGCGCCATCGGCATTGTCCGGATGTCCGGAGACGGCTGCGCTGAAATTGCCCAAAAGGTTTTTACCTTAAAAAGCGGACTCCCCTTTTGCCAAGCACCGAACCGAAAATTGGTATTGGGCACGCTGAAAGACAAGCTTGGCCGCCCCATTGACAGCTGTATGGCTGTCTACACCCGCGGTCCTCACAGCTATACCGGGGAAGATACAGTAGAATTCCATTGCCATGGTTCTCCTGCGGTGTTGGCTGCCGCTTTGGACGCGTTATACCAGGCCGGTGCTCTGCCTGCCAAACGGGGCGAGTTTACAAAGCGGGCATTTCTCAACGGACAGTTAGGGCTGACCCAGGCAGAAGCGGTGATCGACTTGATTGAAGCAGAAACCGCAGACGCCGCCGCCAACGCCGCCGGACAGGTAGAAGGCCGCCTACAAAAAAAGCTTTCTCCTATTTATAATGAATTAACAGACCTGTGCAGTCATTTCCATGCGGTGCTGGATTACCCGGACGAGGACATTGAAGACTTTGGACTGGATGCTTATGAAGGCACATTAAAAACCAACGCAAAAACTCTGTATGCCATATTGCAGACCTACGGCCAGGGGCAAATCTTGAAGCAAGGTGTATCCGCCGCCATTGTGGGCAAACCCAATGTAGGCAAATCCAGTCTTCTAAACACCCTGGCAGGCTACGACCGGGTGATCGTCACAGAGATCGCCGGTACTACCCGGGATACCGTGGAAGAAACTGTGATGCTGGGCACTACCCGCCTGCGCCTGATCGACACCGCAGGTATCCACGATACAAGTGACAAAATCGAAGCTATGGGTGTTGAGCGCTCCCGTCAGGAGCTAAGTAACGCAGATCTGGTACTTTATGTTTGTGACGGCTCTCAGCCTTTAACCGAAGAAGATCAGGCAGTGATTGCCCAATGCGCAGACGCAGAGAACGCCATTGCGCTGATCAACAAATCCGACTTAGGCTCTGCCGTCATGCCCAGCGACCTGCCCTTTCTCTATGTTATTTCCATCTGTGCCAAAACCGGAGAAGGTATACAGCAACTGACAGATGTGGTAGAGCAGATGTTTGCAGGAAGCACCCCATGTGACGGCTCTGTTCTCACAAACCCCCGACAGTTTGATGCCATCCGCAGAGCTTACGAAGCTATCCTTCGGGCTATGCAGGGGCTAAAATTAGGATTGACCCCGGACGCTGTACTGACTGACGTAGAAGACGCTATGAACGCTATGGGTGAAGTAACCGGCGCTACTATCCGGGAAGATATTACCGCCAGAATTTTTGAGCGGTTTTGTGTAGGAAAGTAAGATATGATTTATTTAGATAATTCTGCCACCACCAAACCCTGTCAGGAAGCGGTGGAGGCCATGCATGTAAGCATGACAGAAACTTGGGCAAACCCTAGCTCTCTGTACGGTTTTGGTTTTGACGCAGCCAAGCAATTACGCACCGCTCGGCATCAGGTTGCCGCCACATTAGGCGCAGAGCCGGACCGGGTATTCTTTACCTCCGGCGGCACAGAGGCCGACAACTGGGCACTCTTTGGCGCTGCCAAGCGTTTTGGAAAAAAGAACAAGCACATCATTACCACTGCCATTGAACATCCTGCGGTGTTAAATTGCATCAAAGAGCTGGAAAGCCAGGGATTTGATGTAACCTATTTACAGCCGGATAAAGATGGCGTGATCACCTTGCAGGCATTGACAGAGGCTTTACGGAAAGATACATTCCTGGTATCTGTCATGATGGTCAACAACGAAACCGGCGCGGTGATGCCTATTGCACAAATGGCAAAATTGACCCACAAACGGTGTCCCGACGCTATCTTTCATACCGATGCGGTACAAGGATTTTTAAAAGTACCTTTCCAGGCAAAATCCTTAGGGGCTGATCTGATCAGCATCTCCTCCCACAAGGTGCACGGGCCAAAAGGCGCCGGAGCTTTGTATATCAGCCCCCGACTGAAATCCTTCCCTGCCCATATGATCGGCGGCGGCCAGGAGGGAAATTTCCGCAGTGGCACAGAAGCCACCCCTGCCATTTCCGGTTTTGCTGCCGCCTGTGAATCAGGCAAAAAAACATTCTTAGCCGATGTAGCCAAGGAAACGGAACTGCTAAACACCCTGGTAAAAGCCATGGAGGAAACCCCCGGAGTCCTTGTGAACGGGCAACACGCCGCGCCCCACATTCTCTCTCTGGCAATTCCGGGTATCCCCACCCAAAATATTATCAATATTCTCCAGGATGCCGGTATCTGCGTCTCTGCCGGTTCTGCCTGCGCTAAAGGTCACCGCAGCCATGTACTGACAGCCATGGGGCTATCCCCGGAAGCCATTGACGGTTCTTTCCGTGTTTCCCTGTGCAAAGATACCACTCAGAAAGAAATTGAAACCTTGATTGCTACCATCCGGACAGAGATTCTCCCCCGGGTTCGCTAAACAAAAAACGGTACTTGATTTTTATCAAGTACCGTTCTTTTATAATTTTCCTTTAGGACAAGCCAGTAACCAGGGCATCGCCAAAATCTTTACAGGTTACACCGGTTTCCACCGCCACCTGCAAAGCACACTTATTGAGAACATTTTCCAGTTTCCCGGCGATTTCCCCAAAGCCGATATGCTGCAGCATCAGTACCGCTGCCCGTAGGATACTTGTGGGATTGGCATAATCCCCAAGTCCCGCCTCGATTAGACGGGGAGCTGTGCCATGGATCGCTTCAAACATCGCGTACCGATCGCCGATATTAGCGCTACCGGCAGAACCTACGCCGCCTTGGATTTGTGCCGCTTCATCGGTGAGAATGTCGCCGTACAGATTCGGCAACAAGAATACCTGGAAATCACTACGGATGTTTGTGTCAATGAGATTAGCTGCCATAATATCCACATACCAGTCATCTACGGTCAAGCCAGGATACTCCCCAGCAACCTCATGAGCAATCTCCGTGAACTTTCCATCGGTTTTCTTCATAATATTGGCTTTCGTCACCACAGACACTCTGTTTTTGCCGTTTTTCGCGGCATAGTTCATGGCTGCCCGGGCGATCCGCCGGGTTCCCAGATCAGTGGTAACTTTGAAATCCACAGCCATACCCGGCAAATTTAGGCCCCGGCTACCCAGAACATATTCACCCTCCGTGTTTTCACGAAAGAAGATCCAGTCGATCCCCTGTTCCGGCACAGACACCGGGCGCACATTGGCATACAAATCCAAGGCTCTGCGCAGCGCCACATTGGCGCTTTCCATCGTGCCGCCCATAGGGGTCTGGGTCGGTCCTTTTAACAGCACATCACAAGACTTGATTTGTTCCAGTACATCTTCCGGCAGGGTTTTACCCTGTTTCTGCCGATTTTCAATGGTCAATCCATTTACCTGCCGCAACTCTACCTTGCCTGCTGCCAGCTCCGCTTTCAGCAGCTGCTCCAGGACTCTTTTTGCCTGGGCCATGATCACAGGACCGATGCCGTCACCATCTACCAGGCCGATTACAATTTTGTCTTTTTTAGAAAAATCTACCGGAGTCTGATCCATTTTCGTCAACCGGTGCTGTTGCTCTTCTAACAGTGTCCGAAACTGGGCACATGCCAAATCTAACTGATTCACAGTCCGCCCTCCTTTGTATAATTCAAAAGGCCGCTCTTTGACAGAATCGCCTGCTGCCGGGCAGTAAATTCACAAGAGAGCTTGATATATAGGTCTTTATTTTCCACATACAGATCCAATGCGCCCTGGGCCATACCACGGGAAATATCCGAAAGGATCAAAGTATCTCCCTGCTCAATAGCATCATAATCCTCCGGATTCATAAAGGTAAGAGGCAGGATGCCTGCATTGATCAAATTTGCCGCATGGATCCGGGCAAAGCTCTTTGCCACCACGCAACGGATGCCTAAGTACATGGGAACCAGTGCAGCATGCTCTCGGGAAGAACCTTGACCGTAATTGCTGCCGCCAATCACAATGCCATCCCCTGCTGCCTTGGCCCGGGAAGAAAATTCCGGATCGCAGACTTCAAAGCAGAACTGGGAAAGGAAAGGAATATTGGACCGATAAGGCAGGATTTTGGCGCCTGCAGGCATAATATGGTCGGTGGTAATATTATCTCCCACCTTTAAAACCGCTTGGGCTTTCAAGACTTCAGCAAAAGGCTTTGCCTTGGGAAATTCCTTGATATTCGGTCCACGGAGAACTTCCAAAACGCTACCATCTTCTGCCGGAGGCAGTACGCCGGAATCATCCACCAGGAAACAGTCCGGAAGCGCCACCGGTTCCATGGGGGCTAACATAGTGGGATCTGTGATATAACCTGTCAAAGCAGACGCCACTGCTGTTTCCGGAGAAACCAGATATACCTGTCCATCCCGGGTGCCACTTCTTCCGGTGAAATTCCGGTTAAAGGTACGCAGGCTCACGCCGCCGGAGTTGGGAGAGAAACCCATACCGATACACGGACCGCAAGCACACTCCAGCAGCCGTGCGCCACTGGATAAAATATCTGCCAAAGCGCCACACTGGCTGAGCATAGTAAGCACCTGCCGGGAACCGGGAGAAACCGACAAACTGACCCCCGGGGCAACGGTTTTGCCTTTCAGCATTGCCGCCACTTTCAACAAATCCTGCAAAGAAGAGTTAGTGCAAGAGCCCACACAAACCTGGTCAACTTTCACATCAGAAAGGCTTGCCACGGTTACTACATTATCCGGGCTATGAGGACAGGCGATCATCGGCTCTAAGGCTGATAAATCAATTTCAATGATTTGATCATATTCAGCATCGGCATCTGCCGCCATAGGAACAAAATCCTCTCCTCTGCCCTGGGCAATCAAGAAGGCTTCTGTCACTTCGTCTGCAGGAAAAATAGAGGTAGTCGCACCCAGCTCTGTACCCATGTTGGTAATGGTTGCCCGTTCCGGGACTGTCAATGTCTTTACACCGGGGCCAAACCACTCCATAACCGCGCCAACACCGCCTTTGACAGACAATCGCCGCAGAAGCTCCAAGCTAACATCCTTAGCAGTGACATAGGGGCGTAGCTGCCCGGTCAAACGAATACCGTAAACCTTAGGCATGGTGATATAATATGCGCCGCCACCCATAGCAACTGCCACATCCATTCCGCCAGCACCAAAGGCCAGCATTCCCAAACCGCCTGCGGTTGGGGTATGGCTGTCAGAACCGATCAAAGTCTTTCCCGGCTTACCAAACCGCTCCAGATGGACCTGATGACAAATGCCGTTGCCAGGACGGGAAAAATGCACGCCGTGTTTGGCTGCCACCGTCTGCAAATACCGATGGTCATCTGCATTTTCAAAGCCGCATTGTAAGGTATTGTGGTCCACATAGGCAATGCTGAATTCTGTCTTCACTCTGGGAATGCCCATGGTTTCAAATTCCAAATAGGCCATGGTGCCGGTGGCATCCTGGGTCAGTGTCTGGTCAATTTTCAGTGCGATCTCCTTGCCGGGGATCATTTCTCCCCCGAGACGATGCGCAGCAATAATTTTCTGCGTAATTGTCTTACCCATTGTTCCCGAACCTTTCCATCATGTTTTCTTTGGCATTGGTGATATGCTCCACCATGAGCCGGGATGCCAACTCTGCATCCCCTGCGCAAATTGCATCCGCAATCGCCTTATGCTCCTGCACAGACTTTTCTAACCGCTTAGGATCCTCAATGGATGCTCTGCGGTAACGCAGCGTCTTGTGGTGCAACTGATAGAGCATATCCCGAATCACAGTCCGATTACTCAAGTCATAAATCAAATCATGGAACTGATCGTCAGTCTTGCGCAAACTGTCTGCATCCCGGTTGGCAAAATAAAAATCCTGCAGCTTGCTGACTCTTTTCAATTCCTCCAAGCCGTCAACTGTGATATTCACTGTGGCATAATAGGCAGCAAGGCCTTCGATGCGCTGACGGATATTCATAATGTCCATCAGATCCTCTGTGGTGATTCCCAGAACGATGGCGCCCTTTCCGGAATCCTGAATCAAACGTTCCTGGGCGAGCCGACGCATTGCCTCCCGGATAGGCGTGCGACTGACGCCCAACTGCTCCACCAGCTTTAACTCCGTCAGCAATTCCCCTCTGGGGTATACGCCGGTGATAATATCCTCTTCCAGTTTTTCAAACACCTGATCTGCCAGGGAAACTGTTTTAAATTTCTGCATAACTGCCTCCTTAAAATCTTCCGGGAGCCAGTCGGTCGATCTGCTCTTCCAATTCCTTGTGAGAGATCATGGTTTGCCGACCGGTTTCATACTGCGCATCCACCCATGCTTTTAGCTGCACTACCAAAGGATCATTTTTGCCGATCTCCGGGTTCAGCTTGTAATTCTTGTTGATCCAGTAAGCAATGCCAGCCAGACCGGAGGTTTTGCTGATCTCCACTGAGGCAGGGCGATTGAGAAGTTTTTCTGTATCAAAAATGGTATAGATCTCCGGGTCTTTCAGCAGCCCGTCTGCATGGATGCCAGCCCGGGTGGAATTGAAGTTTCTGCCTACAAAAGGCGTCATCACCGGAATATCATAACCAATGTCCTTCTGGAAGAATTCACCGATCTCTGTGATCACAGTGGGATCCATGCCATCCATCGAACCGCGCAAAGAGGCATATTCAAACACCATTGCTTCCAGGGGGATATTGCCAGTACGCTCGCCAATACCAAGCAAAGAACAGTTGACTGCGCAAGCACCGTACAGCCAAGCTGTGGATGCATTGGCAACTGCCTTATAAAAATCGTTGTGTCCATGCCACTCCAAGCATTCGCTGGGAACATCGGCATAGTGCTGCAGGCCGTAGATAATACCCGCAACGCTTCGGGGCATTGCCGCCTCGGTGTAGGGTACGCCATAGCCCATGGTATCGCAAGCACGGATCTTCACCGGCATACCTGCTTCTTGAGACAGTTTCTGCAGCTCGTTGACAAAAGGAACAACAAAGCCATAGAAATCTGCCCGGGTAATATCCTCCAGGTGACAACGGGGAATCACACCTGCATCAAAAGCATCCTTCACTGTACCCAGATAATGCTCCATGGCCTGACGACGGGTCATCTTCATTTTCTTAAAAATGTGATAATCGCTGCAGCTGACTAAAATACCAGTTTCCTTTAAACCCAGATCCCGAACCAGGCGAAAGTCTTCTTTACTGGCCCGAATCCAACTGGTGATCTGGGGGAACTTATAATCCAAGGACAGGCACTTTTCCAAGGCCTCCCGGTCCTTTTTACTGTAAATAAAGAACTCCGTCTGACGGATAATGCCGAAAGGGCCACCCAGTTTGGAAAGATACTTATAAATCTGCACGATCTGATCCACAGAGTAAGGTTCTACAGATTGCTGTCCATCTCGCAAAGTCGTGTCTGTGATCCAAATTTCCTGGGGCATATTCATAGGCACCCGGCGATGGTTAAACGCCACCTTGGGTACTGTGCCATAGGAATAGATATCTCGCTGCAGGTTAGGCTCTGCCACATCCTGTAAGGAATACTTATAGGACTTTTGCTCCAGCAAATTGGTTTTCTCGGAAATCTCAATCATAGGACTTTCCCCTTTCGGATTGTATTATTGTATACAATTATACATGTACACAATTGGCCTGTCAATAAAGATTTTCCCCTTTTGACGCAAAAATGTGCACAAATATATGGCTTTCCTTCAACGGCTATGCTATACTATTTGCTAGACAGAAAGAAAAACCCGGAGAGAAAAATATGGGTCTAATACATAAGCTTTTTCAATTCTTTTCCCAAGCAAAAGCTCGGATCACCCCCTCGCCACCGCCAAGCTGGGATAACAATACAGTTCTTGTAGGAAGTTTACGGAATCGCCAGCAGTTGGATGTCTGCCTGGGTTGCAACTTTTACCACATCCCTGCCACTATGCTGACTGCAGAGGATCTGCCTGTTTCCCATGTTGCAATTTATCAATCTCGGCGCTTTTACGGCAAAAAAGCCGCCATCCGTTATTACGGCAAGGTGACCGACACCAAGCTTCTACCTCGTTATGATATTACGGAGATACCCCGTGAGGATGACACATTATATTACCGTTTTCAAATCGATGCGTGGCAATCTTTGCCCCATACGATCCGGGCTACAGAAATGCCCGCCTCTCATTTGCTGACCAATCGGTACCTACTATTACACAGCCCCACTACCTCCCATCTGACCATGGACAGCCAAGATGCGTACCGGCAATTTTGTGAACTGCTAACACTTGCCAAGCGGCGGCGCAGCTGCACCATTGCTATGGAAAACATTGAAGTTACCTTAAAACAAGGAAGCTTGATCTATACCAACGGAAACGGGAAAATTGTTACTGTCTCCCGACAGGAATTCCTTACCCGTCCGGCCATGTATTTTCATCAAATAAAAAACCGACCGGAAAACCCAGTCGGCACATAAAAAACTCCACTGCCCAGCAGTGGAGTTTTTTATACAACTAATTAATAAGCAACGCCCCAATAGATCATCTTCTTGGCAGGCTTACCGCAGCAAACGCAGGTATCTGCCAGATGTTCCTGAGCAAAGGGGATACAACGGGAGGACATACCAGCTTCTTCCTTCATCTTCAGCTCACAATCCAGCTCGCCGCACCACATGGTCTTGATAAAGCCGCCATTTTCTTCCTGAAGCTTCTTGGCTTCTTCCAGGCTGTGGGCTTCATAGATATGATCAGTCAGATTTTTCTTAGCCTTCTCATACATACCCTGATGGACGAGCTCCAACTGCTGGGCAACCGCATTTTCCAGATCGCTAAGCGCCACAACAACCTTCTCGCCGTCGTTACGACGAACCAGCACGCACTGGCCGTTCTCCAGATCCCGGGGGCCGCACTCTACACGCAGAGGCACACCCTTCATTTCGTATTCAGCACACTTCCAACCCATGGAGTTATCAGAATCATCCAGCTTGACCCGGACACCTGCAGCAACCAAACGGGCCTTCAACTCTTCCGCAGCTTCCAGAACGCCGGGCTTATGCTGTGCAATAGGCAGCACCACTACCTGGATAGGCGCGACCTTAGGAGGCAGTACCAAACCGTTATTATCACCGTGGGTCATAATAATGCCGCCAATCAAGCGAGTGGATACGCCCCAAGATGTCTGATGGGGATGCACCTTCTGATTGTTCTTGTCAGTAAAGGTGATCTCAAACGCCTGGGCAAAACCATCGCCAAAGTAGTGAGAAGTACCGGCCTGCAGAGCCTTCCGGTCATGCATCATACACTCGATGGTGTAAGTAGCTTCCGCGCCGTTGAACTTTTCCTTGTCAGTCTTCTGGCCGCGGGTTACAGGCATTGCCAGCACATTTTCACAGAAGTCAGCATAGACATTGAGCATCTGCTCGGTCTCTTCCTTTGCCTCTTCAGCTGTTGCATGCATGGTATGGCCTTCTTGCCACAAAAATTCCCGGTGGCGCAGGAAGGGGCGGCTGGTCTTTTCCCAACGCAGCACGCTGCACCACTGGTTGAGCATCATAGGCAGATCCCGGTGGGACTGAATAGCACTCTTAAAATATTCGCAGAACAATGTTTCAGATGTGGGACGGATGCAGTACCGCTCCTCCAACTTATCGCTACCGCCATAGGTAACCCATGCGCACTCCGGTGCAAAGCCCTCCACATGGTCCTTCTCCTTCTGCAACAAGCTTTCCGGGATCAGCATGGGCATGTACACATTTTCTGCACCGGTCTTCTTAAACTCGGCATCCATAATGCGCTGGATATTCTCCCAAATAGCATAGCCATAAGGACGGTAAATAAACATACCCTTAATAGAAGAATAATCGATCAACTGGGCCTTTTTGCACACATCGGTAAACCATTGTGCAAAGTCCACTTCCATGTCTGTAATTTCGGTAACTTTCTTTTCCTTAGCCATTGTTAGTCATCCTCTCAAATAACCTTTTTCGTACATTGTATTGTATCACATATGTCAAGTATTGGAAAGGAAAATCTAAATATAATGTCAAAGTTTCTACAAAAATATTGTCTTTTATTAAACTCTTTGTTATACTGACAGAAGAATAAATAAACGGAGGTCTTCCAATGAAATCCATCCGAGAAATATATAAAATCGGCAAAGGCCCTTCCTCCTCCCATACCATGGGGCCGGAGCGGGCTGCAAAGCTGTTTCGGGAAACCTATCCCCAAGCAGATGCCTTTCGGATCATCCTTTACGGTTCTTTAAGTAAAACCGGTGTAGGCCACGGCACTGACCGGGTGATTCGCCAGGTCCTCTCTCCCCTGCCCACAGAAATCGAATTTTCCAATGTTATGTTAGAAGACTGCCACCCCAACACCATGGATCTGTTCGCGTTCCAAAACGGGCAAGAAATCGGCACACTGCGGATCGAGTCCATTGGCGGCGGAGATATTCGCGTACCGGGACAAACGCTTCTGGACACCCCGGAGGTTTATCCCGAGAATTCCTTTGCAGAAATTGCTGATTTTTGCAAATGGCGTTATATCGAAAAACTCAGCGACTACGTAGAGCTAAATGAGGGTGAAGATATCTGGGACTTTCTGTTGCAGGTCTGGCAAATTATGAAGCAATCCATTGCCGACGGTTTGTCTGCCACCGGTATATTGCCCGGCGGGCTAAAAGTACAGCGCAAGGCAAAAAGCCTGTATGAGCAGGATGATCGCGAATTAGCCCCCGGCATGAAAGAATTTAAACATATCGCTGCTTATGCATACGCCGTGGCAGAACAAAACGCCGACAACGGCACCATCGTTACTGCCCCCACCTGCGGCGCTTGCGGCACATTGCCTGCAGTATTGAAGTATGCCCAGGATACCCGCGGCTTTTCTGATCTGCAGATCGCAAAAGCATTAGGTACAGCCGGCATCATTGGCAGCCTGACCAAGCGTAATGCTTCGATTTCCGGCGCAGAATGCGGTTGTCAAGCAGAGATCGGCACTGCCTGTTCTATGGCCGCCGCTGCCTTGGCAGAGCTTTATGAACAGAACTTAGACCAAGTGGAATACGCAGCAGAAGCCGCCATGGAGCATCACTTGGGTTTGACATGCGACCCTATTTGCGGCCTTGTTCAAATCCCCTGCATTGAGCGCAACGCCGTTGCTGCTATGCGCGCCATGAACGCCTGCAATTTAAGTTACTTCCTCACCGGTTCTCGAAACATCAGCTATGATATGGTTTGCCGTGCCATGCACGAAACCGGCATCAGCCTGAACCACCGCTTCCGGGAAACCAGCGAAGGTGGCCTAGCTAAGATCTACGCCCGCAAAAAATAAGCCTTTGCCCCCGGAATCTCCGGGGGTTTCTTCTTGGAAAAAGCAATTATTTGCTTGCAAAAAGAAGTAAAATAGTGTAATATACATTGTTAGAAAAAGGAAATATTAAGCAACCAAAGGAGATTTTTAATATATGAAATTAGGTATCGTAGGACTGCCTAATGTTGGCAAGTCCACCCTGTTTAATGCCATTACAAACGCCGGTGTGCCTGCAGACAACTACGCATTCTGCACCATCGACCCCAACGTGGGTGTGGTATCCGTTCCCGACGAGCGACTGGATTGGCTGGCTGAGCTTCACAGTCCCAAGAAGCTGACCCCGGCTGTGATCGAATTTGTGGACATCGCAGGTCTTGTTAAGGGCGCTTCCAAGGGTGAAGGCCTTGGCAATAAGTTCTTAAGCAACATCCGTACCACCGATGCCATTGTCCATGTGGTGCGCTGCTTCGAAGATACCAATGTTACCCATGTGGAAGGCAGCACCGATCCCCTGCGGGATATTGATATCATCAACTTGGAATTGGTAATGGCAGATATCGAAATGGTAGAGCGCCGGATCGACAAAGCACAAAAGGCCATGAAAGGCGGCGACAAGAAGTTCGCCCGGGAAGCAGACCTGTTTGCCCAACTGCTGGCCCACCTAAACCAAGGCAAGCTGGCCCGAACCTTTGATTGCACCGAGGACGATATGGCACTAATCGCCACCTCTGATCTTTTAACCTTGAAGAAGACCATTTATGTTGGCAATTTGGCCGAAAATGAGATCAACGAGCCAGAAAACAACCGCCACTTTATGGCTGTAAAAGCTTTGGCTGATGAGGAAGGCAGCCAGCTGATCCCCATTTGCGCCAAGCTGGAAGCTGATATTGCCGAACTGGATGATCCTGAAGTAAAGGCCATGTTTATGGAAGAACTGGGCGTGAACGAATCCGGTCTGGACAAGCTGATCCGCAGCTCTTATGCGCTCCTTGGTCTGATCTCCTTCCTCACCGCCGGCAGCGATGAATGCCGCGCCTGGACCATTAAGAAGGGCACAAAAGCACCCCAAGCCGCCGGTAAGATCCATACCGACTTTGAGCGCGGCTTTATCCGCGCAGAAGTGATTGCCTTTGAGGATATGAAAACCTGCGGCACGATGGCAAACGCCAAAGCCAAGGGCCTTGTCCGCAGCGAGGGCAAAGAATATGTGATGAAAGACGGCGACATCGTCAATTTCCTGTTCAATGTATAAAATCTACCCGGGTGTCTATGGACACCCAGGTTTCTATTCGCTTACACAAATATGAGAAAATAAAAGACAAGGACATCCTTTTGGATGTCCTTGTCTTTAGTACGAGTGTTCATAACGGACTTGACCCATCAACGACAGAAAACACCTGGTACAGTCTGCTGTTTGTTGTAAAAAACGACGCTGCTTGTATCTGTCATTTTCGATCAGTTAGAAAACTTGGGGGGATCTACTGGATTGCCCGCGAATGTGTTGGGACCGGGATCGGACATGGAGAAGTACATTTTTGCAGCCTTGGTGGTTCCAAAATCCTGGTTGGAACCGGAATTCTGCACTCGATTGAAGGCATCCCGGAACATTTGATTGTGTGCTTCTTCCCGGTTTAGCAGAAAATCGATCGTTTCGCGCACTTTCTTGTCATCAATCTGCCTATACAGGTATTCATAGACAACCTTTGCCCTCTGCTCCGACGCGATATTGCTTAACAGATCCGCACACAGATCACCGGTAACTGTCACATAGTCTGCCGTCCAGGAATATCCGGAAGCATTGATGAGGCCCGGATTCAGCCCCAGAAGCACATGGCTTTGAATTTCGCCGTTAGGCACCTGTGCCGCATTTACATCGTGACCGTTGAGAAGATTGATGGTTTGGGCAATCATTTCCATATGGCCCAATTCCTCTGCGGCGATATCCAAGAACAGATCCTTGATATCAGGATCCTTGATACGGAAGCTTTGGGACATATACTGCATGGCTGCTTTCAATTCGCCGTTGCCGCCGCCAAGTTGCTCCTGCAACAGCGCCGCATACTGAGGATTGGGGCGCTCCACTCCCACAGGGTGAAATAACTGTTTTTCGTGCTTGAACAAGCACATCACTCCCTTCGCTGTGATATACTTATTCTTCCGGTTTTTTCGTGAGTTATGCAAAAGCAAAACGGCTGACCCGCTAACGCCTCAGAAGATATCTAACATCATCCGTTGCTTGAACGCAGAAAGTAGCATAAAAGAAAAGATCGTCACAGCAGATCCGCTATGACTACCCTAACTGGTGCGCGAGGCAGGACTTGGAAATTGTAACCGCATAAGGGAAAAACAAAAGGAAACACTTTTTCTCTTTTTTCGCAATCACAACTTTTAGCATCGCAAAACCGCCCATATAAAACAAAAAGAACCGGTATTCATAACGAATACCGGTTCTTTACTTTGGTGCGCGAGGCGGGACTTGAAGCCGTGTTATCAAGTCGTTTCTTGCTTCGATCGACTGGCAAAAGCCGGGTCTTGTTTTACGTTTGGTCGACCCCTCGACGACGCGAATTCTGCGCAAATCTCGCTATTCATCGCTCATTTATCAACCAAAATGAGTGTAGTAAGCATTTATTGGCCTGCATAGTTTTGATTTCTTTTGGCGTTAATATCATAACCTCCAAAATAGTAATAGCCAGATGGCATCGCTACCATCTGGCTAAGGTTATGATATATAGCTATTTTTTCAATACATACACATAAATAATAGTAGAAATACATCCAATATTATGATACATTAAACTAAAGACATCTTATTATAACGCAATCTTATGGATAAACGAAAAGCATTAGCAGCGAGGGATTTAGATATGGAAACAGAGCGCACACGTGATGAAATGGTTGAAATTTTGGACAGAAATACTGCATGGATTGAGAACTGCGATAATAAAGCTTCAATAATCCTGGGTGTTATCGGTGTTGTTGCCGGTATTTTTTTAGCCACTGATTATGTGGAAAAACTCTATGACATTATCTTATTTATGACATCCAAGGAGCATCTGAGCATTTGGTCAATGCTTTATATCTTGGTTATTGCCGCATCCGTAGTTGGAATGGTTGTTGGATGTCTGTTTCTAATTGATGTTTTGGTTCCAAGATATAGAATAGATGAATACCAAAAGCGAGGAATTACCCAAGACTCGGTGATTCATTATGCTTCTATCGCAAAGCACAAAACATTTACGAAATTCAGAAATAAACTTATCCGTCTAAGCGATGAATCCATGATTGAAGATATTGCAGAGCAGATATATATTTGTGCAATTATTTGTGAAAACAAGTTTGCCGCATATAAAAAAGGATTGCTCATATGTGTATTTAGCTTTTTCCTGTTTACATTCATGACAATTTTAGGATTCATTATCACAAAATAAAGAGAGGTCTGGTATTATGGAAGTAACAAATAGAATTAGTTATGATGTTGAAAAAAGTGCAGAGAGAATGGACGATATTCTAAATGCAGAAAGTGGAAACTACTGCGACAAGGATTCAATTCCTGCGCGTTCTTCCTTGACATATACCAACGGTTTTTATGTTAATATTACCGCTCTTTTCATCGATATTGTAGAATCATCTAATATGACAGACAGTAGCAAAAGGCCAACGCTCGCAAAAATATACCGTAGCTTTATTTCTGAAGCGACAGCAATATTAAACGATACAGGTCTTAAATGTAAAGAGATTAGCATAAACGGTGATTGTGTATGGGGTGTATTTGAGACACCATATAAGGCAGATGTTGATTCTGTCTTATTTACTGCTGCGCGTCTTAATAGTATGATTAGAATCTTGAACTACAAATTAAAAAAGAAGGGATATACACAAATCTCTGTAGGAATTGGCATTGATGACGGAAGAGCACTGATGGTCAAGGCCGGATACTCAGGTAGTGGTCTTAATGATGTTATTTGGATGGGAGATGTTGTAAACTCAGCTTGCCATATTGCAAATAAGGCAGGAAGAAACGGCAGAAAACCAATTATAGTTTCGAGCATAATATATTCCAATCTAAATGAGGACAATCAAGCACTACTTAGCAGTACAATAATTGATGGTACAAATTATTACAGCGGAGATATTGTTAATTCTTATATGGATGATTGGTATGATGAAAATTGCAAGTAAGCACACAAACAAACCCAAATATTAACAGCCTTATAAGTGCCAACAACAGTTATTTTGCCGGTGGGTGGCGGTTGGGCGGCGAGGTCGACCAAAATGGGTGTAAATAGTTGCAAATGGATATACATATCCTAAAAGAAATAAAAAATCCCCTGTGCTTCCGTTTCTGTTGGAAACACAGGGGTTTTATCCGTTTTGACAACAATGCGCTGACAAAATAGACATCTTTCCACTTCTTAATAATGGATAAGTCCCAAATAATGATTAATATCCACTTTTAGACCATCCGTTAGTACATTCCACTGCTCTAAAAAGAAACGTTTATTTTTTGCTACCTTCTTCCTCGCTTTTTTTATTAGCTTCCTTGGAAAATCTCCAATTATTTCACCAGTCTTAATGATTATTACGGCTTCCTGGCAAGAATCAAGTGATCGCAAATGAATATGTGGCTCATGGTGCCTACTACGTTCTCTTGAATTCATGTAATATCTAATACCATCTTCCTCACAAACACTACCAGCATCACCAGAAACATAAATAGCAATATAAATACTACCACTTTTTTGAGGATCCAGATGGTTATTGACAACAGTTTTGAATTTAGCTTCAAAATTATCAATCCAGTATCGGATATCACCTAAAATAAAGGCAATGCGAGGATAAAAAGGTACATCCAAATCCAGATACCCATATCTTCTACAAATTGCATCAACGACATCCTGAATAGTCGTCTCATCTGTATATTCAAGCAACACCTTCGATTTTCTGTTTTTGCGAAGCGGCAAAATAATCTCCGGTCCAATAATGCCACAAGAAGCAATATCATCCCCTAAGGACTCGTCAAGCATTTCGTCATGTAAACATTCTTCTGCATAAACATGAGATTCAACGTTTAACTTTATTTGCATTGTGATCTCCTCTAGCTCTTGATAATTTCTTCTAACGACAAAATTTCGCCACGGAATGAACTTTTTATTTTAAATTTCTGCCCAGTTGTAGTTTGGATTTGCACGTGAAAGAGGCCTATGCTCAACCGATGAAACTTCGTTATCTGGCAATCATTGATATTAATACTAGTTGCTTTTCCAAAATTACGATAAAGCTTTTTTGTATTTAGCACTACCGGACATATAGCAGCAGAAGCCTTTTTTAGTTTTAACCAGACTAAAATCTTCCCGATCAACCATTTCGTAAAATCATATACTATACCACCAATAAACATCATTTCGAGAGGATGTGACGCTGCCCAATACGCCATCGCCTTATAACCGCTTGCACCGCACTCATACCGTCGCAGATTATAAAGACAACAGTATTTGGTATCTGGATATCGGCAATCATCTGTACTTCCAGAATCATACATGCTTATCCGAAAAACAATTGGCTTACGCAACCTAGGGACCTTACAATCGCAAGTCGGTATGCTCTTTATTTTTTTAATAAGATTACTAGCATCTTCAAAAAAACAGTAGAAATCAACAAAGGAAATATTATCACCAATAACCGCTTCTGAGCGGAAACCATCATATAGAGCAATATGCTCATCAATCTCCTTAAACGACCAGTCTGTTTGTACTAACAATGAATCAACAAGCTTGACTATTCCTGTATCGAAATCTTCATTATAAATTGAAAATAAGATTTTCAAGACATGTACCCCCTTCTTTTTCTATCTGCACAACGTAAACGTTTTAACGGATTGACTATATTTCGGAAAGATATAGATACAATTATTCTTTATAATATATCATGTGAGAAGCTTTCTTGCATTATATCTGACATATGCAACTACACACCTAAGATCATCACGCAATTGACTCTTCAACTCACTATATATATAATAGACAAATTGGTAAGATAATGCAACAAAAAACGAGTTGGGACAACCTTATTTCGTCAGCAGGCGACGAATGGGCGGCGAGGTCGACCAAAATGGATGGAAATAGTTGCAAATGGACACGTCTGTGCTAAAAGAAACAAAAAAACCCTGTGCTTCCGTTTCTGTTGGAAACACAGGGGTTTTACCTGTCTTGGGCAGGATCGACTGACAAAAAAAGAGACAGCCTTGAAGCTGTCTCTTTGGTGCGCGAGGCGGGACTTGAACCCGCATGCCCGGAATGAGCACTAGAACCTGAATCTAGCGAGTCTACCAATTCCACCACTCGCGCATATTCGCTTAATTGGGTTGCCCCAACCGCTTGAATATAGTACCACGCAGGTTATGATTTGTCAACATCTTTTTTCACTTTTTTAAAAAAAGTTATTTCCTGTCAAACTTTATAATACTATTTCATTTTTAGGCAAAAGATGCTATACTATAGAAAACGATGCAGGAGGGCAACCCATGGATTTTTTGCCAATTTCTAAACAGGATATGTTGCAGCGGGGATGGGATCGCTGTGACTTTGTATATGTCATCGGTGATGCTTATGTGGATCACCCCTCCTTCGGTCATGCCATTATCAGCCGTGTGCTGGAACAGGCCGGCTATACGGTGGGAATCATCTCCCAGCCGGACTGGAAAAACCCAAAATCCATCGATATGTTTGGTCGCCCCCGGTTAGGCTTTTTGGTTTCCGGAGGTAACATGGATTCCATGGTAAACCATTATTCTGTTACCAAACACAAACGGAAAACCGATGCCTTTACCCCCGGTGGCATCATGGGCAAACGCCCAGACTATGCCACTGTGGTATACTGCAATTTGATCCGTCAGACATATAAGGATGTTCCCATTCTCATTGGCGGCATTGAGGCCAGTCTGCGCCGGCTTGCTCACTATGATTACTGGTCAGAAAGTTTGAAACGCTCCATTCTTCTGGACAGTCAGGCAGACCTGTTAATGTATGGCATGGGTGAAAAAAGCATCGTGGAGATTGCAGATGCTTTAAATGCCGGTATGGATGTGAAAGACATTACCTATATTGACGGCACAGTATTTCGTACCCAGGAATTAGATGACAGCCTACCCACAATCATGCTGCCGGATTTTGAAGCCCTAAAAGCGAACAAGAAGGTCTACGCCCAGAGTTTCCAAATCCAGTATAACAACTGCGACCCTTTTACCGCCAAACGCTTGGCAGAGCCTTATGGCAAGGAGTTCGTTGTCCAGAATCCACCCCAGAAGCCCTTGTCTACACAGGAGATGGACCAGGTATATGCTCTGCCCTACTGCCGGACATATCATCCCAGCTATGAAAAGCTTGGCGGCGTTCCCGCCATTGAGGAAGTGCAGTTCAGCCTGGTGAACAATCGGGGTTGTTTCGGCGCATGTTCTTTCTGCGCCCTGACATTCCACCAGGGCAGAATTATTCAGACCCGTTCCCACGAATCCATCCTTCAGGAAGCAGAGTGCATGACAAAGCAGGCTAATTTCAAAGGCTATATCCACGATGTCGGCGGTCCTACTGCAAACTTTCGTCATCCGGCCTGCGAAAAGCAGCTGACAAAAGGCGCGTGTGCACACCGGCAATGTCTGTACCCCACCCCCTGCAAGAATATGAAAGTCGATCACGCCGACTATATTGCCCTGCTGCGAAAGCTGCCAAAGCTTCCCGGGGTAAAAAAGGTATTTGTCCGCAGTGGTATCCGTTTCGATTATCTGCTTGCTGACAAAAAGGATACTTTCTTTAAGGAGCTGGTGCAGTACCACATCTCCGGTCAGCTGAAGGTTGCGCCGGAGCATGTATCCGATTCTGTCCTTGCCCGGATGGGAAAACCCAGAAATGCAGTATACAACCGCTTTGTAGATAAGTATTTTGCCCTGAATAAGCAATACGGTATGAACCAATTCTTAGTGCCCTATCTTATGTCCAGCCACCCCGGTTCTACCTTAAAAGATGCCATTGAGCTGGCAGAGTATATCCGGGAAATGGGATATAACCCAGAGCAGGTGCAGGACTTCTACCCCACACCCTCTACCCTCTCCTCTGTGATGTACTACACAGGTCTAGATCCTCGGACCATGGATAAGGTCTATGTACCCACTGATCCTCACGAAAAGGCCATGCAGCGGGCGCTGATCCAATACCGGAATCCCAAAAACTACTATCTAGTACGGGAGGCTTTGTTAAAAGCCCACCGGGAGGATCTGATTGGTTCCGGGCCAAAATGTTTGATTCGGGCAGTTCCCCCGCGCCAGGGCAAACCCAGTACACCACCGAGAAAAGCCCCTCCTAAGAAGCCACAGGCTAAAAGATCCTCCAGCCGCAAGCCGGCAGGAAAGCCCGTTCAAAAGAAAAAACGGAAATAAACGCAAACGCAGAGCTGTGTTGCAGCTCTGCGTTCTGTTTTTTTATTCTAAACATAGAATGTTCCATACAACTGAAGTTGAGGTGGTACTATGGAACATACGAATAACATTATCCTGCGGGGCACTATGGTAGAACTCCCCAAATTTTCCCACGAAAACCATGGACGACAGTTCTATCGGTTTTCCTTGGAGGTGGAAAGACTCTCCGGTGCGGTGGATATTTTGCCGGTTGTGATCGAAAAGAATCTTCTGGATACTGTGGATCCCACAGCCGGAAGCATGATTACAGTGACCGGCCAGATCCGCTCCTACAATCAACGCCAAGATGGCGCGCGGCACTTATTGATCTTTGTTTATGCATCCAGCATAACTGTAGAAGATGCGCAGCCAGAAAACCAGGTTTGTCTTACCGGTACATTATGCCGAGATCCCAATTTACGGCGCACGCCCCTGGGACGAGATATCTGCGACATTATGTTGGCAGTAAAACGCCCCTTCCACCGGTCGGACTATCTGCCCTGTATCCTCTGGGGGCGGACTGCGCAAATATTATCTTCTTGCCACACCGGGGACACCATTTCCATTCAGGGACGGCTTCAAAGCCGCATCTATACCAAACTTACCGAAGACGGCCCTGTAGAGCATACTGCATACGAAATATCCGCACTGACTGCTCAACAGGAATGTGATGAGGAAGAAATTTAAGCTTTGCAAATTCCTCCCGCTATGATAAAATGGCGTCGGAGGGAATGTTATGAATGAAAAAGTAGAGAGCATCATTGCCCTGTTAAAAAAGGAATATCCACAGGCCCTGTGCGCCTTGCAATATGAAAAAGATTACGAGTTGATGATCGCAGTACGTCTGTCTGCCCAATGCACCGATTCCCGGGTAAACCTGGTGACCCCTGCCCTATTTGCAGCCTATCCTACCCTGGAAGCAATGGCTAATGCAGCGATCCCGGATGTAGAAAATTACATTCATTCCTGCGGTTTCTATCGGCAAAAAGCAAAGGATATTGTCCTTGCCTGCCAGATGCTGCTAACCCAATACGGTGGGAAAGTACCGGACACCATGGAGGATCTGTTGAAGCTCCCCGGTGTGGGCCGCAAAACTGCAAACCTGCTGTTGGGAGATCTGTACAATCGCCCAGGAAGCATTGTCTGCGATACCCATTGTATTCGCATTTGCGAACGGCTGGGACTATCTCAAGGTAAAGACCCAGAGAAAGTAGAAAGGCAGCTTAGAAAGATCTTACCCCCGGAGGAAAGTTCTGATTTCTGCCACCGCATCGTCCTGTTCGGACGGGATACCTGTATTGCCCGAAGCCCCAAGTGTGAGGGCTGTCCCCTGACCGTCCATTGCCGATATATCAACGGACAATAAGCACATATCTCCCCCCTTGTCTCCATACAATGGGACAAGGGGGGATTTCCTTTGTCCAAAAAACTACCGATTTTTTACAGCGCCTTACTTCTTACAGGGGTGAACCTACTGCTGCGGCTGGTGTCCACCGGATTTCAGGTCTATATCAGCGGAAGAATTGGCGCTGCCGGGGTGGGTCTACTACAGCTGGTACTGTCCGTAGGCGCTTTGGCCATCACCGCCGCCATGGCAGGGGCACGAACTGCTACTATGTACTTAACTGCCCAGGAACTGGGAAAACGCCGCCCCCAAAATGTGGCCAGGGTATTATCCGCCTGTTATTTATATAGTATTTTAATCAGTGGTTGTATTAGCATCAGCTTATATTACTTAGCACCAACATTATCCAGACTCTGGATCGGAAACCCAGACACCACCCCCGCCATTCGCCTCTATGCCGGTATGATCCCCGTTATTTGTCTGTGTGGGGTGATGAGTGGATACTTTACCGCAGCTAACCGAATCAGCACACTGGTTGCGGTAGAGGTTGCAGAGCAGTTGTGTTCTATGGGTGTTACCATACTTGCGTTGACCCTATGGGCAGGGAACGACCCTGCAAAGGCCTGTCAAAGCATTATATTCGGCAGCGGTGTCGGCGCCTGTTTAACCCTTGTGTGTCTTATGGTTCTTAGACATCGGGAAAAAGCCCAAATTGGTCCTCCTATTCCTCTAAGAAATCGTTTGTTTGCCATTGCCCTCCCCTTGGCTCTGGCAGATGATGTAAAAGCAGGCATTTCAACCACAGAAAATCTCATGGTGCCAAAACGCCTGGCCTTATATACAGGCGTTCTATCCCCATTAGCGGCATTTGGCGTTGTATGCGGTATGGTATTCCCGGTTATGATGTTTCCCGCAGCCATTATTTATGGATTGGCAGAGCTTTTGATCCCGGAGCTGGCCCGGTGTCATGCTGCCGGAAGTGATACAAGAATCCGCTATTTAGCCAAACGGTCCCTAAAAACCGTGTGGCTGTATGGGTGCTTTTTTCTGGGCTTTTTTCTACTCGTAGGCACACCCTTAACCAGTACATTATACCAAAACCAAGAAGCTGGGATCGTCCTGAAGCGATATGCCCTGTTAGTTCCTCTGTTATATTGCGATGCCTTAGTAGATGCCATGACCAAAGGACTGGGACAACAAAGTGCTTGTGTCCGGTATAACATCCTCACCTCTGGCATGGATGTTATTTTTCTGTATTTTTTACTTCCCAAATACGGCATGGATGGGTATTTTCTTAGTTTTCTCATTACGCATGTAATCAATTTTGTTCTAAGTTTGCGACGGCTTCTAACCATTACCGGGCCTATACTGGAAATAAAACACGCAATATTGACATTACTGGCCACAGTTGCATCCATATGGATCGCAGGATTAATTCCAAATCCCATACTCTGCGCAGGTGGGTATCTGCTATTGTTGTTTACATCCTTGGTACTGCTACAGATAATTACCAAAGAGGACATTTCCTGGCTAAAAGGATTGGCATATAAAAAATAATATTTCAACAGCTAAGCACCCGGCAAAGCCAATGGCTTTGCCGGGTGCTCAACATATAAAGAAAGGGGTTGCTGCCATAGGCAGCAAGCCCCAAAAATATATGTTCGTAATTTCGCTATAGAAGCTTAATTACTTGGTTTCGCAGTACATGAAGTACTTGTAACCCAGGGGGTTGCAGAAGAAGCCATCGATAGAGTCGTCGATCATGAAGATATCGGTGTAGTAGTACAGAGGTACGATACAACCGGTGCTCATCAGGATGTCCTCAGCGATGTGCATCATCTCATAACGCTTAGCGTTGTCAGTCTCAGACTTGATGGTAGCGATCAGAACGTCGTAGGTCTCAGCCCAAGTGCCGTTCTCAACCTTAACATCGTAGCCCAGGCCGGTCAGGTCCAGGTTGTACATAGCCAGACCAGCGTGATCGCCCTTGCCAAACTGGACGTCGTTGTTACCGGAAACGGTAGTCCACATATCCAGGAAGCAGATGGGGTCATTGTAGTCAGCCAGCCAGCCGTTACGAGCCACGGAGTACTCACCGTTCTTACGGGTGTTCAGGAAGGTGTTCCACTCCTGGTTCTCCAGGTTCATGGTGATGCCAACAGCGGACAGAGCGCCAGCCAGGTACTCACCGATAGCCTTATGGCCGTCATTGGTGTTGTACAGGTAGGTGATGGCGGGGAAGTTAGTGAACTTCTCACCGTCGAACTCGTAGTACTTCTTCAGAGTCTCAACAGCAGCATTGAAGTTCTCCTCAACAGCAGCTGCATCGTAGTAGCCGATGTAGTCTTCGCTGGAGCCAGCGTTCTTGTAGAACTCGGAGCCATCGGGCTCAGTCATGCCCATAGCAACGAAGGAGGAAGCGGCAACCTGGCCAGCCTGGCCGATCTCTACACAGATGTAGTCACGGTCGAACAGCAGACCCAGAGCAGCACGGATCTCAGCCTTAGCCTGCTCAGCCTCAACACCGGTCAGGGTGTTGCCCTCAGGCAGAATGTTCTCGTTCACATTCCAGTTAACATAGTAGGTACCGATCTGACCCACAACTTTGTATTCGTCAGGATACTTCTCCTTCAGAGCAGCCATTTCATTGGTGGGAACGTCGTCGATCATCAGCCAGTCGCCGTTCTCGAAGTTGGTCAGCATGTTGTTAGCATCGTCAGACAGGTAGCACTTCAGAGTGTCCAGCTTAACGGTAGCTGCATCAACATAGTTGGGGTTCTTCTGCAGGGTGATCAGGCTATCGTGCTCCCATGCAGCCATGGTGTAAGCACCGTTACAGACATAGGTCTCGGGGGAAGTTGCCCAGCCCTCGTTAGCAACCACGTCCTCACGAACGGGGAAGTAAACAGGGAATGCCAGCAGCTCGTTCCAGTAAGCAACAGCATTGTTCAGGGTAACAGTCAGAGTCTTCTCGTCAACTGCCTCAACAGCCAGCTTGGCATCGGGGTTAACGAACTCTTCAATGGGGTTGCCCTCTTCGTCCATCTCACCGGTCTCCTTGGTCTCCCACATCTCAGCGTAGCCCTTAACTACATCGAACATGTAGTTGTAGTCAGCGGACAGAGCGGGGGAAGCAGCACGGTTCCATGCGAATGCGAAGTCGGCAGCGGTAACAGCCTTACCGTCAGACCACTTCATGCCGTCGCGCAGAGTGTAGGTGTAAGTGACGGTGCCATCTTCGTTGGCAACACCCTCAACCAACTCCTCAACAGCATCAGCCACGATTACCAGAGCACCTTCTTCGTTCTGAGCCCACTTGGCCAGACCGGAGAACAGATGGGAAACCATGGTTGCGCCATCAACGGCAGAGTTCAGTGCGGGGTCCAGGGTGTCAGGCTCAGAAGCCAGACAAACGGACAGTTCGGTGCTCTTGACTTCGTCGGTATTGGGAGCCTTGGTTTCGCCACAAGCGATCAAGGACAGGCACATAACCAGAGCCAGCACCAATGCAAGGATCTTCTTCATATTGGATACTTCCTTTCATTTTTTACAGACCAAAAGATCTGCTTGTTTATATACAATACGCCAGGCATTCGTGAATACACGCTTACCCCATACATATTGTCAAAAGATTATGCGGTCAAACTCAGTTGACCTCTGCCACACGGTGGCAAGCTACGAAATGGCCCTTCTCCACCTCTTTAAACTCAGGCATTTCCATTGCGCACTGTTCGGTTGCATGGGGGCAACGGGTGCGGAAGGGGCAGCCGGAGGGGGCATTGAGGGGGCTGGGGATGTCGCCTTCCAGCATAATACGCTGGTTTGCCCGGGCGATCTTGGGATCGGGCACAGCCACGGCGCAAAGCAAGGACTTGGAATACGGATGCAAAGGACGCTCATAAATGGTCTTGGCATCTGCCAACTCCACCATCTTGCCCAGATACATTACCGCGATCCGGTCAGAAATGTGACGGACCACCAACAGGTCATGGGCGATAAACAGATAGGTCAGCCCCAACTGATCCTGCAGTTCGTCGAACATGTTGATGACCTGTGCCTGGATGGAAACATCCAATGCGGAAACGGGCTCGTCACAGACGATAAAGTCAGGATTCACGGCCAAAGCACGGGCGATGCCGATTCTTTGACGCTGACCGCCAGAGAATTCGTGAGCGTAGCGGGCTGCGTGCTCGGAGTTCAGACCCACATGGGCCATCAGCTCTAAGATACGCTCCTGCCGTTCTGCCTTAGAAGCATAGAGCTTATGTACATCCAAAGGCTCGCCAATAATATCAGCAACGGTCATACGGGGGTTCAAAGAGGAATAGGGATCCTGGAAAACCATGGTTGCCTTCTTGCGGAACTGCTGGATATCCTGCTTGGTCACGATCTGCTTGCCGTTGTACCAAATCTCACCGGAAGTAGGCTTATACAGATGCAGAAGGGTGCGGCCAACGGTGGTCTTACCACAACCCGACTCACCAACCAAGCCTAGGGTCTCACCTTTATTGATGGAGAAAGAAACGCCGTCCACAGCCTTCAAAGGCTTGGTTTTAAAGGCGCCCATATTGATATTAAAATGCTGCTTCAGGTCCTTGACTTCCAGCAAGGGCTGCTGTAAGATCTCACTCACCGGTCGTCACCTCCTCAGCGCAAACACTTCCGTCTTCAAGACCTTTTTTTACATTCATCCAGCATGCGGCTGCATGATCTTCGTTGATCTGCATGCGCTCACAGCGCTCCTTCAGACAGATCTTCATAGCTGCATCGCAGCGAGGTGCAAAGGGACAGCCTGCAGGCATGTTCAGCAGGTCGATAGGAGTACCAGTGATTGGCTGCAACTTTGTGCCAGCAGTATCCGCAGTGGGAATAGAACGCATCAAGCCCTTTGTGTACTCGTGTCTGGGGTTATAGAAGATCTCGTCAGCAGTGCCCTGCTCACAGATGGAGCCGGCGTACATAACGATTACTTCATCACACAGCTGGGCTACAACACCCAGATCGTGGGTGATCATGATAATTGCCATACCCAGCTCTTCCTGCAAAGACTTCATCAGCTCCAGGATCTGTGCCTGGATGGTTACATCCAATGCAGTGGTTGGCTCGTCGGCGATCAGAATATCAGGCTCGCAGGCCAGAGCCATTGCGATCATAATACGCTGGCGCATACCGCCGGAGAACTCAAAGGGATACTGCTGCATGCGCTTTTCAGGCTCATTGATGTTGACCAAACGGAGCATTTCCACAGCCCGGTCATAGGCCTGCTTTTTATTTCTGTTTGTATGCAGGGTAATTGCTTCCATCAACTGATGGCCAATTGTATAAGTGGGGTTCAAGGATGTCATAGGATCCTGGAAGATGATAGACACCTTGTTACCGCGAACAGTCTTCATAACCTTTTCCCCAGCACCTACCAATTCCTGACCGTCCAGCTTGATAGAGCCGGAAACGATCTTGCCAGTAGAGGCCAGAATCTGCATAATGGAATAAGCGGTAACAGATTTACCGGAACCGGACTCACCCACGATGCCAAGTACCTTGCCGCGCTCTAAGTTAAAGGACACGCCGTTAACGGCCTTTACCTCACCGGCATCGGTGAAAAAGGAGGTATGCAGATCATTTACTTCAAGAAGAGGCATTGTCATACACTCCTTTCTTAACTGTTAAGTTTGGGATCAAATGCATCACGCAAGCCGTCGCCGAACAGGTTCAGCGACAGAACGATCAAGCTGATCACAATGGCAGGGATCACAAGACGGTAAGTATAAGAATTAATACCGTTGAGGGCATCGGATGCCAAAGAACCCAGAGAGGGCATGGGAGCATTCACACCCAGACCCAGGAAAGACAGATAACTTTCTGTAAAGATTGCACTGGGGATCTGCAAAGCAGTGGAGATAATTACCACACTGATACTGTTGGGGATCAAGTGCTTAATGATGATCCATTTACCCTTAGCGCCAGAAGCCCGGGCTGCCAGTACATACTCCTGCTCCTTCAAAGACAGAATCTGGCCACGAATCTGTCGTGCCATGGAAACCCAGTACAGAAGTGCAAACACCAAGAACAGACTGATCATATTGGCACCTAACTTCTCCAGCACAGTGCCTGCAATGATTGCTTCCAGGGCAGTACGCAGTACAGCCGACAGCAAAATAACCATCAGCATATCCGGCAGAGAGTAGATGATATCCACAATACGCATGATGACCATATCTACCTTACCGCCGCAGTAGCCGGCCAGAGAGCCCATCACCATACCGATGACCAAAACGATCAAACTGGCGAAGAAGCCAACTGCCAGAGAAATACGGGTGCCGTAAACTACACGGATAAAGTAGTCTCGTCCGGCAGCATCCGTGCCAAACACATGGGGAAAGATCTCTTCACCGGCTTCAATGCGCTTCAGTTCTGTCTTGCCATACTCAAAGGGGGCCAGGTTTGCATAAGAACCGTCTACAGGCTTACCAGGGGTGATGCCCAGTTGTGTATCATAGGCATAGGGCCAGAACATGGGCAGGAAAATTGCAGAAAGTGTGATCAGTACAATCAGAATAAAACTAACTGTTGCAACTTTATTTTTCAGCAGGCGCTTCACACCGTCTTTAAAAAAAGTGGTGGAAGGACGCATCTGCACCATATATTCTTTTTCTGCATCAGTAGCAGTTAGGAAATCATCCATGTTTACATGCATGGATAACTTGGGTGCTTTTTTTAACTCCATGGATGGAACTCCTTTACTCAAGTGTAATTCTGGGGTCAACGACCTTATACAGTATATCGCTAACCATATTCATAATGACGATCAAAGATGCCAACACAATGGTAGTACCCATGATCATGGGATAGTCCCGGTCGGTGATACTGCTGACAAAGGCACGGCCAATGCCGGGGACAGCAAAGATCTGCTCCACCACCAAAGAACCGGTAACAATGTATGCTAGCATAGGTCCAAAATAAGTGATAACAGGAATCAGCGCGTTCTTCAGCGCATGACCGAAGATGATCTTGACGCTGGAAACGCCCTTAGCCTTAGCAGTACGGATGTAGTCCTGACCCAAAACATCCAGCATGGAAGAACGGGTCAAGCGGGTGATATTTGCCATAGGAGACAAAGACAAAGTTACGATCGGCAGGATCAGACCGCCTGCAGCGTTGCCGTTAGCCGGCAGGATCCTCCATACGATAGCAAAAAGGATCAATAATAATGTGCCCATAATAAAGGAGGGCATGGAGATACAGGCAGTAGTGAAGACCATTACTACCCTATCGATCAGCTTGTTACGACGCAGCGCTGCCACAGCACCTAGAACCACACCGACCACCAGCGCAATACCGGCAGCGTACAGACCCAACTTGGCAGAGGTTTTCATGCCGTCTGTGATCACATCGATAACATCACGGCCGCGGTTCTTCAAGGAAGGACCGAAATCAAACTCTGTCACGATGTCCTTCAAATAGGTCTTATACTGCTCCATTAAAGGCTTATCCAAGCCATACTTGGCTTCCAAAGCAGCCTTGGCAGCGGGGGTGATGGCTTTCTCACTGGCGAAGGGGCCACCGGGAACGGCGCGGGCAACAAAGAAGGTGATCGTAATCACGACCCAAACCGTAAGCAAAGCCAAAACGATGCGTTTTAAGATATACATCAAGGTCTTTGTGTTCATAATTGTTTCCTTTCTCGCAACCTACACAACCAATGCTTCATTATCAATAACAGCTTCATTGTTCTATGTGCTGTACCTGCGGCGTATGATCCCACCGAGTACAGATTGCCAATTTATCATTTCAATCGCTCTAAAAGCGTTATTTGTTAATTATACACAAACTCCTATGAAATTGCAATTGTGCACTTTCCCGAATTTGTGCTAATTTAGCACGGTAAATTGATACACTTTTGTGACTTTTATATAATCAAACTTATCCGGATCCAATACAAACTTGGCACATTTTGGATAATTTGTCACATTGGCAGACACAAATCCGCGTATCGTGGACAACTCGTATATTCACATTGAATTTGTTTTTATGTATATAACGTGTATATTTTAATTACCATCTGTATGTTTTTTCATTTATAAGAATATTCAGACTTTTTATTCTCTATTTTTGTGTGCAAACGTCCTTGTTACAAGGACATTAAACGACAAAACAAGACTCCGTAACACCATGGTGTTACGGAGTCTTTTGTGCAAATTGATTATTTTGCTGCGTTAACCAGCTCAGCGGTATCCTGGGCAATCATCAGTTCTTCATTGGTGGGAATGACCCAAACCTGAACCTTGGAATCAGGGGTGGAGATCAGCATTTCCTTACCGCGAACCTTGTTCTTCTCAGGATCCAGCTTCACACCCATAAACTCCAGATAGTCACAGACGCCCTGGCGGGTGGAGCAGCCATTTTCGCCAACACCGGCAGTAAAGGTCAGCACATCAATGCCGTTGAGAGCTGCAGCATAAGCGCCTACATACTTAGCAACCTCGTAGTAGAACTTCTCCAGAGCCAACTGGCAAGCCTCATTGCCTTCTGCTGCGCCGCTCTCCAGATCACGGAAGTCGGAGGACAGTCCGTTGGAAAGAGCAAGCACGCCGGACTTCTTGTTGAGCATGTTCAGGCACTCATCAACGCTCATGTTGTACTTGTTGCAGATAAACTGTACAACACATGCGTCAATATCACCGGAGCGGGTACCCATAGGTACACCTGCCAAAGGAGACAGACCCATAGTAGTGTCCATGCACTTGCCGTCCTTCACAGCGGACATGGAGGAGCCGTTACCCAGATGGCAGTTGACCATCTTGAAGTTCTCCTTGCCCACCAAAGCAGCAGCCCGACGGGCAATATACTTGTGGCTGGTGCCGTGGAAGCCATAGCGACGGATATCGTCGTTTTCGTAGTACTCGGTGGGGATCGCATAACGGTAAGCCTTAGGAGGCATGGTCATGTGGAATGCAGTGTCAAACACAGCGACCTGAGGTGTGCCGGGCATAACAGCCTGGCAAGCGCGGATACCCATAAGGTTAGCAGGATTGTGCAGAGGGCCCAGGGGGATGCACTTTTCGATAGCCTTGATAACATCGTCATTAATAATGCAGGAATCAGAGAATTCCATGCCACCATGCAGCACACGATGGCCAACAGCATCGATCTCGCTAACATCCTTGATCACACCGTCTACAGGATCCACCAGGATCTGAAGAACAGCCTGGATCGCCTCAGAATGGGTAGGCATAGCAATATCTTTCTCTACCTTCTTGTCGCCAACCTTGTGTGTCAGACGGCCATCGATGTAAATACGCTCGCACAAACCCTTGGCAGCTACATCACCAGTCTCCGGATTCATCAGCTGATACTTCAAGCTGGAGCTGCCGGCATTGATAACCAAAACATTCATTGGAATCTTCCTCCTAAAATAAATTGATTTTCTTTTGATTTATGATAATATAACCATAGCTAGGTTTATTCTATAATAAAAGTTGAAATTTCTCAACCCCTAAAACGGAAATTTTTTACAAAGGAGCGTGTTTTTTGATGGTCGTCGGTATTATTTGCGAATACAACCCCTTTCACAACGGACATAAAAAGCAAATCGACCGGATAAAGCAGCGCTTTGGGCCGGACTGCGCCATTGTGTGCCTGATGAGTGGAAATTTTGTTCAGCGGGGCACGCCGGCTGTCTTCCCCAAGGAATACCGTGCCAAAGCTGCCCTTTCTTGCGGTGCAGATCTGGTTCTGGAACTTCCGGTTACTGCGGCATTATCCTCTGCAGAAGGTTTCGCCCAGGCCGGTATATCTATTCTTTCCCGAATTTGTACCCATCTATGCTTCGGCGCAGAAAACGAGGATCCCGATGCCCTTTTGAAAGTCGCAAAGGCTATGCGTCAACCGGAATTTACCCAGCGTCTGAAAGATGCTTTGGATACCGGTATCAGCTTTCCGGCTGCCCGGCAACAAGCACTGGAATCTATGGGCTGTGATGCCGATCTGCTGCAAAAACCAAATAACATTCTGGCCACAGAATACTGCAAGGCCATATTACAGCAAAAAAGCCCCCTGGAAATTCTACCTGTTTTGCGGGAAGGTTGCTACCATGATACGACCCCGGACTTAGAAAACCCCTCTGCTACCGCTCTACGAAAAGCAATGGACGACGGCGCACCGTGGCAAATCTATGTACCCAAAGCAGCCTTTGATATCTTCCAAACCGCTCCCCGCCATACCCTTTTCGCGGGACAACGCGCCATATTAGGGAAACTGCGTTGGATGACTGATGCAGAATTCGAAGCACTTCCCTATGGCAGTGAAGGCTTGTGGCGAAAGCTGATGCGGAGTGCCCGTTCCTGTAGCTGCCTGGAGGAGATTGCTGCCGCCACCAAATCCAAGCGTTACACCCGCAGCCGCATCGACCGGATGCTGATGTGCGCCTTTTTGGGAATCACTGCAAAAGATATGGACTCCCCTGCCCCCTACTGTCGGGTTTTGGCTTTTAATCCCACCGGCCGTAGCTTGCTGTCTGCTGTGAAGAAACAAAACTTCTTCATCAATGTAGGAGAAATCACAACTCACACCTATCAAACCCTGGAAACCAGATGTGAAGACCTCTACAGTTTGTTCTGCGAGGACGCCCCCGGCCCCGGCGGCCTGGGGAAAACCCAACGGATCATTTTTGAAAAGTAAAAATTCCCTATGTACCAAGTTCGGTACATAGGGAATTTATTATTTTGCTCGGAAGCTCGCAACACCTTTGCGAACCAGTGCCCGTTTCAGTCTGGCCTGGGCCAAAAGAATCTGCATATCCGTAGCATCAACATCAGATAGCACTGTCTCTGCCCGGATGTGAGACTTCTTTGCCCGTTCCAAATCGATCTCTTCCGACCATTCAAAAGTAGTAGGTACTAAAGTTACCTTTCCCCCCACCACCGACACCATGCCACCGATACAGGCTGCATAGCGTTTGCCATTTTGTGTCATCACCGTTGCCATTCCCATACCCAGAGGCGCAACGCAATTTACATGGCCTGCTAAAATCCCCATATCACCTGTGGTGGTACGCACAGTCAAAGATTCCGCCAATCCGTCAAAATGGATGCCGTCCGGCGTTACGATTTTTAAGGAGAATGCTTTCATTTTTGCTCACCCTTCCATTTTTCCACCACTTCATCAATAGAACCAGCAAAAAGGAAGTAAGATTCTGGGATCTGGTCGTGCTTGCCGTCGATAATCTCTTGGAAACTGCGAATAGTTTCTTTCAAAGGCACATATTTGCCTTGATAGCCTGTAAATTGCTCTGCCACATGGAAAGGCTGAGACAGGAAACGCTGCACTTTACGTGCCCGGTTTACCACCAGCTTGTCTTCCTCACTTAATTCGTCCATACCCATAATGGCAATAATATCCTGCAGTTCCTTATACCGCTGCAAGATACTCTGCACATCCCGGGCAGTTTCATAGTGGGCCCGGCCCACAATGGAGGGAGACAAAATCCGGGATGTAGAATCCAAAGGATCCACAGCGGGATAAATACCCAAAGAAGCAATGCCACGGTCAAGCACTGTAGTGGCATCCAAGTGGGCAAAGGTGGTGGCAGGTGCAGGGTCTGACAAGTCATCCGCAGGCACATAGACCGCCTGGACAGAGGTGATAGAACCATCCTTGGTGGAGGTGATCCGCTCTTGGAGCGCACCCATTTCCGTTGCCAAGGTGGGCTGATAACCCACCGCAGAGGGCATACGCCCCAAAAGGGCAGATACCTCCGAACCTGCTTGGGTAAAACGGAAGATATTATCAATAAACAACAGCACATCCTGATGCTTCTCATCCCGGAAATACTCAGCCATGGTCAAACCGGACAATGCTACCCGCATACGGGCTCCGGGAGGCTCATTCATCTGACCGAACACCATGGCAGTTTTGTTGATGACTCCAGACTCCGTCATTTCATTGTATAAGTCGTTACCCTCACGGGTACGCTCTCCCACGCCGGTAAATACAGAGTAACCGTTGTGGGCAGTAGCAATATTATAAATCAGTTCCTGGATCAAGACCGTTTTGCCAACACCTGCGCCGCCAAACAAACCGATCTTACCACCCTTTGCATAGGGGCAGATCAAGTCGATGACCTTGATACCGGTTTCCAGAAGTTCTGTCGCCGGTTGCTGGTCCTCATAGGCAGGAGCAGGTCGATGAATGGGCCAACGATCCTCGGTTTGTGCCTCCGCTTTGTTATCAATAGGCTGACCCAACAGATTAAACACTCTGCCAAGGCACTCCTCGCCCACCGGCACAGAAATGGGTGCACCGGTATCCACAGCCTCTACTCCACGGCATAGACCATCGGTAGAACTCATCGCGATACAACGCACCACATTATCCCCAATATGCTGGGCCACCTCTGCCACGATCACATTGTCCCCGTTGGGCACTTCAATGGCATTCAGCAGATCCGGCAAACACCCATCTGCAAAGCGAATATCCAGAACAGGGCCCATGACCTGAATCACTGTTCCTTTCAAATTCTCCATCTTTTCCACTCCTTACGAACCCGCCACAATTTCTGTAATTTCTTGAGTAATCGCCGCTTGACGCGCCTGGTTAAATCTTAAGCGAAGATCCGCAATCATTTCCTGGGCATTTTGGGTGGCCGCATCCATAGCCGTCCGTCGGGCCGCTTGCTCAGAAGCCCGACTTTCGCAAAGCGCGCCATACAAAACGCCTCCCAAATATTCCGGAACGATGGTATCAAATACAGATACACAATCCGGTTCATAGAGGATCTCTGACTGCCCACGCCCCGTTGATTCCGCTGAATGCAACAACGGAAGCAACTGCAAAGAACTAGGGGTTTGTTCCAACACAGACACAAAATTGGTATAGACAAGGTGAATTTCCTGGAACTCCCCTGCCAAATACCGACGGCACAAATCCTTCGCCACGGTGAAGCAATCACCTAATGTAACATCTTGCGCCAAGGCATACTGATCTGTCAGCATAGGGATCTGCCGGGCTGCAAAAAATTCCGCAGTCTTTCTGCCAACAGGCAGCACCACCGATTCTGTACCCTCCATTTGCTCAATTGCCAATTTTAAAACATTGCTGTTATAGCCACCAGCCAAACCTCTGTCACCGGCAATCACAATAAAAGCAGCTTTGTTGCCAGAGGCCTTGGTCAAATATGGTGAGGAGAAATCCTGATTGGAATCCACGATCTCATGGATTGTAGAAAATAAGATCTCAAAATAAGGCCGAGACGATATCGCCTGCGCTTGGGCGTGGCGAAGCTTGGAGGCTGCTACCATTTCCATGGCCTTTGTGATCTGCTTTGTGGATTCCATACTACGAATCCTGGTCTTAATTTCTTTTGTGGAAACGCCAGCCATGTTTTGCCTCCTTTCTTACTGCGCTACTTGAAACTGCCGTAATAGACCTTCGATTGCTCTGTTCAGCTTTTCTTCTGTTTCCGGCTCTAACTTTCCGGTATTGCGAATTTCATCCAGAACATCCCCGTAACGGTTATCCATCCAATCTTCCAGACGCTTTTCAAACTCCCCGATATCCTCTACTGGGATATCTTTTAAATAGCCATTGATGACACAGTACAAAATACACACCTGCTGCACTACATCCACCGGGGCATTGTTCTTCTGTTTCAACACCGCCACGATCCGCTCGCCCAAAGCAAGTCTTGCCTTAGTGTCGCTATCCAGATCAGATCCAAACTGGGCAAAGCTCTGCAGTTCCCGATACTGGGAGTAGAGCAGCTTCAAAGAACCTGCCACCTTTTTCATAGCCTTGATCTGTGCATCGCCGCCAACACGGGAAACAGAAATACCTGGGTTCACTGCCGGCATAATACCTGCGTTAAACAGCTCTGTTTCCAGAAATATCTGTCCGTCTGTAATAGAAATCACATTGGTGGGGATATAGGCAGAAACATCGCCTGCCTGGGTTTCAATAATGGGAAGGGCTGTCAAGCTGCCGCCACCCAATTCGTCAGATAGCTGCGCCGCCCGCTCCAAAAGCCGGGAATGGAGATAAAATACATCACCGGGATATGCCTCACGGCCGGGCGGACGACGAATCAGCAAAGAGATAGCACGATATGCTACAGCGTGCTTACTCAGATCATCGTAAATTACCAGCACATCCTTGCCCTGGTGCATAAAATGCTCACCCATAGCACAGCCGGAATAAGGAGCAATATACTGCATAGGCCCAAGTTCCGATGCTGTTGCAGACACTACAATGGTATAATCCATCGCACCACCCAAAGTCAAAGAATTTACGATCTGGGCAACTGTAGAACGCTTTTGTCCGATGGCTACATAAATACAGATCACATTCTTGCCTTTCTGGTTTAGAATCGCATCTGTCGCAATCGTTGTCTTACCGGTTTGGCGGTCGCCAATGATCAGTTCTCTTTGTCCTCTTCCAATGGGAATCATGGCATCAATAGCCTTGATACCTGTCTGCAAAGGTACACTAACATGCTTTCTCTCGATAATACCGGGTGCAGCACATTCAATGGGACGAAATCCCTCAGGCTCAATATTTCCCTTTCCGTCAATGGGCTCACCCAGCGCGTTGACCACACGGCCGATCAGTCCCTGTCCTACCGGCACAGATACCACCTTTCCGGTGCGTTTTACCACATCACCTTCCTTGATGCCACTATCTGTACCCAGAATAACTACAGAAACGGTATCTTCTTCCAAGTTCTGCGCCATACCATAAGCCCCTGTAGAAAACTCTACCAACTCACCAGCCATGCAAGCATCCAAACCAGAAACCTTGGCAATACCGTCGCCCACCAAGATCACAGTGCCTGTCTGACTGGACTGAAGCTTTACTTCATAATTTTTAATTTGCTCACGAATGATCTTCGTAATTTCTTCAGGTCTTAAATCCATAATCTACCTACTTTCAAAGCACGGTATTTTTCAACATCTTGCCGATATCCTCCAGCCGGTTTTTCACCGTGCCATCCACCCGCTTTCCGTCATAATCCAGTCGCACACCGCCCAAGCAAGCTCCATCCACGCGGCAATTCAGAACGATGGACTTACCGGTAATGGCAGAAAGTTTCTCTTTCAGCCGCTGCATCTGATCCTCTGTCATTTCCACCGCGGTCACAGCCTGTACTTCCAAAATATTTTGGTCCGCATAATGCTGCTGCCGATATGTTTTTACACAGCTTTCAAATTTCCGGATATGCCCTTTCTCGGTTAGTATTTTCAAGAAATTGAGCACATAAGGATGCACCCGATCCCGAAAGCTAACATCCAAGATTTGGCAACGCTCTGCTTTGCTGATATTAGCAGCAGATAACAGCCGCATAAAGCTGGGTTCTTTAGAGAAACTCTCTTGCAGCACCTGCAACTGGTCTAAAATTTGGGCTGTTTGCCCCACCTCTACAGCCAGACTGTATAGTGCCTGTCCATAGTTTGCACCGATCGCTGTCATACATCATCACCCAGTTGATCAATAAAATCGTTCACTATTTTTCTCTGGACAGAAACCTCCAGAGACTTCTGCACCACTTTCCCTGCAATATCCATGGCAAGTTCTGCAATCTCATCCTTAGCTTGATTTATGGCCTTTTTCTTCTCCATAGCGATCTCATTGGAAGCCTTTTTTCGCAAAGCGTCCGCTTCCAGATTCGCCTGGCTCACAATTTCCTCCTGCCGTTGCGCACCTCGGGCCACCGCATCCTTTACAATTTGTTCCCCGGTGGCGGCTGCATGCTCCAGCTTTTGGGCATATTCCTTTTCCATGGCCAAAGCAGATGTTTTTGCGCTGTCCGCCTGGGCATACATATCATCAATTTCTTTTTGACGGTCCTGGATCATTTGCAGCACAGGCTGGAAAAGGAACTTTTTCAACACCAGAAACAGAACAATGGTATTTCCCAAGGTAAACAGAGCTGTCCAAGGATTGACGCCCAGTAATTCTTCAAAACCCATACCCTTGCTCCTTTCTTGTATTTGCTGGGAAATAACTTAGTTCACAGCAAACAAAATCAAGAAAGAGATCAGCAGAGAGTAAATACCGGTGGTTTCGGCAATGGCACAGCCCATGATCATAGTGCTGCGGAGATTGCCGGCGGCTTCCGGGTGACGGGCCATGCCCTCCAGGGCCTTAACAACTGCATTACCTTCACCAATACCGGGGCCAATCGCACCGATACCCATACACAAACCTGCGCCGATGGCACAGCCAGCTTTCATAATATAATATCCTAATTCCATAATGATTTCCTCCTTATTGCATATACAGTTTAGATCATTTCCTTTTTATCTTCTGCCGGAGGCGGACAGGCTCCTGCAATATACACCATGCTCAGCAAACTGAACACATAGGCCTGTACAAATCCGGAAAACAGATCAAAATACACAGATAACACAGCGGGAATGCCCAAAGCCAGAATCGGCACGCCGGATAGAATCCCTGTGGCCTGAAGCAGTCCAAACAGCCCCAGCACCCCGGAGATAATTCCAAACACCAGGTATACCGCCTTTTTCTTTTTCTTCCACAAAAAATACAACAACGCCGCCAGTCCCAGCAGCACACAACTGATCACCACACCGCTTCCGGCAATCAAGTTCAGCACCAGGCTGGAAACCATACTCAGCGCCATATATAAAATACTAGTGATCACACCACCGCCGGCCACATTGCCAAAGTGACGGAATGCCATAGCGAAGAGCTGGGCGATCTCAGAAACGATATTCATGGGTGTCATGACAACAATCGGCTCTGTAAAGCCCTTGAGCCAGCCCAGAAAGCCATTGCGCTTAATGCTCTGATACCAGATAATCACACTGGTCATCACCGACCAGGTCAGCACCACAGCCAGATCCGCCGTGGTAGAGCGCAGAAAGCCCGTCAGGCCGATCAGGCTGCCACAAATGGAGGACAGGAAGACAGTACCAATAAACGGCACCCAGCTTTCGTTGTGCTTGCCCATCACATCCACAACAAGATTCCGCAGCACACCAACGCCTTTTTCGGTAATGACCTGCATTTTTCCCGGGCGCTTTGTCAGCTTTCGACCCAGTAAAATGCCGGCAACAGCCAAAAGAACATTCACCACAAGCAAAGAAAGAATGGTTTGGGTAATGGCGACGCCACCGATTTCAAACAGGGTTTGAGCGCCTTCAACTTTAATTCCGTCCATCAATCACCCTTCTTTCTAAAGAACTCAGCCAGCAGCAAAATAGGGCGAACAAAGGCCAGCGGAAGCACCAGTGCGATCACATTGGCTCCCAGCTTGATGGCAACCACCAGCGCAACACCCATAGCAACCAGACAAGTCGGAGGCCAAGCGGTC